>JBILVU010000117.1:0-18267 GCA_044370285.1 Prosthecobacter sp.
CACCTTGCACGGCTCCACGCCCGTCAGTTTGAAATCGAGGCCCGCAGCGCGGAAGGACAGCCGTTCGTGATCCATGCCGAGTTGATGCAGGATCGTCGCGTGGATGTCGGCCACGTGGACTTCGTCTTCGATGATGTTGAAGCCCATTTCGTCCGTCGCGCCCATGGTGACGCCGCCTTTGATGCCGCCGCCGGCCATCCACATGGTGAAGGCCTGCGGATGATGATCGCGGCCCATGCTGCGACCGAGCGACACGCTGGCCTCGACCATCGGCGTGCGGCCGAATTCGCCGCCCCAGACGACGAGCGTGCTGTCGAGCAGGCCGCGTTGTTTGAGGTCTTTGATCAGCGCGGCACTGGCCTGGTCGGTGTTCTTGCAGTTGTTGCGCACATTGCCTTCGACGTTGCTGTGCGCGTCCCAGCCTTCGTTGTAGATGTTGATGAAGCGCACGCCGCGCTCGACCATGCGCCGGGCGAGCAGGCAGGCCCGGGCAAAGGACGGCACCTTCGGATCGCAGCCGTAGAGTTCGAGCGTGGCCTTGTCTTCCTTCGTGAGGTCCATCAGCTCCGGCGCGGAGGTTTGTAGGCGATAGGCCATCTCGTAGTTCGCGATGCGCGTGGCCGTCTCGCCATCGCCATCGAGTTTGAGGCGGCGATGGTTGAGCGAATTGATGAGGTCAATGGTGTCCTTCTGCGTGTCGGGCGTAATACCTTCCAGCGTGCTCACATTCAAAATGGGATCGCCTGTGTTGCGGAAGCGCGTGCCGGAATACACGCTCGGCAAAAAGCCGCTGCTCCAGCACGCCGCGCCGCCGCTGATGCCGCTGCCAGTGCTCATCACGACAAAACTCGGCAGATCCCGCGTCTCCGCGCCGAGACCATACGTCACCCACGAGCCCATGCTGGGCCGTCCAGGCTGCGAGAAGCCCGTGTTCATGAAAATCTGCGCCGGTGCGTGGTTGAACTGCGTTGTGCGGCAGGATTTCACGATGGCGATGTCGTCCACCACCGTCGCCAGATGAGGCAGCACCTCCGAAAGCTCCGCACCGCACTGACCATGCTTCGCAAACTTGAAGCGAGGCCCCAAAACCGCCGCATCCGGCCGGATGAAGGCATAACGCTGCCCACCGATCACCGAAGGCGGCAGCGGCTTGCCTTCATACTTCGTCAACATCGGCTTGTGATCGAACAGCTCGAGCTGCGACGGCGCACCCGCCATGAACATGTGAATGACCGCCTTCGCCTTCGGCTCAAAATGCGTCGGCGATGCCACATTCGGGCTTTTCGACGCTCCATAAGCCGATTCCGCCAGCAACGAAGCCAGCGCGATCTTGCCAGTACCGACGGCGCAATCGTTGAAGAAGTGTCTGCGGGTGATGTTGGGGGTGTTCATGGTCTAAAGAGATGAAAAGTTGGAGCGCGAGTGTGTCGATAGACCACTCGCCGCTTTGGGGAACATGGTGAGCGCTAGAGCGAAATCGTGGCGAGTAGGCTTCGCCATACTCGCGCTCCGTGCTTCGGCGTTGGCTGTCGATGCGATGATCATGGGTGCGTAATGGCTTCGTCCAGATTCAGCACCGCACGGCACACCGCCGTCCACAGCGCTTCGCCGTCGAGTTTTTGGGTGCGTTGCTTTTGAAGGAAGGTTTTGAGCATGGTGAGCTCATCGGCGGCGGGCGGGCGGGTGAGGCAGCGGCGGAAGGTGTTGGTGAGGCGGGTGTCGTCGTCGGGGGAGGCGGCGATGACGGCTTTGGCCATGGCTTGGGCGGCTTCCATGAACATCTGGTCATTCAGCAGCGTGAGGGCTTGCAGCGGGCTGTTGGAGACATCGCGCTTGGCGAGGCAGGCTTCGCCGGTCGGGGCGTCGAAGGTGGTGGCCATGGCGAAGGGCGCGGTGCGCTTCGTGAAGGTGTAGAGGCTGCGGCGGTAGCGGTCCTCACCCTCGCTGGTCTTCCACTCAAATTTGCCGTAGGTGCCCTCGGAAGTGATGCTGGCAGGCTGCGGTGGATACACGCCGGGGCCGCCCATTTTCGGCGACAAAACGCCTGCGGCCTTCAACGCGGCATCACGGATGATTTCGGCATCGAGGCGGAAGCGTGGGGCGATGACGTAGAGCGAGTTTTCCAACTCGCTGGGTTCTGAACGAGTTGGAAAACTCGTTCTACGGCTGGTTTGCTTGTAGGTCTGCGACATCACGATGAGCTTGTGGAGCTTCTTCAAGCTCCAGCCTTGCTTCACAAACTCCACGGCGAGCCAATCGAGTAGCTCGGGGTGGCTGGGAGGCTCGCTTTGATAGCCGAAGTCTTCCAAGCTCTTCACGAGGCCGCGACCAAAGAAGGCCTGCCACTGACGATTGACCGTCACGCGAGCGGTGAGCGGGTTTTCGGGAGCGAAAAGCCACTTCGCGAAGGTGAGTCGGTTCGCGGGGGCATCCTTCGGCAAGGAAGGCAGGAAGGCGGGCACGGCGGGAGGCACGGTTTCCTTCGGCTGGAGGTATTCGCCGCGATGGTAGCGGTTCGTGGGGCGCGGATTGGAGGCGGGGCGCTCCTTCATCGCGAGCGTGGGCTGTCCGCGTGGGATTTGGCGACGAGCAGCAAGCAAGGGCGCGGCGGCTTGCTTCAGTTCGGGCGCGGTTTCGAGGAAGCGCTGGAGCATCAAGGAGCCGGGCTTGCCAAGCCCGGATTTGGAGGGACTTGGCAAGTCCCTCTCCTTGGCCAAGGCGTTCTCGACTTCAAACGGATGGCCGGTGGCCTCGGCGTGATCGCTGGTGGTCACGGAGAGACGGAAGTGGCCAAACGGGCAGGCGAAGTGCTTTTCGAAGAGCATCTTCAAATCGAAGCCGTTCGTCAGATCGATTGGTTTTTCGAAATGGAACACGGCGGCGTGGCTCTGGCCGTATCCGCCGAGCACTTGCCAGCCGCTGGACATCTCGGCGTCGAGCGTGGCGGAGGCGTTGTTGGTTTTGCGAGCTCTCGCGGCTTTGGCCTTCGCTTTGGCTTTGGCTTTGGGCTGCGTAGCGGCTTGATCGTTGATGCGGTCTTCCTCTTCGTCGTTGGTGGCCTCGGCGCGGGCGATGGTCACTCGCTGGCCGTTTTGGAAAGCCTGCATTTCGCTGAGGAAGAAGCCGCCGAGGGGGCCTTCGTAATTGGTGAGGCCGGGGCCGTCATTCGGCAGGCTGGGATGGCTGGCGACCTCGAGTTTGATGGCGGTGACGCCTTTGATCGGTGCTTTGAAGCTCAAATCATAGACATCACTCTTCGAGATGTCGCCGCTGCCGAGGATGAAGCCGTCGGGCTGCTGCTCGAGATGCGGCAGGGTGGTCTTCATGGCGGTGGGGCGGATGATTTGCCAGTTGGAGGCGCGTTTGGATTCGCCTTCGATCCAGCCGGCGAAACGGCTTTGCAGTGCCGCTTCGCCTCCGGGGAACTTCTTCGGCAAATCGGCTTCAAGCTTGGAGATCTTCGCGGCGTGAGCTTTTTGCTGTGCTTCGATGTCCGGCGTGGGGATGTGGTAGGTCGGTTCGTCGGCGTTGTTCAGCAGCGCCATGACGCTGTAGTAGTCGGTGTGCAGGATGGGATCGTATTTGTGGGTGTGGCACTGGCAGCAATTCAACGTGAGGCCCATCCAGGCCGTGCCGGTGACGCCGACGCGGTCCACCATGGCGTAAAAGCGGTATTCGTTCGGGTCGATGCCGCCTTCCTCGTTGAGCATCGTGTTTCGATGAAAGCCGGTGGCGATGATGTCCTCCGGCGTGGCATTCGGCAGCATGTCGCCAGCGAGTTGCTTGATGCTGAACTGATCGAACGGCATGTCGTCATTCAGCGCCTTCACCACCCAGTCGCGGTAAGGCCAGATCTGGCGCGGGCGGTCTTTTTCAAAGCCGTTGGTGTCGGCGTAGCGGGCGAGATCCAGCCAACGGCGGGCCCAGCGTTCGCCGTACTGTTTAGAGGCAAGGAGGGAATCGACGAGCTTCTCGTAAGCATCGGGTGACTTGTCATTCACAAATGCATCCGCCTCGGCTGGTGACGGTGGCAAGCCAATGAGGTCGAGATACACACGGCGCACGAGCGTGTAGGCATCCGCTTCGGCGGAGGGTTTGAGGCCTTCTTTGTCGAGACGCTGGTGGATGAAGAGATCGATGCTGGCCTTCGGATCCTTGGAAGGCTGCGGCGGTGAGTAGGCCCAATGCGCCTCATACTTCGCGCCCTCGGCGATCCAGGCTTTGAGCGTGGCCTTGTCCTTGTCGGAGAGCACCTTCTTCGTGTGCGGCGGCGGCATGACCTCGTCCTCGTCGGTGGAGAGGATGCGTTTCACGACCTCGCTGGCATCCGGCTTGCCGGGTACGATGGCGATCTCGCCGGACTTGCCTTTGCCGTGGGCGGATTCGGGCAAATCGAGGCGGAGTTTGCCTTTGCGACCGTGGTCGTCCATGCCGTGGCAGGTGAAGCACTGCTGGGCGAGCACGGGGCGCACGTCGCGATTGAAATCGACGGCGTGGGCAGTCGCGGCGAGGAGAAAAAGGAAGAAGGGTGGCTTCATCACCTCAAAGAACGAAGTGAGTGGCCTGATTTGACCGCTCGTTTCGATGGAAAAAACCGCCGTGACCTCAATCGAGGGTCTTTTTCGGCGGGGCGATGCCGACGGGGGCGGTGCCTGCGGGCGTGGGCTTGCGCACGGGCGCAGGCTCGAGTCGCTGAATCTCGTAGGTGGTGAGATTCACGGCGAGGTCGAGCTTGGCGAGGAAGTCCCAGGTGGCGGACACGCCGACCTCATCGGCCACTTTGCGGGCTTCGAGGTAGGCGTCGAAGGCATCGGGCATGACCTGGAAGAGGACGACGCCATTCGGATCGGCCTTCACATCACGCATGAGGCGGATGAAGGCGGAATTGGGCTGCTTGAGGGCCTCAATGGTTTCGCCGCCGCCGCCTTTGGGTTTCAAGGCGAGGCGGATGTAGGCGAGCGTGGGCTGAAAATCTGGCTCGAAGGTGTAGGAGCCGGTGAGCAGGGGATTGGTGGCGGCGCGTTGCAGGAGCGAGACGATGCGCGTCATGTCGTAAACCGTGCGGGCCTTGCTGGCGTCTTCGATGCCTTTGAGCTTGGCGAGGTCTTTGATGAAGTAATCGAGCACGTCCTTCGGATTGGCCTTCACCTCGGCAGTTTTGGCACCCCAGCCAAAGGTGATCTTCCCGCCGGAGGCGGTGGCTTTGATGATGGGCGTGGCGGGATCGCGGGAGGGATCGAGCTTCACCCAATCGGCGGTGCTGCCCTTGCTGGCGCTGACGATGGCCGCAGCGACGACGGGCATGGTGCTGCGGGTGGGAATGGAAAGGTCCGCGATGGCTTCGAGGATCTGCTTGTTCGGTGTGATGCCACCTTCGGCGAGGACTTTGTAGGTTTCGGCGGCATGCTCGATCTGCATGCGGTTCACCAGCGGGGCGATTTCCGGCCAGGCCTTGGTGGCGTTGGCCCCGAGGATCTTTTCCATGAGCTTGGCAAAGATGGGATATTCCACTCGCTGGTATTCGAGCTGGGATTTGACCTTCTCCATGCCGTCGAGAATGGGCTGCATGAACTTCGGCTGGTTGAAGCTGAGCACGCCCTGCTTGGCGACGAGCACGCGGGTCTCGTTTGGCTTTTCAGGATACGGGCGCGGATTCGGCAGGCGGACGTATTTGGGCGGTGGCGGCTGATAGACGGGCGTTTGATCGAGTAGGGCTTTCAAACGCTCGACTTCGGCCTGGAGCTTGTCGGTGGCGGCTTTTTGGGCTTCGCGTTCCTTTTTCCGGACTTCGAGCTGCTTTTTATACTCGTCGAGATCCATGGACTTCATCTTCGATTCGAGGTCGGAGACATCGACGGTCTTGAGTTCTTCGAGGATCTTCTTGAGGTCCGTTTCGGCCTTCTTTTTCTGTTCTTCGAGCTGCTCGGGCGTGGGGAGCTTGGGAAGGCTTTTCGCGTTTTCGCGGATCTCCGCGAGTTCTTCCTTTGTGACGGGCGGAAGGTCCGAAAGCACGGTTTTGACCACGTTGGAGACGCTGAGGCCGACCATGACGAGCACGATGATGAGCACGCCGACGACGTTCGTCATCGTGTCCATCAGAGCGACAAAGGGAAGCTCTTGTTCTTCGTGTTTACGTCTCGACATGCGTGCTGGAATTGGATGGATGCTTGCTGGTGGAGCGGAGAATGACGAATGAGGAATCCCGAATGACGAAATAAGGACGAAGCTCGAATGACGAAAGGCTTCCGCCGACCTGCGCAGGACAGGCCATTTCGGCAATCGGCATTGGGAGTTCTTTCGTCATTCGGATTGATGAATTCGTCATTTTGCGGCCGCTTTCTTGGGGGCTGCGGCTTTCTTCTTGGCGTCGTCCTTGGCGGGAGCCGGAGCCGCAGGCGGCGGAGCGGGAGCGGCGGGTGGCGGGGAGATTTTGCCGCGGAATTTGTCGAACATGGCGAGATCGAGCACGCCGCGGCCGGGGATGGGGAGTTTGCCGATGCGGACTTTGTAATCGTTGTCGGCACGGCCGGCACCGTTGTTGAAGGCGGCCTGGCCGTCATCGCGGATGAGGAAGAGGACGAGAGCGTTGGGGATCTTGGCGACTTCGGTGAGGAAGTGATTGAAGACGACATCGGCGAGCACGACCTCGGCGGTGGCGGAAAGCGGGTAGTCATCCTTGCCCCAAGCACTGAGGATTTTCAGGCGGCCGGCAGTGGCTTCGACGAAGAAAACCTTGGTATCGGCTGCCATGCCGCCACCAGAGGGCTGGACGACTACGGGCGGCACTTTCTTATCGGCGGGCACTTGGCGTTCTTTGAGTTCGGCGGCGAGTTTTTCGAGCGCGGCTTTGGATTCGGCCTGCTGCTTTTTGAGGCCGTCGAGTTCGAGCATGAGGTCATCCAGCTCCTTCTGCATCTGCTGGGAGAGCTTCTGGTTGGTTTCGAGGATCTCCTTGGAGGTGGACTGGAGTTTGCGCAGCTTGATGAAGCGCTGCTGGCGCTCCTCGATCTGCTTTTTGAGCTCGTCGAGCGTGGCGATCTTCTCGTTGACGACGATCTCTTGTTTTTTGGTCTCGATGATCTCTTTGCGCAGGCGCTTGGCTGCAACCGCATCCTCCATTTCCTCGGCGGTGCGGCCTTCCGTCTGCTGCGTCATGGAGAGGCACATCACCACGATGATGAGCACCAGCACGCCGATGAGGGAGCACAGGATGTCCAGAAACGGAATCAGGAGGATTTCGTCTTTGGCGGCAGGTCTGCGTTTGGCCATAGAAGCGGGATGGGGCGGTTACTCCGAGCGGCTGAACCAGCCTTTTTTCTTCACCTGATGGATGAGGATTTGTTTTTCACCGAGCTGGGAAAGCACGCCATTGAGGCTCTGAATGCCACTGGAGAGGGCGCGGATGTATTCGCTGGTCTTGTTGACGTTTTCGGTGACGGCATCGGTCATCTTTTCCCGCATGATCGTCAAAGCAGTGGCGAATTCGCGATCCACGCGTGCCTGATGCTCGGTGGCGCGGCGGTCGAGATTCGCGGCCTGCTCCATGAGGCGGGCGGAGAGGGTGTTGAGGTCGATGAGGAATTCCTTCTGCGAATTGGCCACGGCTTTGACGAGCGTGTCCATGATGCCCTCGGTGCTGCCGCCGGCGATGCTGCCGCCGTCGTTGAGGCGGGGGAGGAGCACCTCGTTGCAGAAGGCGTCGATGTCGTTGAGGCAATCGTCCTCGGCCTTCGTCATGGCATTGAGTGGGAAATTCAGCGCGAGGGCGAAGACGAGGCCGAGCAGCGTGGCATCGAAGGCGGTGCCGAGACCGCCGGTGACATTGCCCAAAGTGGCTTTGATCAAATTGGGGTCGTCCATGCCGGCGAAGTTCATGCCGCTGATGGCGTGGGAGAGACCAATGACGGTGCCGATGAAACCGAGGATCGGAATGGCCCAGAGGAAGGCTTTGAGCTGGGAGAAGCTGCCGCCGATGCGCATGCCGTCGATATCGCTCTGGCTGGAGAGCATGTTGGTGACATCCCCGGTGTTTTGTTTCACCTCGAAGAGTTCGAGGGCTTTGCGGATGCGGTTCACCATCATGCTGTCACGCAGGCGATGGGGGAGGCGGTAGAGGTGGTCGATGAACTGGCCCACGTTGTCGCGGTTGATCTCGGAGCCGATCTCCCAAGGCAGCACATCGAGCAGGAGCGCCTTCTTTTGATGGTTCAGCTTCTGCAGTTTGAGATACAGGATGGCCATGGACCAGGTGAAGAAGAGCGTGTTTGTGAAGCTGACGAGCGCATGCTTGAAGAACAGCGAAGCGATGAACTGCATGACCGTGTAGTTCGCGGCGGCGGTGCCATCGGGTGCCTTGAAGGGATACAGCACGCCGATCCAGACGAGGAAGATCACGAAGCCGATGCCAAAGGCGAGCATGGGATTCGGATTGGTGGGATCGGACTCTTCCCAGCCGCCGCGTGCATTGCGGTTTTGCTCGACGAGCAAATCAGGTGCGGTGGGTGCCTGTGAATGCTCCTCAGCCTCCGAGGCCGGTGCTCCAGCAGGTGCGGAGGCGAGATCCGGCGCGGGGAGGCTGCTGGGTGAAGGCAGACCACTGGGAGCGGGCAGGCCTCCCGCAGGGATTTGCAGCTTCGAATCACAGCCAGGGCAGCGAACGAGTTTTCCGGCCATTTCCGGCTCGACGTTGAGCTGCGTTTCACAGGTGGGGCATTTGAACTTCACGGATGAGATCTCAGTTTATGGGTGATTAAGTGACGCCAACGAGGCTAGCTGCGAGGCTACGCGTGCGACAAGGGTTTTCTTGGGGCGGATCATGATCCGAATGGCCCGTGAAGTGGGCATTTTGTGATCGTGTGGAGAGAAAGCGGTTTGTTTCGCGATCTCCTGCCGCCATTCTCCGCGCCGCATGACCTCCCCTGCCCTCTCACCCCTCGATTCCGCCCGGCGCAAAGCCTTCCGCCGCCTGCTGCCGGTGCTGTTTCTGAGCTATGTGATCGCCTATGTGGACCGCCAGAACGTGGCCGTGGCCAAGCTGACGATGGTGAAGGCGCTGCCAGGCTTTGACAATGCGGTGATCGGCCTGGGCGCGGGTGTTTTCTTCCTGGGCTACTTTTTGCTCGAAATCCCCGGCTCGCTGATGGTGGAGCGCTGGAGCGCTCGAAAGTGGATCTGCCGCATCATGGTGAGTTGGGGCCTGATGGCCGGGCTGACCGCTGCCGTGACCACGCCGAACCAGTTTTACCTCGTGCGCTTTCTGCTGGGGCTGGCGGAGGCGGGCTTCTTCCCCGGTGTGATCGTGTATCTGACGCATTGGTTCACCAGTCGTGATCGGGCCAAGGCGCTGTCGTATTTCCTCATCGCCACGCCGTTTGCGCAGGTGCTGAGCCCGAAGATCTCCAATGCGCTGCTCAAGATCGGCACGACGGAGATCGTGGATGGGCAGACGATCACGCATCCGCTGGTGATGGGCATGCAGGGCTGGCAATGGGTGTATGTCTTCTGGGCGATTCCCGCCGTGCTACTGGGCTTTGGCGTGCTGTTTCTGCTCACCGACCGTCCACAGCAGGCGAAGTGGCTCACGCCGGAGGAACGCGAAGCACTCGAAACGCAGCTCGCCGAGGAGCGTGCACATAGCACGCGTGGCAAACGCATGACCGTGGGAGAGGCCCTGCGGCATCCGAAGGTGCTGCTGATGGCACTGGCGTATTTTTGCACCGTCACCGGCAGTTACGGGATCGAGTTTTTCATGCCAAGCATCCTGAAGGACTGGTACAAGCTGAGCATGGATGATCTGACCTGGCTGATCATGCTGCCGCCCTTCATGGCGGTGCTCGGCCAGCTCTTCACCGGCTGGAGTTCGGACCGCTTCAAGGAACGCCGCCTGCATGCCACGCTGCCGATCGTGATGGGTGCGGCGGCGCTGGGGCTGCTGCCCTTCACCCAGGGGAATCTGGTGGTGACGGTGGCCTTCTTCATGATCGCCTTCGCCGGCTTCAAGGCCTACATGCCAGCCTTTTGGTCGCTGCCGAATCTCTTCCTCGCGGAGGCCGCGGCGGCAGGCAGCATTGGTTTGATCAATTCGGTGGGCAATCTCGGCGGCTTCCTCGGCCCCACGATCATGGGCAAGGTGGAAACACTGACCGGATCGTACGCTGGCGGCCTGTACTACCTCTGTGGCTCGATGCTCGTCGCGGCGACGATTGTCTTCAAACTGGGCCTGGGGGCGAAGAAGGAGGCGTGAGGAAGGCTGACGCCATTCCTTGACGCCTCCTCCGCCAACCGCCAGCATCGCGGCCATGTTTTTCCTTGCCGCCACCTCGGCCAGCTACTGGCCCTTCGTCGTTCTCGCTGTCAGCGTCGCCTTCATCATCGTGGGCATCAGCGTGCTGCGCCTGCATGCCTTTCTGGCTTTGATCTTGGCGGCGATGCTCGCGGGGCTGATGACGGGGCAGGACTCCTGGGACATCGTGCAAAAGGACGGCAAGGTGAAGACCATGTCGTCGATGGTGGGCGTGGTGGAGATGGTGTCAAAGGGGCTGGGTGATACGGCGCGTGACATTGCCATCTCCATCGCCCTCGCGGCGGTGATCGGCATGTGCCTGATGGAAAGCGGTGGCGCAGACAAGGTGGTGCGGCGTTTCCTGGCCTTCTTCGGTGAAAAACGAGCCGGATGGGCGCTGCTGTGGAGCACCTTCATCCTGAGTGCTCCGATCTTTTTCGATACGATGTTCATGCTCATGGCGCCGCTGGCGATGGCGCTGCGCATGCGCACCGGGAAGGACTACACGCTGTACATCCTCGCCGTGTGCTGCGGTGGCACGGTGACGCATTCGATGACGGTGCCGCATCCCGGCCCGGTGGCCGTGGTGGAAAGCCTGAACCTGAATGTGGGCGAATCACTCGTGGGCGGCATGGTCATCGGCGCTATCACCTGCTTCTTCGGCTTCCTCGTGAGCAAGTGGCTCAATGCCCGCACCGAGGTGCCGCTGCGCGAGACGAACGGCCTCTCGCTCGACGAGCTGAAAGGCGTGAGTGACAAGCCCGAAAGCGAGCTTCCCTCCTTCTTCTGGAGCATGACGCCCGTCTTGCTGCCGATTTTCCTCATCAGCCTGACGACTGTTTTCGAGCTGGCGCATGGCGCAGCGGCCAAAGGCACCGGCTGGGGCGTTTCGATGGTGAGCCTATTTGGCGGCGAGGTGGGTTTCAAAGCCGTGCGAGCTTGGGTAGACTTCATCGGGCACAAAAACATCGCTTTGTTCATCGGCGCGGTCATCTCGCTGTGGGTGTTGGCGAAGCAGCGTGGCTTTGGACTGAAGAAACTGGAGCAACTTGTCGGCCCACCGTTGGAGACGGCGGGCATGATCATCCTTATCACGAGTGCGGGCGGTGCTTTTGGCCTCGCTTTGCGCAGCGCAGGTGTGGGCGGTGCGGTGGAGGAACTCGCGAAAGGTTACAGCATCAATCTGGTGCTGCTGGGCTGGCTGGTTGCCGCCGTGGTGCGTGTGGCGCAAGGTTCCGCCACCGTGGCGATGCTCACTGCCGCCTCGATCATGGCCCCGATGATCACCGGCGGCAATCTCGGCTGCCATCCGCTCTATCTTTTCACCTCCATCGGCTTCGGCGCGATGTTCATGTCGTGGATGAACGACAGCGGCTTCTGGGTCGTGAGCCGCCTCAGCGGCATGACGGAGAAGGAAACACTGCGCACCTGGAGCGTGCAGCTCACCGCCGACTCCATCATCGGCCTGCTGGTGACGCTCGCCATGAGCAAGATACTGCCAATGGTATAGGCTTGGCGAATTCTCACTCCCACTGGCTCTTTTGCACGCCCACAAGGCTCATGCTCAGGCCGATGAGGACATGCACGAGCAGCACAAAGCCGCAGATCGACGGGGCGATGAGATCCGTGGCGGTCACTTGCTTCACGGCATCGTAAAAGGCGGTGCTGCGCATGCTGGTGAGGCTGCCGCTCCAGCTCCAGAAGGCGGCAATGAGCGGCTGGACCCAGTTTTCCAGCCAATCGGGCAAGGTAAGCACCGCGCCGGAAAGCGGGAGCTGGAAGCCGACGAGGTAGATGCTCAAAATCGTGGCCTTTTCCGGTGTGCGGCTGGTGGCGGAGATGCCGAGGCACACGCTCGTCATGGCGGCGGAGGCCAAAACGAGCAGCGCTAGCTTGATGACGAGGTCACCCGGCAGCCCACCGGTGATCATTTCGACGAAAAGCCCCATCCATAAACTCTGCGCCAGCACGAAGACGCCGAGGAAGATGACCTTGCTCCCCACATAAGCGAGCGGGCTAAGGCCGCCGAGCTTCTCACGCTCCAAAATGAGCCGCTCGGAGGCGATCTCACGCGCGGCGTTGTTGCTCGCCATCAAGGTCACGAGTACCACCTGGAGCATGATGAGGCCGCTGACGAGACTTCCAGCATTGAGCTGCTCGATTTGATGCTGCGCACGCTTCGCCAGCTCCACGCCGATGTTTTGATCCTGATAGGTCGAGAGTGCCCGCAGCGGCTTGATGCCATCCAGTGCGAAGATGGCGACGAGCAGCGGAAAGCCCAGCAGCATGGCGAGGTGCAGCCAGACCTGCGATTTATCGCGGCGGAAGATCGTCCAGCGACGGCGCAGCAGCACGAAAAGCTGCGTGGTGACCGCCGGCAGCTCAATCGGCGGGAATTCATGATGCGGGATGATGTCTTCCTCGGGATCTTTTTCTTCCTCGGTGTCCTCAGGAGCCTTCACCTTGGCCTCAAAGCCAAATTGCTGGTAGTAGCTCTCGCGTTTGCGGTTCCATGAATCGGCCCATTCATTGGCCGGACGCTCCGTGAGGCGACGATAGACATCCTCGGGATGCTCGACGCCAAAGTAGTGCATCAGCGCCTTCGGCGGGCCGTGGTAGGTGAGACGGCCCTGATACATGACCATGATGCTGTCGTAGTCAGTCAGGCTGGCGAGGCTGTGGGTGACGTTGATCACGACACGCTTCGGATGACCGCGAGAAAGCTTGTGGAGCAGCTTCGTGATCTCTGCCTCGCTTTTCGGATCGAGGCCGCTCGTCACCTCATCGCAGAGCAGCAGGCAGGGATCGGTGACAAGCTCCAACGCCAAGCCGAGACGACGTTTTTGCCCTCCCGAGAGCACTTTCACGCGGCGTTCAGCGAGGTCCGTCAACCCGGTGACCTCCAGGATGTAATCGAGTGCCGGGATGAACTCTTCCGTATCCGAAAGCTGCGTACGCAGCGCCATGGCACTGGCGATGCTTTCCTCCACGGTGAGCAGATCAAAGGCCACGCTGAACTGCGGCACATAGCCGAGATCTCCGGGGTGAAGGTCTTCCTCCTCCTTCAAATCACGCCCGTCCCACTTCAGCTCGCCTTCCGTCTGCTCGAGGATGCCGGTGATGACTTTCAGCAGCGTCGTCTTCCCGCAGCCGGAGGGTCCCACAATCGCCAGCAGATGCTCCGGCGGCACGGTGAAGCTCACCTCGTCGAGCAGGCGCAGCGTGTCATTCTCTTCCGAATCGCCCGGACCGGGCACTTCGAGGCGGACGTTGAGGGCTTCGAGCATGGTGAGGGTTTAAAGGTTCGGCGGCATGAAATCAACCGCAGAGGCACCGCCGCCAGACCAAACAGAATTTGCAGTCCGAATCCGTGAGGCTAAATCCCGCGTACCGCACTCGTCGGTCAGTCCCCCACCCCGGTTCCTTTTTCTCGTGTCAGATTCCAACCTCCAACGCATCGCCATCACCGGAGCGGGCATCGTCTCGCCGCTGGGCATTGGCTGGAAGGCGAACGAGGCCTCCTTTGAGGCGGATCGCATGGCGTTTCGGCCGGTGCCGCCGGAGCTATTTGGTGTGGAGGGCTTTGTGGCCAAGACGGCGGGCATCGTGGATCTGCCGCCGAAGATTCCGATGCCGATCAAAACCTCCTATGCGGACCGGGGAAGCATAATGCTCATGCTGGCGCTGCGTGAGGCGCTGGCACAGAGCGGTCGTTCGACGATGGAGGGCATCGATGCGGTCATCATCGGAACCTCCGCCGGGGCGATGTCTCTCGGCGAGACTTACTTTGAGACGGCGGTGAGTGATCCAGGCCGTCATCGCCGACAGCTTTCGCGTGCGGAGCATTATCAGCCCCAGCGGCAGATGAATGAGATCGCCGCAGAGCTCGGCTGGCGGGGGCCGATCATCATCGTGTCCAATGCCTGCGCCTCGGGTGCGAATGCCATCGGCTGGGGTGTCGAAATGATCCGCAGCGGCCGGGCGAAGAGGGTGCTGGCCGGTGGCTATGATGCGCTGGCCAAACTGGTCTTCGCAGGCTTTGATTCGCTCAAGGCGCTGGCACCCAGCGGCATTCCGCGACCCTTTGATGCCGCTCGCGATGGCCTGGCACTCGGCGAAGGCGCGGCGGTGATGATTTTGGAAGCTGAGGAAGTGCGCCAAGCGGAGGCGCTGGCCGATGTGACGGGTTACGCGACGGCGACGGACCTCCATCACCTCACGCAGCCTGATCCGATGGGCAATGCGGCCATCCGCACGATGACGCAGGCCACGCTGCAATCCGGCCTCACGCCGGCCGACATCGATTACATCAACTCCCACGGCACCGGCACGCCCTTCAACGATGTGGCAGAGGCGCAAGCCATCGCCGCTTGGGCAGGTGAGGCCACCTCACGCGTCGCCGTGAGCTCCACGAAATCGGCGATGGGTCATCTTTTAGGCGGCGCAGGAGCGGTGGAAGCGGTGATCTGCCTCATGGCGCTGCGAGGCCAGTGGATGCCCGCGAGCCTCAACGTGCGCGAAGTGGACCCGGCGGTGAAATTTGATCTCGTGCGCACTTTCCGCCGCGCGAAGGTGGAGCATGCGCTGACGAATTCCTTCGGCTTTGGCGGCACGAACGCCACTCTCGTGATGAAAAGGAGGTCCGCATGAACGCCACCGGCCTTCACATCAATGGCGTGGGTGCGGTGAGCGCCGCTGGCTGGAGCAGCGCGGATCTGCTGCGGGCTGTTCGTGACAAAGTGGAGCTTCCGGTGACGAATTGCCCGCGTCCGGGCATCGAGCGGCAATGGCCCTGCCCGGTGCGCACTGTGCCCCCTGCCCCGCCGGAGAAGCAGGTGCGCCATCCACGCTTCCGCCGCGTCTCCGCGATCTCCCGCTACGCCGCCGCGGCCTGTCTCGAAGCCTTGAAGGATGCGGGTTTCGACACGCCGCCACCTCGGCTGGGCATTCTTTTTGTCATGATGAATGGCTGCGTGAACTACACCGGCCGTTTTTATCAGGAGGTGCTGGATAATCCCGCACAGGCCAGCCCGCTCATCTTCCCGGAGACCGTTTTCAATGCGCCCGCCTCCCACATCGCCGCGCTGCTCGGTGCCGATGGTGCGGTGACGACCATCATCGGCAATTCCAACGCCATCATGGAAGCACTCGACATGGCTGCCGTGTGGCTGAGCTGCGGCGTGTGTGATCACTGCCTCGTCGTCGGTGCCGAGGAATGCGATTGGCTCAGCGCCGAGGCGCTCACCTACTACCACGAAGCGCACATCGCCACCGAGGGCGCTGGGGCGCTGCTCGTTTCCGCCACTGGCAAAGGCCCATCCATTCAGCGCATCGCCGGCCCGCTGCCCTTCCATTCGTGGAAAGAACGCGGCGAGCTCATCCCGAACTTCGCGCTGCCCGCTTCCATCCTGATCGACGACCACAACGGCATCGCCAAACACGATGCCGCCGAAGCTGCCGCCTGGTCTCAACTCACTTTCCAAGCCCGCCACAGTCCGAAGAAGCTCCTCGGCGAAAGCATGGGAGCCTCCGCCGCCCTCCAACTCGTGCTCGCCACCCTCGAAAGCCGCGATCAACAGACCTCCGTGGCCGTTTCCATGCCGGGCTGCAACACCGCCGCGTATGCGTGTGTGATGGGTCACTCCGCGATGTAAAACATTCCAGCGAAGGTGTTCGGCGTGAGCTTGGCATCGGCAGGTGGCTTCACCAGCATGTTCGAAATATCGCCGTCGAGGTAGAGAACATCCTCGCAGCCGAGATGGAGAAAGAAGCGACTGAATTGATGGAAGGTGACGGTGCCGAGCTTCGCGTCGTCACGATCGCTCATGGCAAAAAGGATCTGCTTGTCCTTCTTGCGCACGCCGACAGCATTGCGCAGGCGCTTGTTAGGTGAGTTGAGGTTGAAGGCAGGATGGATGACGCCGTTTCGCAGCATGAGTGGGCCGCTTTGCGTGGCGAGACGGGGCTTCAGGCCGCTGCGAGCAAATTCACCTGCCTCCATCACGCCGGGGCCGTGCTGGTCATCGAGGTAGAAGACGCCATTCGGCATCAGGTAGAAGTTCCCCTCGCCGGGTTTGAGATTCAGCGGGACGAGCACTTTGCCATCGCAGATGGTCAATCCGCAGGGTTTGGGTCCTCGCTCGAAAATGCCTGCGTTGGTGGCGAAGGCGATCTTCTGACTTTTCGCGACCAATTCACGGCGCAGACCATTGAAATCGCCCAGCGGCTTTCCATCGGCTCCGAGCCAGGCGAGCTGCAATTTCGGCCAATCCGCCGGATCGACGCGGAAAAGATGGTAGCGAGCGCCCTCATGCTCCACGACCTCCGCGCCGTGAAGGTGAGTGGTCAGCGTGGCGCAGCCAAGAACGGCGAGAATCCAAGGTGGGAGCTTCATGCGCGGCATTTTGAAGGCATGCAGGCCGTGTTTCCAAGGGAAACCTTTTGCCCACAAGAGCCAAGTTGATGCACTATCTGTCAGGCTGCTTTTCATCAGTTTTGCTCTCTGTCCTTCAAAGTAATCCGTTCAGCAGGGAAGCCGTTCGACTTTTTGAGCGCTTTAACTTCGTGGGGCAACTTCACGAACCCTAGCTCTGCAAAGGAGAGCACCGCGTCACGTTTTTGTGAGACCATTGAACCAATCGTAGCAACTATCTCGGCCTCAGAGCGCAAACTTACCCATTCTTCTAAACCCTGATACAACCTGGAAACATCCTCGCCTCCCAAAATGTAGGGTTGCAGCATTGTAGCCAATATTTCATCGAACAAGAATTTTTCATCGAGGTTGAGTGGCGCACGATTATAGAATGCGCTGCTACTGCTCAGAAACGGGTGACGGATGGGCTTTGCGCGAGCAGGTTCTTGGCAGGCAACCAATGACAAAACAATGGTCACAATGGCGCATAAGTTTACAATGATGTTTGGCATATTCACACTATTTGCCAGGCTACATTTCGCGCCGAGCCAGGCGAGCTGCATTTTCGACCAATCAGCCTGATCGACGCGGAAGAGATGGTAGCGTGCGCCCTCATGCTCCACGACCTCCGCGCTGTGAAGGGACGAGGAGTGCACGGTGCATCCAAAAAAGGCCAGAAAACGGGAGGAGAGCTTCATGCGGCTCATTTTGAATGGAAGCGGCCCTTGTTTCCAAGGGAAACCTTTTGCCTTTGGCTGTATCCGGCCAAGTTCGCGGACTCTCTCCCATGTTCAACGCTCGCGACTACCTCGATCTCACTCACACGAAGCACAGCATCCTCTTTCCCGAGGATGCACCGGTGTGGACGGCGCTTTCGCGGATCGAGCAATACCTTGAGTTTCGTCTCCAGCGGGAGGTTCGCTGCCAGGTGCCGCCGGGGGCCTTCATCGGCGAGGATGTGTTCATCGACGAAGGCACCACGCTGGAGCCTGGCTGCGTGATTCGCGGCCCGGCCTGGATCGGGCGGAACTGCCAGATCCGCGCCGGCTGCTACATCCGCGAAAACGTGCTCGTCGGAGATGGCTGCGTGCTGGGTAACTCCTGCGAGTTCAAGAACAGCGTGATCTTCGATGACTGCGAAGTGCCGCACTACAACTACGTGGGCGACTCCGTCCTCGGCCACCGGGCGCACCTCGGCGCGGGTGTGGTGCTTTCCAATGTGCGGCTCGACCGCCAGGAGGTCACCGTGCGCTCGGAGTCCGACATCGTGCCGACCGGTCTGCGGAAATTCGGTGCCGTGATCGGTGACTATGCCGAAATCGGCTGCAACAGCGTCATCAGCCCAGGCACATTGATTGGCCGCCGGAGCATCTTGTATCCGCTGACGCACTTTGGCGGCGTACTGGGCCACGATCTGATGGTGAAGACGCGGCAGACTCAGCAGGTGGTGAAGCGGAAGGGGCGGTAAGTAGGCTCGTTCGCCAGAGACTGTGTCAAAACAGCTTCAAGCAGTTTTCAGCGGTGGGTGGGCGGAGAGTTTTCGGTGTGGGCTGCATCCGTAATGCCCTCACCA
>JBILVU010000118.1:0-18249 GCA_044370285.1 Prosthecobacter sp.
AATCGAAGAGCGAGCCGTTTTTCCTCGCTGTGGGCTTCTTGAAGCCGCATCTGCCTTTCGTGGCACCGAAGAAGTATTGGGACCTCTACGACCCGAACACGATCCCTGTGCCCACCACGGATAAACTGCCCGTTGGCAGCCCTGAGTTTGCCGGGCACAACAACAGCGAGCTCCATGCTTACCCCGGCGTGCCAAAGGAGAATCCCATCCCCGCAGACTTCGCCAAGACGCTGCGCCATGGCTACTATGCCTGCATCAGTTACACCGATGCGCAGATCGGCAAGGTGCTCGATGCGCTCGATAAAGAAGGTCTCGCCGACAACACGATCATCGTGCTCTGGGGCGATCACGGTTGGCAACTCGGCGATCACGGCCTGTGGCACAAACACACGAACTTCGAGATCGCCGCACGTGCGCCGTTGCTCATCAGCGTGCCGGGAACAACGTCCCGCGGGCAGAAGTGCGAGGCTCCGGTCGAGTTCGTCGATGTCTATCCCACGCTCGCTGACGTCTGCGGCTTGCCGATCCCGAGCGGCCTCGGCGGCAGCAGCTTGAAAGCGTTCATCGAAGACCCCACCGCACCCGCCACCGATGTCGCCATCAGCCAATACCCACGCAGCGCTCCTGAAGGCCCCGTGATGGGCTACAGCATCCGCAACGACCGCTATCGCGCTACCTTCTGGCGTGAGCGCAACGGTTCCAAAATCATCGCCACCGAACTCTACGATGAACAAGCCGATCCCACCGAGACCATCAGCCTCGCCGACAAGCCCGAGCACAAGGAACTGCTGGAAACGCTCATCAAACACCTCCCGCCCGTCGGCACCGATCTCAATCCCGCCGCCAAACCAAAAGGCAAAGGCAAACCTCCCGCCAAGCCCGCTGCCGCCTCCACCGACGAACCCCGCGACGTTCGCTACGACCGCCTCTACCCAGGCAAAGCCAAGCTCACGCTCGACGATTATTTAGCGAGACAATCCAACGCCGAAGAATCCAACGCCCGCTTCACCAAGTTCGACAAGGACAAGGACGGCCTTCTCTCCCGCGAAGAGTTCATCAAGGGCGGGAAGTGAGTCCTTGGCTGTCCATCCTCCTTCATAGGCTCTTCGATCTAAACGCCTGCCGGTAGGCATTCGGCGTCCGCTGGTGCTTCTGGTGGAAGAATCGCGTGAGGCTCTTTGCATCGCCGAGGCCGCACTCAATGGCGACGGCTTGGATCTTCAAATCGGTATCTTCGAGCAATCTCTCCGCACAGGTGAGGCGGCAGCGGATGAGTTCGTCGCGCAGTGAGTGACCGGTGGCGGCTTTGAAACCCGTTTGTAGCGCACGGACGGACATGGCGGCTTCGCGGGCTAACGTGCCGACCGCGAGTGGCTCGGCAAAGTCACGCCGGATGCGGCGCACGGTGGCGGCGATGCGTTTGTCCGTGCACACGAAGGCCGCAGTGCTGGTGCGCTCGATGACGCCGTGCGGTGCAATGACCACGGGCGCAGCAGGTGCGGGCCTGCCGGACATCAGTCGCTGGAGCAAATCGGCTGCGGCGTATCCCATGCCGCGCAGGTTGCTGTCCACGGAAGTAAGCGGCACTGGTGAGAGATTCACATCAGGCTGATGATTGTCGCATCCAATGACGGCGACATCCTCCGGAATTCGCAGACCTGCATCGAGCGCGAGTCGGATGATTTGGGCGCCACAGCGATCATCCTCAGCCATGATGGCGCAGGGCTTGGGCAGAGCGTGCAGCTTTTTGGCGAGACGCAGTTCCCATTCCTTTTCACTGATGGCTTTGCGGGGTGTTTCGTGAGGGAAATCGAGCTTAGTCACCTCGCAGTCCGCGTCACCCACGGTGCGGAGAAAACCGTCGCGCACGGCATTGCTGTCGGCAGCATTGAAGCGGCGGTAGAAGGCGAAATGCGGACGCCCAAGTGTGAGCAGATGCCGCGCACCGGTTTCGCCCAAAGCGGCGTAATCGGGAATCACGAGCGGATAGCGCACCTCGTCACGAATCCGCAAAATTTGCACCACCGGGCAACGGAAACGCGCGAGCCTCCGCGCCGTGTCGTCGTGCTCGATGGTGGCGATGATGCCATCGGGCCGCACACCTTCGGGGAAGCGCCCCGAGCGGCGCATCATCGCATTCAGCGCCCAGCGCTGCTCGCGGGCAAAATCCACCACGCCTTCGAGCAGATGCTCGATGTAAGGATCGGTGATGAAAAGAATGCTCGGCACGTGCAGCATCATGCCGCATTCGTCATGGATCGCACGGTAAATGCTCACAGCCGTGCCGCGATGGCCGCCGCTAGCGCATCCGCAGAGGGCGGATGGAAACGGAAGAACAGCTCCGGCTCCACGAGTTCCAGTTCCATCAGGGAAAGCTCGCCCGACTCATCCCGCACCGCATCCACGCGAGCATAGAGTGGCGACTGCGGACAAGCGGCGACTGCCGCCTCCGCAAAGGCAATCTCGTCCGCCGTCGGAGTGTGAGAATGCACCGTGCCGCCGTGATCATCCTGCACGCGGAAGTCGCCCGGCTTTGCGATCTTCCGCACCGCATGAGTGCAGCAACCACCGATCACCATCAGCGAAAGCTCCCCCTGCGTCAGCACGCTGGCGAGGAACGGCTGGACCATCATCGACTCCACACGCAGCAGTTCCTGGAGCACCGATTCATGCGCCTCCAGGTTCGACGCGTTTAGTCGATAAGTGTGTCGCGCTGCGCCTGAAACTGCCGGCTTCATAATCGCCACGTTCCATCCACAGTCAGCGAACACCTCACGGAGTGACGTCGTTTCTCCGTGCTCGATGAACCGCGTTACCGGCACGTTCACCCCACGCTCAACGAGATCCCGCAGATAGTGTTTGTCCAGATTCCAGCGCACCAGTTTTGGTGAATTGAAGAGCTGCATGCCGCCTTCGACACGCTCCATCCAGGCCGAAAACTCTGCGAACCGCTCGAAGTAATCCCACGTGGAGCGAAACACCGCAGCGCGCGTCCGACTCCAATCAAAATCACGAATCGACCACGCCACCCGCGCGGTGCGTAGCCCGCGCGCCTCCAGTCCTGCCATCAAGAGCCGCTCCTCGCCGAGCAGCTGCGCCTGATACCAGTGTGACTCGTCAGGTGTCTCGTAGCGTTCGTCGGTGAGGATGATGATATCGTGGTCTTCCATGAGCAATCCCAGTCTGCTTGCTGATGGTTCACAGGCAATCCTGCATTTGGACCTCTTCGCGCAGCTGAGAGGCAACAACCCGCACGCATACTTCAGCGCGTATTTACCTCCGTGATGCGCGAAGTTGCTGCATGAGCGCATCGCACGACTTACGGGGGCCGCTACGTTCTGTTTCTCATGCTTCGCTTCAAAACATCTTTCTTCCTCGCCGCAGTGCTGATGCTCACGGTCTCAGCTTTTGCTGGCGAAGCGATTGAGCAAGACCCTAAGTTCATCGAGGTCGCCCAGCGATTCCAAACTGACTTCGGGCTCTCCCTGAAGCTCGCTCGCGCCGATGATCCGGTGTTTGCCAAAAACTATACTGTAACCGCGCTCAAGCCTGAGCATCACGACAACGCACTGCAAATCCTCACCTGGGTGGAAGCTGAGTTGAAACGCTATCCGGCTGGATTCATCCAGAAGCACAGCTCCAAGAATCTCGTCTTAGCGAACGCCTACATCTCCAAGTCCGCCAAAGGCCCGGCGGTGACCTACTCGCCGACCTTCATTGCCGACAGAGGCAGTGATTCGATCCTCGTGACCGTGCCGACGACCATGACTCCTTCGGTCGAAGTGCTTGGTCGTGGTTACATTCACCGCACGCTGTTCAACGACCTGCTTGCGGACATAAAGTCCCCCGATTCGCCGCCCGACCTCGAAAACTGGAAAACGCTGGAGTCCGATGACTCGAAGCTCGACACCGAGAGCGCGAAACGGCTCACGAAGACAAGCAACACCCGAGAGGGACTCTACCAGATGCTGTGGGATGCTTGGGAGTTTAATCAACTGCTTACGCTCGCCAAAACCGATACCAAACTGAAGCAGCGCATCGACCTCGTGAAGGCTTTGATGACATCGCTCGATCGGCAGTTCGATGAAGCTTTCTGGTCCGCGCTTGCCACCATTCCCGAGCATCAGCGCGTCGTCTGCCTCAACGATCTGACCGACACGCACAGTGTGGATAAGATCAAAGTCGATCCCGAGATCCAAAGCGACATCCGCAAGCTGGAGGAGCAGTGGGGCTTCAAAGTGCTGTGGGAACCCGGCTCCGAAGCGCCGCCCATGCCGGTGAAAGTGCGGCTGGAATACTCCTACTTCACCGACAAGAAGTTCACCGAGTTCAAAGTGTTCATGCGCATGTGCCGCGAGCAGTTGGAGATCTATCCCGAGCAGATCACCGAGCGGCTCAACGTGAAGAACCTCTACATGCTCGACACCTTCATTTTCCGAGGCGCAGGAGTCGCCGGACAAGGCATGAGCTGGCTGCCGCAGGCCTCGTTCGCCTACGGCCTGCGCACCTTTGATCCAGCGGTGGTCAAATCCATGGACTTCCTCCGCCGCACCATTCACCACGAGGTGCTGCACCTGATGGACCGAGAGTTTTCCAAGGAAGGCAGCCCCATCTACGGCACCAACTGGGACAGCCTCAACCAAGAGGGCTTCCGATACAAAATAGGCAGTCCCGGCGGAGCCGCCGGGCCTAGCCAACTGCGCTTCTATAAGGACAACACCAAGTGGCAGGGTTTCGCCGAACCCTACGGCATGAACATCGCCACTGACGACCGCGCCACGCTTTACGCCCGCCTGATGACCGCGCACGTCGCTGACGAAGGGCGCGGCGATCAGCCCTTCCTCGATAAACTCAAAACCGACGCGATTCTCAAAGCCAAAGCGGATCGCCTCATCGAGTTCTTCAAGTCCTTGAGCCAAGAGCTGGCGATTCAAATGCCCAATCCATGGTCTTCCAGGCTCGAGGGTGATTAGAGTGCGTCACACCAGTCTCTCTCGCATGGCGCGGGCTACGGCGCGGCTGTGGACGCTGAGTTTGGTGAAGAGGTTACGCGTGTGGGTGCCGGTGGTGGATGCTGATGTCGAAACGGGTGGCGAGTTCCCAACTTTCTACTGCTCCTCAATCCGCAGGCGGAAGAACTGCCGGGGGGCTTCGGAGGTGGGGGCGGTGAACTGGGTGGTGCCGGGGCCGGGCATCGGGAGGCCGGTGTTGTCGGGGTGGAGCCAGCGGGTCCAGGTGCTGAGGTCGGGGCTGGTCTCGACTTGAATGAGGCGGCCTTGGAGGTTGGGGTGCGTGAGGGTGAGCTGGCCGTTGGTCACGATGAGGCCGGGGATGAGGTAGGAGCTGGCGCTGAGGGGCGCTGTGTTGGCGAGGTATTCGGCGTAGTTGGTGTGGCCGTCGTTGTCGGCGTCGATGGTGGGGACACCTTCGGGACTGGTGCTGTTGCCGAAGTGGGTGGTGCGCCATTCGTTGTAGCTGGGGCGATTGGTGCTGCTCATGCTGGTGATCCAGTCGGCGAGGAGTTGGCTGCCTTCGGGGTCGATGACGTTGCTGCCGATGGGTGGCATGCGGGTGTAGCCGTTGAGGGCGCTGGAGCGGTTGCGGATGACGCTGGAGTCAGGCAGGCCGCGGAGGATGGCGCGGTGGCTGGGGTGCTGGGTGTTGCCGACGTGGGCATCGATCATGTTGGTGCCAAAGAGGTTCAGCTCGGGGCGGAGGTCGAAGGCTCCGATGCCGGTGCCGCCGCTTTGGTGGCAGTAGGAGCAGTTGACGCCGAGCCAGGAGCGAGAGCGGGTTTCGAGGGTCTGGGTGTTGTCGGTCGGTGTGTGATATTTGGGCAGGTAGGCGAGGCTGTTGCTGGCGGGGGCATTGCTGAGGTAGCCGGCGTTGGCTAGGAGCTGGAGGTAGTGTCCGGTGCTGCCTGCAAGGGTGCCGGTGCGGTTGAGCTGGCGGGTTTCAAAGCTGAGCGCGTGGCCGCCTTGTGGGGTGTGGCAGGTCATGCACTCGGCACGGCTGGGGATGCGCCAGCGCTGGTTGGTAGGGCTGCCGTTGACGGTGATGCTCATGTCGAAGTCGATGCCGTTGTCATCGACGAGGTAGGCTTCGGTGCCTTCGTTGTTCCAGCGATAGCTGACGCCGTAGGCGGAGGTGGCGGTCTTGATGAAGAGGCGGGTTTCGAGGCGCTTGGCGGTGGCGGGATTGCCGCGTGTCTGATCGATGTCGAAGTGTTTGATCCAAAGGGCTCCGGTGGGGAGGCTCCAGTTGCCGTTTTCGACATAGCCGAAGGTGCTGACGGTGTCTGGGAGCATGAAGCTGCGGGTCTTGCGGGCGTGATCGCTCCAGAAGGGTAAATTGACGTCGTAGCGCTCGATGCCGGGATTGGTGGTGAGATCGCTGAGGTCGGCGTAGAGGCCGGTGTCGCTGAGTTTGGCGGGGAAGGTGTTGTCGATGGTCTGGGTGGTGAGACGGCGGACGACGCCATCGCCGAAGTCGAGCATGAGGATGTCGCCGGTGGCGGGATCGGTGGCCATGGCGACGATGCCGGACTCGCCAGTGATGCGCTGGACGATGGGTGGATTGGCTCCATCACGCTGGAGGGTCCAGATGTGTCCGGCGACGAAGTCGGCAAAGATGTATTTGCCGGTGAGGTTGGGGTATTTCGTGCCGCGATAGACGAGGCCGCCAGTGACGCAGTTGCCGTTGAAGGTGCCGTTTCCATAGGCGTAGGTGTAAAGCGGCGGGGTGCCGGTGAAGCCGACGGGCGGATTGGTTTTGGGGCCGTTGGCGGTGCCTTCTTTGTAGGCCCACTGGTAGTTTCCGCCTGGGGTGACGAGGTTGACTTCCTCAAATTGATTGCCGCCGACATCGCCGACCCAGAGTTCGCCCGTGGCGCTGTCCCAGTTGAACTGCCAGGGATTGCGAAGGCCGATGGCATACATCTCGGTGCGCACGGGGCCGGGGCCAGGAAGAGGCTCGCCATTGAGGCTGGTGGCTCCGATGAAGGGATTGTCGGCGGGGACTTTGTAGAAGGCGTTGTTGGAGTCGGCGGGATTGAGCGTGATGGCGGCGTGGGCGTTGGGCTCGAGGTTTCCAGGCAGGCGGTTCACGTCGATGCGGAAGACGGCGGACCAGAAGTCTTTGTCAATGCGCTGGGCGTTGTTGCTGCCATCGCCCTGTGGACCTCCGTCACCGCAACTGAAGTAAAGGTAGCCATCGGGACCGAACTTGGCGCTGGCGATGTTGTGGATGTCGCTGTCGTTTTGCTGCGTGATGAAGGGCTGCTCGCTGGTGGGATCGCCCTCGTTCACGTTGCTGACTTTGGCGGTGAAGCGTGAAAGTCGGACGTGGCGTGTGCCATTGACCTTGAGGTTGTAGGCGACGAAGAATTGACGGTTGTTGGTGAAGTCGGGATGGAAGGTGATGCCTTTGAGGCCGAGCTCGTTGCCATCGTCTTCGAAGTCTTCGGTGCTGCGTGGATTCACCGTGGCGGCGAGGTCGAGGAAGAGTTGTTTCGCTGGCGTGAGGGAGGTGACATCGGGGATGAGCCAGATTTTTCCGGTGCGCTCTGTGATGACGAGGCGATGGGTGCCGGGGATGACGGCCAGATTTGAGGGCGTGGTCATGGTGACGCCGGGAAAGGCATCGACGGCGGCGAGTCCGGTGCCGGGTGGCGTGAGCGGGATGACGCTGGTGGTATTTGGTAGGCGTCCAGCGCTGCTGAAAGTGTAGGTGACTGTGGCAGGTGTGCTGGGCTGTCCACTGATGCCGTTGAGGCGGTAGGTGAGGCTATCGCTGGCGGGTGTGCCGGTGGTGTGGGTGTAGCGGATGCGCCCTGCGGCATCGAGGACGGCGGTGCCAAAGGTCGGCTGCGTGACGATCTCGACGCTGCCTGCTCCGGCGTCGTTGCGGCGCACATCGAGCAGGGACTTGGTGTGGTGACGCATGATGAGGCTGTCATCGACAGTGAGCGGTGGTGTGAGCGCGGCCTGCACGGCGCTCCAGGTGGTGCCGAGGCTTAGATTGTCCCAAGTGGTGGCTCCACTGCCGCCGGAGGCGAGCCGCACGGCGGTGATCCAGTTCGCGCTGGTGTAAACGCGGGTGACGTTGGGCGGGTTTGCGGACTCGGGCAGTGCGAGGTTCGGATTGACCCACAGGCTGACCAGGTTGGCATCGAGATCGAGCTTCGCCACGAGGGTGTAGGTCTGGCCATCGACAGGGGCGATGCCGGTGAAGTTGTAGCCCTGTGCTCCGAACTCCAGCTCGTGAATGCCGAACTCAGAGACGCCGCTGGCAGGATTCACCGAGCCGGGCACGCCGACAAAGACGCGCTCGTTGTCGAAATCATAGAACGAGGCACCGCTCCACGCCGCGCCTGCACTGCGGGTGATTTCAAAGCGCTTGTAAATCTTGCGATGCAGCGTGCCGACGTTTCGATTGAAGACTCCATCGGCTGGATTGCTGTTGAAGCTACGGACGGCACCTGACTCCTGGGTGCGCAGGGCACCGCTGCTCATGGTGGCCGCGCCCCAGAGCACGCGCCACGCGGCGGGGATCTGTGAGTAGTTCGCGCTGCCATCCCCAAAGCTGACGTTTTCGAAGTCCCAATGCAGACCGCCAGTGCGTGCTCCGATGCTGCCATCGGGATACGAAAGCGAGTCCGCGCCGATGATGAGATCGGCACCGGAGGCCAGGACGGGCGTGGGATAAAGTGTCCTCATGCTGGCCCAACTGGTGGTCACGGCGAGATGATCCCAATACGTCTGCACGCCACCACCGGAGCCAAATCGAATGGCGGTGCTGACGGCTGAGGCCCAGGCCATGGTCGCATTTGGAACAGGCTCCGTGGCGCTGGCAAAGTTCGGATTCACAAACAGCGAGGCAGTGCCAGTGGCGAAATCAACCTTACCGACCAGGAAATAGCGAGCACCGGCCACGGGCACGATGCCGGTGTAGGACCAGGTGTTGTTCACTAAATTGTGAATCGCAAACTCACGCTGGCCGCTGGCTGGATTCGCCGCAAAGGGCACGCCGAAGAGAATGCGCTCATTGTTGCCATCATACACGCTGGCACCGCTCCAGGTCGTGGCATCGCCACCACGGATCATTTCGAAGCGGTAGTAGAGCTGCTTGTATTCCGAGCTGGCCGCGCTGCTGAAGCTGCCATTCACCTCCGTGCGTCCGTAGGTCCGCCGAGCGCTGCTTTCCTGCGTGGCGAGCATGAAACGCCCACCATCGACGAAGGGTGCACCGACGACGTTTTGCCAGGCTGAAGAGAGCTGCGTGTAGCCCACGAAGCCATCGGTGTTTTGATTGTCGAAATCGAAGTGCGTGCCGCCATCACGCCCGGCGATGTTTCCTGCATCATAGTCAAAGGCATCCGTGCCGATCACCACATCCGGTCCGCTCACTGGCTGTGGTGTAGGATAAGCCTGCTGCAGCGCCGCCCAACTGGTGCAGACGGCGAGACCGTCCCAAGTCGTGGCCCCCGTGCCACCGCTGGCGAGACGCACGGCGGTGCACCAGTTGTTGTCCGTGTAGGTGCGTGAGGCTGCGGGGGTATTGCCACCCTCGGGCAGACTCATGTCGGGATTCACATAGAGCGCGATCACGTCATTCACGAAGTCGAGCTTGGCCACCAGCGTGTAGGTCTGGCCGGCGACTGGCTGGATGGATGAGTAAGTGGTGCCGCCTTGTTCGACGGCGAACTGATACTGCCCGGATGGCCCGACGGTGCCTGGCACACCGAAAAAGATGCGCTCGGAGCCAAAGTCGTAGGCGCTCATGCCGCCCCACGCGGCTCCGGTGGCGCGTGTCATCTGCACCCGGAAATAGACCTGCTTATGCGGTGAGGACCCCCAGTCATTGATGGCTCCATGTTCCTCCGTCGGTGCGCTGAACTCGCGTTTCGCAGCGGCGTTCATGGTCTGGAGTGCTCCACTGACCACCTGATTGTTACCAAAGATGCCGTCCCATGTCGATCCGCCCTCACGACGGAATCCGATGAAGGCATTGTTATTCGTCGTGTTATCAAAATCCCAGTTGGTGCCTCCGCTGCGGCCCACGAGGTCGCCGTCGGCATACTCAAACTCCTCCTGGCCGATGAGCACATTCAGTCCGCCCGCCGGGACGGGATTGGGGTCCGGCAGCGAGTCGAGTTGCAAGCGCCAGCGGTCCAGCGCCACGCCATCTTCACGCCCGACGATGCGCAGGGTGAAAAGGCCGCTATTGGCCGCGATGTCGCCCGCGCTGAGGGTCCACGTCATCGGATTCTGGGCCGCATTGGCCACGTTCGCCTCGGCTTGACCCGTGCCGTTCCAGTTCTGCAAACCAAAGTCCGAGGTGGAGGCGATGTTGTCCACATACCAGTCCGCGTGAGTGCCGCCGATGCCATCTGCGAGCTGCAAAATACCTGCGTAGAGGGAGTCCGAGTCATTGTTATGCCCGTCCCAGCGCAAATAGAGCCGATAGGTGCCCGGGGTGTTGATTTGAATCGTGTAATCAATCGCCGCGCCGACACCTGATCCCGAGAAAGTGGCCGCACTCGGCCCATTGTCCGGTTGCACCTGCATGAAGAGTCCGCCGCTGGCATTTTCAAACGTGACACCTGTCGGCACCACCGCATTGGTCGGCGCTTCCAGCCACGCATCACCGTTGCCAACGCTCTTGGCGTGATAGTTCTCCGCCTCGCCGATGACAAGGCCATTGCTCACCACATACGGTGAAGTAGGTGACAGCAAACCCGCCCAAGACGTGCTGGCGATTCCGCAGAGGAGAACGCAGCGAGCGATCATGGAGGAAGGGGATGATGAAGAGGTCAAAAGTGTCGCAGGATGCAGGATTAGGCTCTCAGTCTGCGACGACGTAGCGCAACGCCCGTGAAGCCCAACATCATCAGTAGTGCACGACTCGGTTCAGGAATCGCCGCAGTGCTGATGCTAAAGATGCCGTTCGTGCGATCAAAGCTGCCCGTCAGGCCACTGCCGAGTGAAAGTGCGCTATAGTCCACCGTGACGTTCGCGCTGATGCTGCCGCTGGCGAGATCGAAGAAGCTCCACTTATCGCCCGCCGCGAAACCGGAGAGCGCGTTCGGGTTCCCCACGATGAAAGTGGTGCCGAGTGTCGGGTCCATGGTGCCGAACAAGCGGATGTAGTCCGCCGCCGATGCCGTGCTGCTCAGGTCGCCACCGACGGAGAAAAGGTCAAACAAGATGGTGCTGCCTGCACCGGTGCTGAAACTGCCTGTGCCACTCGTCGCTACCGTGAAGCTCGACGCCGTCGGGCTACCCAGTGTGCTATCACCGACCTGCAAGGTGCCGTTGAGATACACATAGTTGTTCGCGGCCGTTTCGACCCGGCCTGTGCCAGAAAGTTGCGCACCGCTGTTCACCGTGAGCGTGCCAGTGCCGGTCGCAGAGCCACTGGCGTTGTTTGCTACCAGTGTGCCCGTGGTCACCGTGCTGCTGCCACTGTTCGTGCTGGCAGAGCGCAGCTCCAGGGAGCCTGTACCGACCTTGTTTAAGCCGCCTGCGCCAGTGAAAACCTGATCCGTGCCGACCTTGAAGCCGTTGCTGTTGATCACTGCACCACCAACTTGCACATTGGCCACATCGAGATTGGTGATGAAGTTTGACTGATCCTCTTTGGCCTTCATGGTGCCACCATTGAAGTTGACGGTTGCGCTGCCATTGCCGCCTTCGATTTTCTTCGTCGTCACCGTGCCGCCATTGAGATTGAAGGTGCCCATGCCATTGTCACGCCCCACGACCACCTCGTTGCCCACATTGAGCGCCGCCGAACCACTGAGAGTGTAAGTGCCAACGGATGAGACGCTGTTTTCGTTCCCGATATACACCTCGTTCGAGACCGTCACTGTGCCGCCGCTTTGCGTCAGTATTCCCGTTGCCTGATTGTGACCCACGATCAGCTTGTCACTGCCGGTCATCGTTCCACCGGTCATCACCATCGTGCCGGACGAGCCCTGCTCTTTGCCGATAAAGATGTTGTTTGCCACGGTGATCACACCGGTGCCGCTCAAGTTATAGGTGCCGGTGCCGATCTTGTTGTCGTCACGCGTTCCCACACCGAACTCGCGGTTCACGCTGATCGTTCCAGCCGTCTGGTTCAGCGTCCCGGTGCCGTTGCGGCGTCCGACATACATGTTGCCATTGCCGGAGGTCGTGAGCGTGCCGCCATTCACATTGAGGATGCCCGTGCCGCCTTCACGACCCACGACGACTTCGTTGGAGACGTTGAGTGCTCCAGTCCCGCTCAGCGTGTAGGTGCCCGAGGCGCTGGCGTTCTCATTGCCGATGTAGAGTTCGTTGTTCGCGCTGATCGTGCCGCCGCTCTGCACCACGATGCCCACGCCATTGTTGTGACCGACGATGAACTTCTCATCCCCCGTCTTCGTGATCGTGCCACCCGTCATGTTCAGCGTGCCGGTGCCGCTCTCACGACCAATGACAAAGTCACGGCCCGCGTTCAGCACGGCCGTGCCACTGATATTGAGAGTGCCGTTCGACCCCGAGCTTTGTCCCACATAGAGATTATGGTTCAGCGTAATCGTGCCGCCACTCTGGGTGAGCGTGCCTGTGCCTTGATCCCGGCCTACAAATGTCTCATCGCCACCCGTCTTCGTCAGCGTGCCGCCGGACATGGTCAGCGTGCCAGCGCCCTTGTTATTGCCGATGAAGATCTTGTTATTCACCGTCATCGTCCCGCTCTCCAGCTTGAAGTTGCCAATGCTGTTCATCGAATCGCCGATGAAGAGTTCTCCAGAAACCGCCAGCGTGCCTGTCGTGTTCACATTCACTGTTCCCGTCCGGTTGTCACCAAAGGCACCGACGAGCAGATTCCCCGTAGCATTGAGCGAGCCAGAACCTTGCGCAAAACCCGTGATGCCGCCGCCCACCGAGCCCGTGTTCGCGAGGTGGTAAGTTCCTGCCGTATTGTCCTGCCCCACGAACATCCAGGCACCGCCGTTCGTGCCGGCAATCCCCGCGATGTGGTCCAAACGACTGCCATTGCGGATATCAATGTCATTTGGGGTCACCGAAAGGTTCGCCGAAATGGTGGCGATGGCCCCAGTCGTGTTATTGATGATCGCATTCTGACCTGTGGGGACGACACCACCCGCCCAGTTGCTCCCCGTGTTCCAATCCGTGCTCGTGCCACCCAGCCAGTCTGCGGCGTTTGCGGCAGATAAACTCAAACATAGGGCAAGGCCTGGCTTTAGCAGGGCCGAGAGGACGGAACGGTTGGATAGCTTCATGGTTGGACTTCGATAGGTTGAGATTGACCCCCATCGTGCCCCATCAGCTCCCCAAAAAACAATAGGCCAATTGGCCTATACGCTGGACTGAACAGCCCCGCCCTACTTCAGCCGCACAATCCCTCTCTCCACCGCCAGGATCGCCGCCCGCGTGCGATCCGCCGCACCGAGTTTCGCCAGCACCTTCGCCACATGCATCTTCACCGTGCCGTCAGCGATGCCAAGCCGAGCGCCGATCTCCTTGTTGATGAGTCCATCGACGATCAATTGTAGCGTCTCCAGCTCACGCGGACTCAGCGGCTCCCGCTGCGCTTGCGCATCGAACTTCGCCTTCACATCCTTCGGAAAATAGTGATCCCCGGCTGCCAGGGCACGAATCGCCGTGAGAAGTTCACTGGCCAGCGATGCCTTCGTCAAATAGCCGCGCACCCCGGCGTCCACCGCACGAAAAACGTCCTCATCCCCATCAAACACCGTGAGCATTAGCACTCGGGCCTCCGGCGCGGCCTCACGAATGCTGCGCACCGCCTCAATGCCCGACTCCGCCCCCAACGCATAATCCATCAGCACCACATCTGGAAGGTGTCTGGCATGCTCCGCCACCGCCTCGGCCACCGTCGCCGCCTGCGCCACCACCTGCATATCAGGCTCATTGTTCACCGCCACAGCCAGCCCCATCCGCGCCACAAAATGGTCGTCCACAATCAGCACCCGGATGGTCTTTGTTTTGGTTGGCATGAATAGGTTTAAGGTTCTAAGCCCCCGCCGTCGGCACCACGAGTCTCAGACACGTTCCTCGTTCCGGCGCGGATTCAATGGTGAGTTTCAATTTCGCCTTCGTCGCCCGTTCCTTCATGCCGTTGATGCCGAAATGGCCTAGTTTGGCGGGCACATCACCGAAGCCTTTTCCGTCATCGGTCACCTCCAAAACCACCTCGTCACGCGCCGCATACGACAGCCGCACACGCACCCGTTTCCCGCCGGAGTGCCGCGCGGCATTCGCCACGGCCTCATGACCGATCCGCAGGATGGCCGACTCCACCACGCCACCCAGCGGACGCCTTTCACCCTCCATCACAAACTCAAACTCCATGCCCGCCATCTCCGCGAGCTGATGCATCATCTCCTCCAGCGCCGCCGCGAGGCCGAGCTGCTCCAGCGTGACGGAGCGCAGATCGCGAATCGTCGAGCGTGACTCCTGGCGGCTGTGCGCCAGCAGCATGCGTGCGAGATCCAGCGTGGCCTCCGCCGGTGCGCTGCCTGCCTTGATTTGCGAAGAGGTAGTATCCAGCAGCATCGACACCCCCAGCAGCTCCTGCTCCAGCGTGTCATGCAGCTCCCGCGCGATGCGCTGCCGCTCCTCCAGCGTCGCACGCTCCACCGTGTGGCGCTCGATCAGCCCCGCCTGCCGCGCCACACGCCGCCGCAGCGTGTAGGCCCAGGCAGCGATCAGCAGTCCCGCGCAAACCACGGCCAGCAGCAGCCAAAGCAGCCGTGAATTGCTCCAATACGGCGGCCTCGACACGACGCGCACATCCTCCAGCGAGCGCAGGATCAGATTGAAGCCCGTCTCACGCATCGGCAGGCCAAAGGGGCTACCTTCCTCGATCAAACAAATCCCCGTCAGCACCACGCTCGACCCTGGCTCCAGCTCAAAAGCCTCCCCCCTTTTCAAACGCAATATCGACTCAAACGTCACACCCTCCGTGCGGCACAGCAGCGTCACCGCACCCAGCATCGGCCTCCGCAGCTCGATGAAGTCCGCCGTCACCGTCACCAGCTCACACTGCTCCGCACTATGGCGCTCCGACGCACCCGCATTCAGCGCCACCGGCTGCGGCGGCGGACCATCCGCGATCTTGCGCAGCTCACGCGCATTCAGCGCCGGGCGAAACGCCGCCAGCGTCACATAACCCGTCGCCTCCACCTCCATGCCAGGCTTTAGATCATGCATCAGCGCCGAGTCCACCCGCATGCTGCCGCCCTCGGACCGCAGGTAAAAGCCACGCTCCGGCTCCGCATGCGTCACGACACCACGCACCCTCACCAGCTCACCCACTGCCGCCCCAGGTCGCATCAGATCCGTCACCGCACGCAGCACCGCCTCGCCCTCCGCCCCTTTCGACGCCACCGGCACCACGCAGCTCAAATCCGGCACAAACAACGTCCGCCCCGTCATCTGGCGTTGATTGTTGAACTGCGTCCCCGCCAGGCCACGCACCCACACCCGTTGCTCGATCAGCCCCGGTGGTGGCGACTCCAGCACGAGATGCCTGGGCAGCAGCCCATTGAACCGCTGACCACCAAACTCCACCACCATCGTCCAGCCCTCGTTCTCAAACTGAAAGCGCTTCACCACCGCCTCGATCTCCACCCACTGCGCATCCAGGCCAGGCACCAAAAAAGCCTCCAGCGACTCAATCCGAAGCGGAGCAGGAACGGGCGCAGAGCCCAGCACATCCACCGCATCTGCCCACACCACCGTCATGAATCCCCCTGAGCCAGCATGACCCCAGACACGCACCTGAGTGCCCGGAGCCCAGGCCTCCGCCCGTTTCGTCACCTCGCTCGACCCCACATAAATCGCCCCCTTCGCATCCGCGACAAACAAGTCCCCCCATCGTGCATCATGAAACAGCACCACCCCCACCAGCTCCACCGCCTCCCCCTTCCCAGCCTCCTCCGCCGACAAAGCCCGCAGCCGCCCCACATCCCAAGCGCCACCCGTTTCCTGCCCAAAGACAGAAAACACCACCGCGCAGAAGACCATCAAACGATAAAACACACGTCGAGACTAAGACCACAACCACCATTAACCAAATCAGATTCGACAGCAAAAAGTCATCTCTCTTGAACGTCGCATAGGCCGCATTGAGGTTTTATGGCAGACTTTGATCACTGATGAGTTGAAGAAATGGAATGAACAGCCTTCGTGTCGTTTCTTGAACATGATTCGCTCCACACTTCATCGCCGCCGGTTTATCGCGAACACCATCGCCGTTGCAACCTTGCCCGTCGCGGCCTCAGCCGCTGACAACGACAGCCCCGACATCTGCATCTACGGCGGCACGGCCAGTGGCGTGATGGCGGCGGTGACGGCGGCCAAGCAGGGGTGCAGCGTGGTGCTCATCGAGCCGAGCCGATGGCTTGGCGGCATGACGGGCGGGGGCTTGAGCCATGTGGACTGGGGACGCGAGAAGGCGGTGGGCGGCACGGCTTTGAGCATCCTGTCGAAGAACTACGATGACGCCAAGTATCGCGAGGTCTTCCGTGAATTGGTGAAGAAATACCGCATCCGCGTGATCCATGAGCATCGCGTGAGCGCGGTGCAGAAGGACGGCGCAAGCATCCGCAGCATCACGCTCGATCACGCGCCACCGGATGCGCTGGGTTGCCCAGTGGTGGCTCCGTCCAAAGCGAACGCGATGACCATCACCGCGCAGGTTTTCATCGACTGCTCGTATGAGGGCGATCTCATGGCGCGGGCGGGTGTGAGCTACACTTGGGGCCGCGAGAGTCGCGATGAGTATGGTGAATCGCTCGCCGGTGTGCGGCCCAATCTCGCGGTGTATGACATCGATCCGTTTGTCACTCCAGGCGATCCCAAGAGCGGCCTGCTGCCCTTTGTGCAAGACATGAAATCGCAGCCAGAGGGCAGCGCGGATCGCCTGACGATGGGCTACGGCTTCCGCTGGAAGTTCAGCAAGGATGCGGATCGCATCCCAATACCAGCGCCAGAGAACTACGACCCAAAGCAGTGGGAGTTGTATCGGCGAGGCTTCAAAAACAAGGCCAAGATCGACGAAGGCCGTCGCATGAAGGGCAAGCTCGGCTTCTTCGAGGAAGCAGGCGGACGCATTCACTCCATGGGTGCTGGCAATCTCGCCCGTGCTTTGCTCGCGCCGACGAACTACGGCAGCAACGCCGCGTATCCCGATGGCGATTACGCCACCCGTGCTCGCATTTGGAAGGCGGACCAGGAGTTCATGCGCGGCATGACGCACTTCCTGCGGACCGACGACTGCGTGCCGGACAAGTTCAAGCAAACCGCTCTCGAGTTCGGTTTCCAACGCGGCATTTTCGACGACACCCACGGCTGGCCGCATCAACTCTACGTCCGCGAAGCCCGCCGCATGAAGTCGGACTACGTCCTGACTCAAAAGGACCTCGAAGGCAGCACCGATCTCGTCGACAGCATCGGTCTCGCCTCCTACGGCGTGGATGACTGGCCCTACGCGACGTATGTGCACGAAGGCAAAGTGGCGCTCTACGGCGGCGAGTTCTCCATGCTCTACCTCGATGAAAAGCACGAGGGCATCTACAAGATCCCGTATCGCGCCATCACGCCGAAGTCGAGTGAGTGCACGAATCTGCTCGTGCCCGTCTGCGTCTCCGCCAGCCACATCGCGATGACTTCCATCCGCATGGAACCCGTCTGGATGATCCTCGGCGAGTCCGCCGGAGTCGCTGCGTCGATGGCGGTGGCGGAGAACTTGCCCGTGCAGCAGGTGCCGTATGCGGCGATGAAGGAGAAGCTCGTGGCGCTGAAGCAGAAGTTGGAGCGTCCTGTTTAGCGGCCGCATTTCGAACGCGCGGCGAACTTCCCGGAGAGAAGGCACGCTCGACATCGTTCATCGCGCCACCATGCGATTCCTTGCTCTTCTCTTCGCTCTTTGCCCTCTGCTCACCGCTCACTCGAAGCCGAACATCGTCATCTTTTACCTCGATGACATGGGCTGGGCTCAACCGGGAGCTTACGGTGGGAAATTGGCTCCCACGCCGAACATGGACCGCATCGCGGCGGATGGCGTGCGCTTCACGAATGGCTACTCGAGCGGCTGCGTGTGCTCGCCCGGTCGTATGGGGCTCATGACGGGGCGTTATCAGGCGCGCACGGGTCATGATGCGAATCCGACGCGGGAAGGTCGTGAGCTGCTGCTGAGCGAAAAGACGATGGCGCAGCATTTGAAGCCTGCGGG
>JBILVU010000238.1:0-5301 GCA_044370285.1 Prosthecobacter sp.
AAAACGTCACCTCACCCTCCTCAGGCCCCACCGCAGCCTGCACTATCTCCACGCGGTCGGTCATGGCATTGTTCGTCAGATGGCGGCGGAGCAGGGCGACTGTATCAGGGGAGGGTTCAAAGGCAAAGACGCGTCCGTCGGCACCGATATGACGAGCGGCTAGCATCGAGTAGAGACCCACCTGGGCACCCACATCGAGGATGATGCTGCCCGACACGGTGCGCTGCTTGAGCCAGTTCCACACATCCGGCTCATAACTGGAGGATAGGAAGCGACAACTCGGCAATAAACGGATCACCGGCTCGCCATTGATCGCCCGCGGAATGCCACGTCCGAAAGTGATGAACTCCAGAAACGCGGTGTAGAGCCGGCTCTGAAGCGCGAGATTCGACCGCGACTCGCGGATGCCCAGGACGCTGCGAAGACCTCGCAGCAGTTTTTCAATCGGATGGGTTGTCATAGAAAAGGAAGGGGGAATGCTAGATGTGTCTTATACCTTGGATGAATCATGCTTCACAGCTTCGATCTCACGCTGCAAGTTTACCCAAGCATAGCCAAGCGCCCAAAGCGTAGGCGGAAGCAAAGCAACGCCTGACATGATGAGCACGCCTGCCACGCTGTGAAGATCTGCCACTAGGACGCCGAGCACATAGCCCGCGAGCGTCAGCGGGATGTTCAGCCACGAAAGGCGCACCCAGCCGCGCACCTGCATGAAGGTCCAGATCACGCCATTCATCACCCCGAGTCCCTGCGCCGCAAAGGCCAGTGGAAGTTCGGTCCCCAGATGCGAGTAGGAGCCTCCCAGAATCCACAAAAATGGGCCGGGCAGCATCCACGAGGCAACGAGCACCAGCAGCACGGCACCCAGCGTGCCCGTGATCGACACGATATACTTGGTCCTTACCAGCCGAGGGCACTTGGTGGAGGCGACGTTTGGCAGCACTAGGTAGTGGAACATGGCTCCGAAAATGGAGAAAAAGACGGTAAGCCGGGCTAGCGCCCCGATGTCCGCGATCTCCGTGACTCCGGAGGTGAAGGAAATGATCCACGTCGCAATCTGCCCCTGAACGCAGAAGAAAATGTGGTTCGCGTAAAGCGCCCGCACAAAGCCCCACACCTCCGCCCGCTGGGCTTCCGTGCCGGGAACGATGCCCGCCACGCGCCGCACACCCCGGCGTGCCAGCCACGCATGCAAGCCGATGGAAGCTACGGTGGCGAGGAAGGCGGGATACACCTGTCGCCAGCCGACCAAGAGCACGATGGCCGTGAGTCCGCAGCGCAGAAGTGCGCCACTGAGCTCCATGATTTGCGTGCTTTTGAGATGGCCGGCGATGCGCAGCGTCACCGGCAGGAACTTGGAACTTGTCACCGGCCACAGCATCACCGCAGCAGAACCCACCACCAGCGCCGCCATGCCAGGAGACATCTGCGTGCGAGTGAACAGGATATAAAACGGCGGTAGTGTGAGCACCAGCGAGAGCAGTGCCAACCGGTTGCGCACCGAAAGACAGGCATCGGCCACCTGGGCAAGCGCGTTTCTGTCCCCCACCGCCCGACCCGACATCGAGGTGATGGCGGTGGAAATACCCCCATCTGCCAGAAGGCCGATGGTGGCGAGCAGCGAGCCGCAAATCGTCAGCCAAGCATACTCGTCCTTTGGCATCCAACGCACCAACATCAGCCCGGTGGCGGCGCCGATGATCTGCACTCCAGCCTGGGTGAGTAAAACGCCGCTGGCCTGCAGTGCCCAGTGCTGGATTTTGTGTCTCAATTTCACTAAAAAGAGTCAAGGATCAGACTGTCGGAAGGGTTTTATGTTTTTTGAGAAGCTTTGATGTGCTTTGCTGAACTGCCACGCTGAAATTTGCGTTGAGTATCTGTGCTCAAAGCCACTTCTCAAAGATCAGAGACGGACAAAAGCCTCCATATTGTGCGCGAAGACTGAGCCAGGGGGAATGTGCTGGAACCCCCGAGAACAAATTGCTTCAGTGATTGGCACGACATCAATGATGTCGGGGTGAAACTCGACGATGATGTTTTGCACACCATCGAGCCACTCGAAATTCTTCGAGAACAACTCGGCTTCCCCGCCCTCAATATCCACTTTCAACAAGTCGATTCGGTGACCGATACCAGTCTCCTGGAGAAGCGTAGGTATGGAAACCACTCGGGTCTTGCCATTTGTACCAAACGAAACGGAACCACGATTGGAATCCAACGCGGCAGAGAAATCGGCAAAGCCATCGCTACTACCAGCCGCCGCTTCAACGATGACAACCTCTCCGACTGACTGAGCCAGATTCTTCCTGGCCAGCCTCGCATTTTCAGGAAAAGGCTCGACGGCAACCAACTTCCGTGGCTGAAAACAGGAGTCCAACCACAAGGAGGTAAGTCCGATATTCCCTCCAAGATCGAGCACCACCTCGGGGCGAATGACGCCAGGAAACCGGTAGCACTCATCGAGAAGCACTTCTCGCATGGACCAAAGATCTCCTTTGTTGAGCCGGTAATAGATCGTCTTTCCTGATCTGAGTCGGATACTACGCTCCACATTTGTAACCTGCCCCCCCATCTTGAGACGCAGCACATCAGCAACCACCTGAATCCAGGAACTCCAGTCTGCGGTCACATGCCGCCAGCGCAGAATATCCCGCAGGGTGCTTTTCAGTGATCTAAAGGTTCTTTTCATGCTGCTAAGTCAAATCGTAGGGACAAGAAGGATTCAATCGCTCGGCGGTTTCCTCCAAATGGAAGTCTCCGTCATCACATTGCGGCTCTGATGGACGAGCGGCCAGTCCTTGGGCACATGCACATGGGGCGGGTCCTTCCAATCGGTGTTGTCGATGAGGAGGATGCCGCCGGGCTTGAGCTTCGACAGCGCCGCCCGGGTGCAGACGGGGCGATACCAGCCATCGACGACCACGAAATCGAGTGATGCATCCGGCACGGCTTCAATGGCGGCGGCACTGGCAGGAAGCACCGGGTAATCAAACGCATAAGTCTCCGCGTCCGCATGCTCCAGCGGCACGAGCCGGAGGTCCACGTTCGAGAGTCCGGCGACCATTTGCCTGACCTGCTCGAACCAAGCGGCATCGCTTTCGATACTGGTGATGGTTTGGAGACGCTTCGCGAACCACAAGGTGCTGCGACCACTGCCCCACTCAAAGCCACGCATGTCCGGCCGCAGGTGCTGCTCCAACCAAGTGATCGCCTGAGGTGCCAGCCAGGGATGATCGGGGTGCCTCCGCTCATAGAGCCAATTCTGAATGCGGCCCGCCATGTAGAATGGGCGGAAGAGATTGCGGAGCTTCATGCCAGCCCAGGCCTCCTATCATGACAAGCTGCCGCCCTAGGTCGTCCCTGTGCGCAGGGGACCCATCGAAGAATTCTGCACGATGGGGTGGTCGGCACAGGTCGGAAAAGGAGGCGCGAGAGTACCGGTTTGCCCTTGGAAGCCAAGGGAATTGTCAGGAACAGTTTTGGAGCGATTTTTTGCATGCGCGGGTCTTCCATCAGGCACCCTGTCCACGCCAAGATACCAGCCAGTGCGCATCGCTTAGCAGCACCGCTACCCCGGCCTGCTTGGCGGCCTCGGCTTGATCCGGTGGAAAGATGACCACGTCGAGCTTCAGCCGCGTTTTGAGCTCCTCCACGGACACCGTCTCCGGCAGCGGATGCGCCACGGGGACGAGGCCGAGGCGGCGGAGGTCATAGTAGTGGCAGAAGTGTGGATCGAAGACGCGGTCGCCGGGCTTGAGGTGCTTCGAGAGTTCTTCAACGGAGGCGGTGGGTGTGGCGTCGGCCTTCAGCGTGCGCTGAAGCGCCGTGACCGAGTAACCCAAAACGAGGGTGAGGGCAAAAACGGCCAGTCCGGCGTGGCGCAAGCGTGAAGCGAGGGATTGCCAGAAGAACCAAACGGCCGCGACCATCAGCGGAAAGGCGAAGAGGCGGTTGAAGTGATGCAGATGCGTCGCCGTGACGATGAGTCCGGCGAGCGTGACACCCCCGATGCCGAGCCACCAAGCCAAGGGAAGGCGCAGGCGGGCCGATTTGGAACTCAGAAGCCAAACGCCGAGCACGAGCGGCGTGAGCCAGCGGAGGTTCAAATAAGGCGGCAGCAGACTGGCGAGCGAACGGAAGGCTAAAACGGCTCGCTGGGCGAGGCCCATATCCCCAAGCGGTTGATGGCCAAACAGCGCGGTATCTGCAAAACCGGCCAACGAAGGCCCGGCGAGCAGTAAAGCGCCGATGGCCATGCCGGTAACGAGCGTGAGCAGCGCGGGAGTTTTACGTTCCTTGTCCACGAAAGCCAGCAACACGACCGGCCAGGTGATGACGACGCGAATCCACACGAAGAACGACGCGGAAAGCAGCACGCCAGCCAGCAGCAAGCGCCACGCCCCTGCCCTGCCTTGGGCCAGCAGCAGCGAAGCCATCACGAAAGCCACCGCCAAGCCATCGACGCGTGCTCCTCGATAGCTGTCGAGGAAGGTGGACTCCAAAAACCAACCGCCGCAGAGCGTGAGCGCCGCCCAAACCTCCATCGAGGAGGTGGCGTGACCGCACAGCCAGACAGAGAAGAGCACCACACCGAGCAGGCTGCCAAGCGTAGCCACCCAACGAGGCCCCAACGGCGAGTCGGTGGCACGCCAGGCGAGCTCTTGAAAAACGCAGCCAAGCCACGCGGCGGGCTTCACCGGACGATTCGCCTCCACGTTGTAGGTTACCGCCAAGTTTGTCGTTCGGGCTTCAGCCCGTTCCCCCAACGCCTCGAAGCCCAACCCTTCATCGAGCATCACGCGACCGTAATCGACGATCATGACCTCGTCGATCCACACCGGCGGAGAGGTGCGCATGGAGGACGTGTAGGTTCCGAGCACGACGAGAATGAAAACGAGGCTAGCGAGCAGATGCGTGCGAGTGATGACCGTGCTCATGCGAATTCCTTCACCGCAGCGATGACCTCGCTTTGCTGCGCATCGGTCATGGAATTGAAGAACGGCAGGCGGAGCAGGCGGTCGCTGAGGTCTTCGGTGACGGGGCAATCGCCGAGCTGACCACCGAAGCGAGAGCCATACTCGGAGAGATGAAGCGGCAGGTAGTGGAAGACGGCGTAGATGTTCCGCGCTTTGAGATGGGCGATCAGGGCCTGACGCTTTTCGAGGCTGGGCAGCAGCAGGTAGTACATGTGCCAGGCCTGATCGCAGTGGGCGGGGACGATGGGCTGGCGAATGCCGTTGGCAGCGCACCAATCGGCGAGTTCGGCGTGGTAGCGTTCCCAGATGTGCTGGCGGCGCTTCT
>JBILVU010000149.1:0-12888 GCA_044370285.1 Prosthecobacter sp.
TTGGATGACCTGCCAGACATCGAGCTGGGCATAGAGGAAGGCGGCGAGCACATCGCTCATCACATAGCTGCTACCCACATCGACCCAGGAATACTTGTCCACCTGACCGCGGAAGAAGCGGGCGCGGTTGGTGCCCTTCTCGCGGATGATTTCGGCCCGTTCGGCATACGTCGCGTCGTTGATCAAAAGGGCACCGCCTTCACCGCAGGTGATGTTTTTGGTCTCGTGAAAGCTCTGCGTGGCCATGCAGCCGAGCGTGCCGAGCCAGCGGCCTTTGTATTTGCCAAAGAGACCATGCGCGTTGTCCTCCACGACAGGAACGCCATGCTTTGCGGCGATTTCAAGGATGGCATCCATCTCGCAGGCGACTCCGGCGTAGTGCACCGGCACGATGGCCTTCGTGCGAGGTGTGATGAGCGCTTCGAGCTTGGATTCGTCGAGGTTCAGCGTGTCAGGGCGCACATCGCAGAAGACCGGCTTCGCGCCACGCATGACGAAGGCATTCGGCGTGGAGACAAAGGTGAAGGACGGCACGATAACCTCATCGCCCGCCTCGATGCCGAGGAGGATGGCAGACATTTCGAGGGCGTGCGTGCAGGAAGTGGTCACGAGGGCCTTTTTCACGCCTAGCGTCGATTCGAGGAGCTGGTGGCACTTGCGCGAAAAGGTCTGGTCACCAGCGATTTGGCCGATGGTGATCGTTTGGAAGATGTATTCCAGCTCACGCCCCTGCAGCGAGGAGCGGTTGAAGGGGATGAAATCGGCGGGCGGTAGATTCATGAGGCCGAAAGGCGGGCGCGTAGGAGTTTTTGGAGCTGCGGGGCCTCTTCCCGCATGTGGGCCTCGTTGCGATGCTGCACGAAGATGATGCCAAATTTATGCGTGAGCGGATCCGTGACCTTATCACCCTCTTTGGCCCAGATGAGGCGGTTCATGATGCGCGAGGCCACGGCTTCATCGAAATCAAAACCTTCAAAGGTGCCCGTGTGGTCCGCCATGAGGCAATGACGCGTCACACAGCGGGCGGAGGGCATGTAGAAGACATCACTTAACTCCAACCCGGCGGCGGCGCGGACGATCCACTCGGCATACGGAGCACCCGTGGCATGGCGCACGAGTTCGATATAAAGATCACCCGGTGCCCGGCGGCAGATTTCGATGATGACGGGATTTCCATCCTCATGCTGGATGAACTGCACATGGAAGATGCCATCGACGAGATCGAGCAGGCCCGCGATGCGCTCGCTGTGCTCGATGAGCGATTCAATCGAGGACTGAGGGCAGGAGGTGGGCGTGCAGGCAGCAGAGACGAGGTAAGGACTGAGATGATACATCTCGTCATCGGCAAAGTGGAAGGCCACGCGGCCATCCCGCAGGATGCAGGTGAAGCCATGCCGCGTGCCGGTGATGAATTCCTCCACCACGATGCGCTTTGCCTTCGAGATGGCAAAAGCAGCCTCGGCAGCCTTCAGTGTGTCTTCCGCCGTGTCGGCACGCTGGATGCCTTTGCCACCGGTGAGGTCCACTGGCTTCACGATGAGAGGCAGGCGCAGCTTCGGGATTGCGGCTTTGACTTCCTCCATGCTGGCGCAGCCGATGGCCTGCGGACTGGGGATGCCGTGCTCGTGCGCAAAGGCCCGCCACTGGTCCTTGTGATGAATGATCTCGGCGGTCTTCGGATCATCGTGGCCGGGAAGGCCGAGCTCCTTCGCCGCGAAGGCGCAAGAGAGAGCGGAGAAGTCGTTGCAGCAGGCGCAAAGAGCTTCCGCGCCGATTTTATTCGCCAAAGCGAGCACCGCCTGTGGATCGGAGTAGTCGCAGGGTTCGAACGCATCCGAGTGAGCATGACCGAGATCCTGCGAGCGATTGCCGCTGGTGGTGACGTGGTAGCCGAGCCGTTTCGCCGCCTGGATGAGCGGGATATCGGCATGACTGCCACCGGCGATGAGGAGCTGCTTCATTTCTTTGGCATGAAGAACATCACGGTCTCCGTGACGCCCTCGGTGTAGTGGCGGAGATAGATCGTGTAATCCTCACTTATCGAAAAAACCTCCTGCGGGATGCGCCAGAGGTCGCTGGCCTGATGATACACGCAGATGGCGAGACGCGGATGACAGCGACGGATGGTTTCGCGTGCTCCGGCGAGAGCACCGAGTTCCGCGCCCTCAATGTCCATCTTCAAAAAGGTAAGGCCGTCGATGCCGAAGCTATCGAGCCTCTCGATCTGAATCTCGAGATCGCCATCGTCGGTGATGGCCGAGGTGGAGCCGGAGCTGGAGAAGCGGACGGTTGTCTTTGCATCGCCAAGACCCACCGGATGGCAGTGAACCTTCCCCTGCCCTTCAAACTTCGCCCGGATGACGGCGAGGTTGTTAGGATCAGGCTCGAAGATATGCACCGCGTTGAATTGCGGGCAGCGCTCGATGAAGTCAGCGCTCGTGCGGCCATCGAAGCAGCCGATGTCGGCAAAGGATTCGCCCGCTGGGTGCAAATCGAGGAAGGGCTCGAAGTATTGATTCGCCTGATTCTCGCGAAACGAAGCGATGCAGGCCGGATTCGCACTGAGGCGAAGGTTCACAAGGCTGTCGAAGACCTCGCGGGAGGCTTCATCGGCCAGACGCTCACGCACCCATTGCAGGTCGGCGGCATGCTCGCGAGCGTCTTCGCCAAAACCGGTCCAAAAACGGGCATCCGGCAGCTCTAGGCCGCAATGACGATGAAACGTGAAGTAATCGCACTGCGCCAGACCGGCCTTGAGCAGATGCTGACGAGCTGTGTGCGGACGCCCAAGCGTCGTCGTGACCACCAGCGCGTCCTTCGGTGCATCAGCCGTGCGGATGACGGGCACGCCATGGAAGTCCGTAGCTTTGGAAAAGTCATCAATCACGCCCTGCACCGGGATCGTGGCGATGATCCCCGCCGCATATGGCGTGGCACCGAGCAGGTAACGTCGCGAAGGATTCGCGAGGAAATCGCCGAGTACGGCGAGGGATTGAGGATCAGGCTGCATTGAGTGAGCAGTCGCCGAGTCGGCGGGTGGCGTGGTCCTGTCGCATAGCTTTCACGATGCCGGAGATGCCAAGGGTGGCGGGGCCGAGGTCGGCTTCGAGGAGCTTGCGGAGGCGCGGAAGGTGGTAACAAGGCACGCCGGGATACATGTGATGCTCGACGTGGTAGTTCATGTTCCAGTAGAAGAACGAGATGATCGGATTGAGGAGCACCGTGCGGCTGTTTTCGCGGTAATCGAGCGTGTCCGCCTTCATCCCGCAGTGCTGCGCGGAGGCAAGGAGGTTCGGCAGGCCGTTCCCAATGAAGGCGGCGAGGTCCACGAGCAAAATGAGCTGCCAGAGGCCGGTGAGAGCAAAGATCGTGGCGAGGGCCAGATGACCGAAAAGGATGGTGCGAGCCGCGTTGGCTACCTGCTGGCGTGCGGCGGCATTCTCCGGCGGCAGGACGATAGTGCCCGCACGGCCTGGAATGATGCCGCGAGCATTCAGCCACTGCATGCGGATGGTGCGAACCATGCGGCGCAGATCAAAGGTGGAGGTCACGAGCACGTTAAAGAAGGCGATGCACTTCGTGGTGGGGACTTCGGTATCGATCTCAGGATCGAGGGTGCTGCGGTGATGAATCGTGTGCGTGCGGAAGAAGTAGGCGTGGTTTCCCCAGATGAGGAAGGAGAAGAGGCGGAGGAAGAAGATGTTTGGTGCCTTCTTTTTGAAGACGGTGTGATGCGAGAACTCATGGCTGGCCCCGGCATAGCCGAGGAAGGAGAAGATCGTGCCATGGAGCAGCAGCACGAATGGCGCAGCGATCCACCAGCCGTTTCGGGTGCAGAGAAAGAAGAGCCAGCCAGTGCCAACGAGCGAACCAAGATGCCCGAGCACTCGGAGAACCGCCGCCACATCGCTGCGCTGGTGCAGGCTGCGAAGCTGCTCGGTGTCGAGCTTGCTGCGGTAGTATTTTTCGCCGGAGGTCATGGTTTGATGTAGGCGCATTCGCCAGAATGCGGGAGTCATTCCGCGTTTTGGCGAACGCGCCTACGGGGTCACGCATCCAAGAGCGAAGCAAACTTCCCCTGGAAGCACACGCACAGCATCGTGCTGCCGATGCCGATGAGCTTTTTCTCGACGGCGAGGTCACGGAGATAGACTTCGACCTCGGTGTGGATCTTGGAGAGATAGTCGTGCCAGATGATGACGCTGTCAGGCTTCGCCATCTGGAAGGCCTTGAGTGTGTCATTCTTGATCGTCTCGTAGTCGTGGCCGCCATCGACGAAGACGACGTCCTGTGAGCCGACCAAGCCACGGGCGACTGGATCGAAGGTGAGGCTGTTTTCGTTCAACAGGCGCACTTTGGAGCGGATGGCAGGTGAGGCGCGGTTCACATAGAAGGCTCCCTGCGTTTTGAAGATCTGGCGGAGGAACTGATCATTCTGATCGGCATCGGCGAGATCGAGTTTCGAGGCGTCATGCATCTCGATGTCGTCCGGCGGCAGGTCGAGCGTGGTGACGACGGCATCGGCGGGTGTGTTGTTGGCAATCAAAAGAGCCGTGTTGCCATTGTAGGTGCCGATTTCGAAGATGTTCTTTGCCTCGGTGATCTTCAGCAGGGCGACAAGCAGCGAGCTTTCGAGCGTGAGCAAGCTGCCGATGGCGCTCGGCGGCATGGTGAGCGTGATCTCGATGTTTTGATCGGGGAACTGGTCCTCGACGAGCTTGAAGATCTGACGCGGGCGGATGGAGGGAATCGGGTTTTCCATGAAATCAGGCGGTGACGGGTTGCCAGGAGCGGGAGCGGGCGGAGCGGGCGATGGCTTCCATCATACGGAGGCCTTCCTCGGCGATCTCGACACCGGCGACCATCGGGTGAGGCTGGCGGTCGCCGCTGCGGTGACGTATGAGCCAGTCAGCGAGGTCGGCGTAGTAATTGGCAAAGGCTTCCATGAAGCCAGCAGGATGACCGGCTTTGAAACGGGTGTAGCGCTCTTGATTGCAGATGTGCAGGCCGTTCGCGGCACGCGTGATGAGAGACGTATGACCGCGATTGTCGTGCAGCGTGAGGTATTCGGGATTCATTTGCACCCACTCGGCAGAGGCCTCGGTGCCAAAGACGCGGATGCGCAGGCCGTTGGCATGGCCGAGCGCGGTTTTGCCATACCAAAGCTGCACGGGAAGATCGCCGCTGTAGCGGGCGAGGCACTGGATGTTGTCGATGATGCCGTCAAAGTGCCCCTGCTGCTGCTCCATGGCGCAGACTTCAATGGGAGAGGCCTGGGTGAGGAAGTGGATCAGGTGATGAACATGCACGCCGAGATCGAGCGAGACGGTGGGGATGAAGTCATCCTTCAAGCGCCAGGCCTGCGGCTGCGGTTTGGTATCTTGAGCACCGACGAGGCGCAAAAATCCCTCCTGCGGCATCTCGGCGGCGACATGCGTGATTTGGCCGAGCTTGCCGCTTTCGATCATGTGGCGCAGCTCGCGGATGATTGGATAGCCGGTGTAGTTGTAAGTCACGGCGACGAAGCCGTTGTTTTGATCGCGAGCGACTCGGATGGCTGCGGCTTCGGCCGAGGAAACGGAGAGCGCTTTTTCCGAGATGAGGTAGAAGCCAGCAGCGAGTGCTTCAGCGGCCATTTCGGCATGCATCGGCGTGGGCGTAAGCAGCAGGACGGCATCCAATTTGCCCTGCTCGGATTTCAAAAAGGTATGCCATTCGCTATAGAGTCGATCCGCAGGCACATCGAGCAGCGCGGCGGTGTCCTCGTTCATTTTCGAATTGAGGCTGAAGCATCCCGCGACGATGCGGAAGCGGCCATCCATCTGCGAGGCGATGTGATGCGAGCGGCCGATGGCGGAATCGAGAGCGCCGCCGATGATGCCGAGCTTGAGGGTGTTTTCAGGCATGGATGCGAGCGGAGGAGGCCGCGATCATCGCTGGAGCGGCGTCCGGCGGATCGTTGAGGCTGGTTTGCACAAAGTAGAGAGGACGAAGCTTCACCTCATCGAAGACTTTGCCGAGGTAGAGGCCAACGATGCCGAGATTCGCAAAGCCGAGGCCACCGAGCAGGCTGGTGAGCACAGCGAGCGTCGTCCACCCTTCCACGGCCACATCATGGGTGAAGTATCGCACCAAAATGAAGCTGCCGTAGAGCACGGAAAGCATGGCAAGAAAGAAGCCAAAGCGGATCGAGAGACGCAGCGGCTTGTTGGAGCGTGCCACCACGCACTGCACGGCGAAATCGATGAGCTTCACAAGGTTGTAGCTGCTCTTGCCGGCAAAACGAGCTGCATGCTCGACGTCCACCGTGGTGCGGCGAAAGCCCACTTCGAGGATGAAGACCGGGAAGCTGCGGTTTCGCTCGCGGAAGCTGCACACGCTCTCGATGACGCGGCGTGAGCAGATGGAGAAATTCGCGATGCTGTTGTCGAAGTCGATATCACCCAGCCAGTTGTAGATGAGGCGGAAGCCGTTCGAAACAAGCTTGCGGTAGAGCGAGTCATTCCGCTCGCAGCGGCGGGCGAAGACCACGTCGTGACCTTCCTGCGCCTTCGCGTAGAGTTTGGCAATCTCCTCGGGCTTGTCTTGGAGGTCGCAGTCCATGACCACGATCCACTCGCCACGCGCATGATCGAGTCCCGCAGTGATGGCAAAGTGCTGACCGAAGTTTCGGCTGAGCTGCACACCGCGGACGCGGGTGTCCTTGGCGCAGATTTCGGAGATGATCTCCCAGTCGTTTTGCGGGCTGCGGTCATCGACGAAGATGATCTCATAATCCGGCGTAATCTTCGAAAGCACCTGCGTGAGGCGGCGATGCATCTCGACGATGCATTCGGCGCATTTATAGGCCGGTGTGACGACTGAAATGTGAATGCCTGAACTCATCCGCGTGAAACCAAGACGACTCCTGAAACGACCAACGCGAGCCCGAGCATGCCTGGTACCGTCACTTTCTCCGAAAACACCAGGATCGAGGCGAGAGTGGAGAACAAAAACACGAGCGACAACTGCAACGGATACGCCACGGACATGCGCTGCGTGGCGAGGATGAAGAGCCAGAGCACATTCGCCGCTACGAAGGACGCCGCGCCGAGCCACACGAGCGGGTAGCGCAGCAGCCCAAAGGCATCCGTGAAGAGCGTGAGCACGCTGCCCTTCCATGCGATGCGGCCATGCAGCGCTTGCTTTAGCAAGGCATTGGCGATCACAGCGAGTGCCGCGCAGCTTAGATTGATGAAAATGCCTTTAAACATCACGCGAGAGGTTTTCGAGCGCAGAAAAGCAGGCTGGAACCCGTGGTGGGTGAGCGGCGACGGCGGAGGCGGTCGAGTTCCCAAGCATGCGCGAGGCTCACCACGCCTCCAAGGAGGCCAGGAAGGGTGTGATCACGCTTCGCGGAGTAGAGCGTGGGCTTTGGCGGCGTGCCGCGAAGACGGAACGGAAGCGAGCGAAGCAGAAACACCGGCAAAACGAGCCACGAGAAGAAATAGGCCGCGAACTCGACCTCGAAGCCTGCGGCACGGAGTCGTGCTGTAATGCCGTTTTGATCGTGACGGCGAAAATGCCCTGCGTGGACATCTTCCTCCGACCAAAGCGCCTGCAAGGCTGGCACGGTGCCGTAAAAGCGGCCACCGGGCTTGAGGAAGCGCTGAATCGTTCGCAGGAAGGCAACATCGTCGTCGATGTGCTCGACCACATCGAATGCCCCAGCGGCAGGGAGACTTCCCTCCGCGAAGCCGGTATCCTCCAGCGCAGCATGGATGACGCGGTCCACCCCACGTCGCGAGGCATTAAGAGCGCCATTGCCAGGCTCGACGAGCACGGAATCGATACCCGCGTTTTGCAGTGCGAGACTGACGAAGCCATTGCCACCACCGATGTCATACACCTCTCCCCCCGGCGGGAACTGCGAGAGGAGCGTGCGAATGCATTCATTGCGATGGGCGAACCAGTAGCTCCCTTCCTCAATCTGAAAGCAGGTATCATTTCCATCTTCAGGATAGCTGACCGTGGAAATCTGCGCCGTACGCCAGATGCCGTCCTGCTGCCGCAGCGTCGTGGAAGGTGGCTTCCAGGTGGTCATTTCGATGCGGTGACGGCTTTCACCCAATCTTGATGCTCCAGATACCACTTCACGGTCTCGCGGATGCCGGTCTCGAAGGTGTGAGCGGGACGCCAGCCGAGTTCGCGGTCGATTTTCGAGGCGTCGATGGCGTAGCGGCGATCATGACCGGGGCGGTCGGCGACGAAGGTGATGAGGCTGCGTGAGTTGCCGCCGAGTTCAGGTTTGAACTCGTCGATCAAATCGCACATGAGCTGCACGAGGTGGAGGTTCGCCTTCTCGTTGTGGCCGCCGATGTTGTAGGTTTCGCCGAGTTTGCCGGAGGTCAGAACGGTCCAGAGAGCCTCGCAATGGTCGCCGACGTAGAGCCAGTCGCGGACGTTCATGCCATCGCCATAGACGGGGATGGGTTTGCGGGCCTGGATGCTCTGGATGACGACGGGGATGAGCTTCTCGGGGAATTGATATGGGCCGTAGTTGTTCGAGCAGTTCGTGATGACCGTCGGCAAACCGTAAGTGTGGTGGTAAGCACGAACGAGGAGGTCGCTGGAGGCTTTGGAGGCCGAGTAAGGCGAATTGGGAGCGTAGGGCGTCGTTTCGGTGAAGAAACCGGTTTCGCCAAGAGAGCCGAAGACCTCGTCGGTGCTGACGTGGAGGAAGCGAACGCCTGTTTTGGCATTCCTGAAGGCCTCCAGGAGATTGAAGGTGCCGTTGATATTCGTCGTGATGAAATCGCCGGGACCGGAGATGCTGCGATCGACGTGGCTTTCGGCGGCGAGGTGCATGACGTGGGTGATGTCATGCTCGCGGACAACGCGGTGGACGGCGTCTTTGTCGCGGAGATCGACTTGCTCGAAAGCGTAACGCGGATGCGTGCCGTGGATGCCAGCGAGGTTTTCGAGATGGCCGGCATAGGTGAGGCAGTCGAGATTGACGAGCTTCACGACATTCGGCTTGTCGATGACATGCCTGATGAGATTCGAGCCGATGAAACCGGCGCCACCTGTGATGAGAAGATTCACGCTTTAATAGCGGTGTATTCGCTGAACCAGCCGATGACGGGGGTGCGTTCAGCTTTTTGGAAGCCTGCGGCTTGGAAGGCTTTCAGGACATCGTCGGGGCGCACACAGGCGTCCATGGTCTCCCAGAAATAGACCATCATTTCTTCGGCTTTCTGGCTGCGGGTGAAGAGGCGGACGAAGAAGGGATAGATGCGGCCGAAGTAGAGCTTGAAGAACCAAGAGCCGAACTTGCTGGCAGGACGCGTGGCTTCGAGGATGAGGACTTTGCCGCCAGGTTTGAGCACACGATGGAACTCGCGAAAGGTGGCTTCCAAATCGGCGAAATGACGCAGAGCGTAGCCGACGGTGAGGAAATCGAAGGCAGCCTCCGGCAACGGCATGCTTTCCGCGCCGCTTTGAATGAAGGTGGCGTTGAGCTTCTTCCGAGCGACGGCGAGCATGCCATCGCTGGGCTCCACGCAGGTGATGGTCTGATCGCCGCCGAGGACGTCCTTCGCGGCGACGGCCATCAAACCGGTGCCGCAAGCCACATCGAGCAGTTGCATGCCCGGCTTGAGGCCGTGGCGGCGCTGCGCGTCCTTGCGGTAGATGTTTCCCGTGCCCCAAAAGCCCCAGCCCACCACGGGATCGTAGTGCTCCGCACCTTCATCGAACAGATTTTTGACATAACCGGGCCTCTCTTCAGGAGCCGAGTAGCGGTTGGGGAGAACGGGATGAGGAACCATGTAATCAATCAAGCAGCGCCGATGCCAAGGCGGCGCACTTCAACAGCCACGCCGCTCAGGTACTCGCGGTATTCGCACTTTGGCATGGCAGCGACCACGCTTTCAAATTCATCAATCGAGAGGAAGCCGCGATGAAGCGATGCCTCCTCAGGACAGCCGAGCTTGATGCCCTGGCGTTTTTCAATCGTCTGCACATACGCAGAGGCATCGTGAAGACTCGTGCTCGTGCCGGCATCGAGCCACGCGGTGCCGCGGCTGAGACGCTGGACGTGCAGGGTGCCACGGCGGAGATACTCGCGATTGATGTCCGTGATCTCCAGTTCGCCGCGTGGTGAGGGTTTCATCGCACGAGTGATGGCGAGGACGTCGTTGTCGTAGATATACACGCCGGGCACCGCGTAGTTGCTACGCGGATGTTCGGGCTTCTCCTCAATGGAAAGCGCCTTGCCATCGAGACCAAACTCGACCACGCCGTAGCGCTCGGGATCGGTGACGTGGTAGGCAAAGACGGTGGCCCCTGATTTGAAGTCGGCAAAGGCACGCGGGAAGGCATCGCCGCCAAAGAAGATGTTATCGCCGAGGATCAAGGTGACCGGATCACTGCCGATGAAGGATTCAGCGATCAAAAAGGCCTGCGCGATGCCTTCGGGCTTGGCCTGCTCGCGATACTCGATGGTGATACCCCAGCGTTTTCCATCGCCGAGAAGCTGCTGGAAGCGCGGGATGTCCTGCGGCGTGGAGATAAGGCAGAACTCGCGGATGCCCGATGCGATGAGCACCGTGAGGGGGTAATACACCATCGGCTTGTCATAGACCGGCTGAAGCTGCTTCGAAGCAACCTGCGTCAGCGGATAAAGGCGGGAACCTGCGCCGCCGGCTAGTATGATGCCTTTCATCGGAATAATGAATGAGGAATGAGGAATGGTGAATGGCCCGGAGTGGACATGTGCGAGGAAATCATGATTTCGTCATTCGCCATTCTGGTTTCCCTTCGGGGCTTCGCAGCGTCATTCCCGCGTCAGCGGGTCACAATCCAGTCGTTGAGCACGAGCACGTCCATTTTGGTGCGGAGGAAGCAGTCGAGGGCTTCCTGGGGCTTGCAGACGACGGGTTCGTTTTCGTTGAAGCTTGTGTTCAGGACGATGGGGACGCCGGTGATCTGGCGGTAGCTGTCGATGAGACGGTGGTAGCGGGGATTGGTCTCTTTGTGGACGGTTTGAAGGCGCCCGCTGCCATCGACGTGGGTGGTGGCGGGCACTTGGGCACGTTTGTCGGCTTTGACTTGGAAGACCTCCATCATGAAGGGCACGTCGTCGTCTTGCTCGAACCATTCGGTGACGTATTCACGCATGATGGACGGGGCAAAGGGGCGGAAGGACTCGCGGCGCTTGATCTTGAGATTGAGGATGTCCTTCATGTCGGCGCGGCGGGGATCGCCGAGGATGCTGCGGTTGCCGAGGGCTCGCGGGCCCCATTCCATGCGGCCTTGGAACCAACCGATGACTTTGCCTTCGGTGATGGCGGTGGCAGTGGCTTTGCAAAGCTCGCCTTCATCGTCGTAACGGCGGACGGTGCAGTTTTCAGCCTGGATGTCGGCGGCGCGGGAGTCGAGCAGCGTTTTGATCTCGTCGTCGGTGGAGCGGGGGCCGACGTAGGCGTGATCCATGACGTATTCCCTCGGGTATTGCTGCTGGCAGACCACAAAGGCGGCTCCGATGGCACCACCGGCATCACCAGCGGAGGCGGGGAGATACATGCGTTTGAAGGGCGAGTTGAGGTACACCTTGCCGTTGGCGACGGAATTCATGGCGCAGCCACCGGCGAAGGCGAGATCATCGCATTTGTACTTCGCATGCAGGCTTTGCAGCATGGCGAAGAAGGCTTCTTCATACATGGCCTGGGCGCTGCGGGCGAGATCGCGATGTTTTTGCTCCAAGGCGGCTCCTTTTTCACGCTGGGGGCCGAAGAGAGCTTCCATCGGCTCCTTCTTATAAAGGGTGCCAACCTCGGGAATGCAGTTGTCCCAGGTGTAATGCACGTCCTCGTCGTGGTGGCGGTAGTATTTGAGGTTGAGCTTGAAGGTGCCGTCCGGCTGGATGTGGACGAGTTCACGCATCTCTTTAAGGTACTTCGGCTCGCCGTAGGGGGCGAGGCCCATGACCTTGTACTCATCGCCGAAGTAGGGGAAGCCGATGAACTGGGTGATGACGCTGTAAAAGATGCCGAGCGAGTGCGGGAAATAGACGCGACCGTCGATCTGGATGTCATTCCCCTGCCCCATGCCCCAGGTGGAGCTGGCGAAATCGCCAAAGCCATCAATTGAGAGGCAGACCGCCTCATCAAAGTCCGAAACGAGGAAGGCCGATGCCAGATGGGCTAGATGATGCTCCACATGATGTACTTTGGCCCGGAGCGTCTCGCCTTGAAACGCGGCCTGGACGTTTTCTTCAAAGGTGGCAGCGCGTTTCATGTTCGCGAGGCGCTTGAAGATGAGGCTCAGGCTCGGGCGGCGACGCAGGACGTAGAGGGCGCGGCGGAGGTTGTTGACCTTCGGATTCCGATTGATGGCGATGTGATCCACATCGCTCAGCTTGAGCCCGGCATCGGCAAGGCACCACTTCATCGCCTCCGTGGGAAGGCCAGACCAGTGCTTGATACGGCGAAAGCGCTCCTCTTCAGCGGCAGCGATGAGTTTGCCGTCTTTGACGAGTGCGGCGGAGGAGTCGCCATGGAAGGCGTTGAGACCGAGGACAATCATGAATCAAATCGAGGTACGCTGCCGCCCTTGGTCAGTGTCAAAAAATGACGGACCAAAGGGCTGCTCATGCCGGGGTTGTGGACGGCGAATTTCCAGAAAAAGAGGGCCGACTGTACCACGTTGCCCCCGAGCGCAAAGAACAAAGTTCAGGGCAAAATTGCTCCGAAAAACCGGTTGAGCCTAACGTGAGCGAAATTCTTGCTGACCAAGCTGCCCATACCGACTAAATAAACACTTCCATGCTTGTGAATTCACCCTACTCACGCCTGACTATGGCCGCCATTGGCGGCCTGCTGCTCACCACTGCCCTGCCAGCCCAGG
>JBILVU010000119.1:0-18136 GCA_044370285.1 Prosthecobacter sp.
CTTGGGGGTGGAAACTCTGCTGCGTCAGCTCAGCCGGATGGCGCAGATAGCCTGAGTGGAAGGCAAAAATCGCCGTTGTGCAGGCGGAGGAATCCAAAAGCGGGTCCAAGGCTGCATGAAGAGAGTCCATGTCGGAACTGGTGAGGGCATTACGGATGCAGCCCACACCGAAAAACTCTCCGCCCACCCACCGCTGAAAACTGCTTGAAGCTGTTTTGACACAGTCTCTGGCGAGTGTGCCTACAAGGTCACCTGCCACCTGCCGCGCCGCGAAACTTGGAGCGATACTCGCTCGGTGTCATGCTCGTGACCTGACGAAAGCGGCGGTTGAAGTTCGCCAGATTTCGATAGCCGCAGTCCATCGCGATGTCGGTGATGTTGAAGGCATCTTCCGCCAGCATGCGGCAGGCACGGCCGATGCGCACCTCGTTCACGTACTCCGGCACGGTTTTGCCCGTGCGGGAGTGGAAGAAGCGGCTGAAAGCCCCTTCACTGAGATGAGCGAGTTTGGCGAGCTGCGCCCGATCAATGTCATCGGTGAGGTGTGAGTGGATGAAATCGCACACACGTTGCATGCGGCCCTGGTCAGCGGATTCGAGCTTCGGTGTGTAACCGGCGCTGGAGAGCGGTTTCACATCGCCTTTCGCCTCCGCGAGCAGATGAAGAATGGCCAACAACTCCAGGATGCGAGCAAAGCCCTCCGTCTCCGCGATGCGCCGCATGTGCGCTGCGATGAGGCCTCGGGTCTTACCGCGCACCTCAAGGCCTCGCGATGCTTTTTCAAGCAGGCGGCGCACGCTGTCGAGTTCCGGCAGCTTGAAGAAATCCGCGCCCAGCGTCTGCGGATCAAAGCGGGCGATGATCGCATGCACATCCTTCCCGGCGTTTTCGTCCTGATGCCACACATGCGGCAGATTCGCGCCGAGCAGCACGATGTCGCCATCCGTCAGCGGGGCGATGTTATCCCCGACGACGCGGTGACCGCTGCTCTGGATGGCCAGCGTGATCTGAAACTCCGGGTGAAAATGCCAGCGCGTGCCGTAATCATGGCCACGCACGATTTCGCAGTGGAAGGATTCCCAATCGCGTTTCGGGACTTTTTCAAAGACGGGCTTCATGGGATCTAGTGACTACTTCCGTGGCGGCTGGATGGACTGGGAGAGGTTCTCAAAATCACCCTCCTCGCAGCAGCGAACGAAGCCCTCCGCGTAGCGTTTGAGGTCATCCCACTCGTTGCGGATATGATCGGCCTCCTCGGGGGAGATGTGGCTATCCCCGGCGGCCTTGCTTATGGCGGCCAGCATATCGGCAAAGCGCATCACGATCTCCTGGGTGGCAGGGACGACTTCAAAGCCCTTCACGCACTTCGTGGGTGGATTGCGCACAAAAACGCCGCCGGATTTCTGGCATAGCCAGTGGATGAGCTGCTCGTCCTGCGTGATCTCGAAGAGCTTCTGCACACGGTCGAGCGGGTTGGTGGCTCCCTCACCTTTGTAATCCTCACCTGAGGCCCATTTATAGACGAGCGAGCTGGAGATGCCGAGCTGCGCGGCGACTTCCTTGACGTTCGAGTTCTTCTCAATGGCTTGCTGAATGACTTCGTGGGATTCCATGCGGTGATTTGTCTCAAACGGCAGACCGTTTGGCAAGCCGGATTCCTGGCGGGTGGCCCTGCGGTGAAAAAGTCGTCGCGCAGCGTCTTTCAGGTTGTGACGGCGGCAGGCGATGCCGTAGGGTGTCGGCCTTTATGAAACTCTCACGTCTCATCCTCGCCGTGGCGGCTGTTTTCGGACTTGCCTCCTGCCTTGAAATCAAGTCCACCGTCATTGTCAGCAAAGATGGCAGCGCCATCGTGGAGGAGACCGCCCTGCTTGGTGCTCAGCTCTCCGCGATGATGGCCCAGGGCGGCGGCGCGGGCGGCCCTGGTGAGCAGCTCAAAGGCCTCATCATGGACAAGGAACAGGCCGAAAAGCGTGCCAAGGATCTCGGCGAAGGCGTGACGGTGAAGTCCATCGAGGAAGTGAAGTCCCCCGATGGCAAGAGTGGCACCAAGGTGACCTTTGCCGTGGCTGACATCCGCAAGATGACCTACAAGCCGAATACCCCTGACAAGGAAGAGGGCGGCGAAAAGAAGGAAGACGACAAGATGACCTTCGCTCTCGACGGATCCACGCTCACCATCACCAATCCACAGGCCGATAAGAAGAGCGATAGCGCTGATAAGCCGAAGAAAAGCCCTGAGGAGATCGCCCAGATGAAGGCGCAGGTGGGCATGATGAAGCCGATGTTTGCCGGCATGCGCATCTCCATCGAAGTGAAGGCCGCCTCCGGCATCGCCAGCACGGATGCCAGCCACCGTGAAGGTGAAGGCATCACCTACCTCGATGTGCAGTTCGACAAGCTGCTCGACAATATCGATGCCTTCGCGGAAGTGATGGAATCCGGCGATAGCGGCCTGACGATGGCCGAAGCCGCGAAGAAGTTCGAAAAAGTCGATGGCCTCAAAATCGAAGGCAAGAAGGTCGTGAAGGTCGAGCTGAAGTAAGCCCCGAGCCCATTCAACCTCTCTCAATCATGGATCGACGGGCCGGAAGGTCCGTCGATCTTTGTTTTTACTCAAACACGATCAGGCTCCGCGCCACCTCGCCGCGCTGGAGCGCATCATAGGCCTCGTTGATGCCGGAAAGCGGGTAACGAGCCGTGACGAGCTCGTCGAGCTTCAACTGGCCGGCGCGATGCATGTCGATGAGCGTCAAAAGATCTGTTCGAGGCCGTGTGGTGCCGTAAATGCTGCCGCGCAGGGTCTTCTCGGCATAGACGAGCTGGTTGATGTTGATCGCGGCCTTGTCTGCGGCGCTCGTGATACCTACGACGACGCACATGCCGCCCTTTTTCGTAGCATCGTAGGCCTGCTCGGTGGTTTTGCCGCTGCCGTAGGCTTCGAAGCAAAAATCGGCTCCTTTGCCTCCGGTGAGTGCTCTGATGCCTTCCACCGGATCGGTGGTGTTTACATCGACGTAGTCGGTGGCACCGAAGAGCCGCGCATCGGTCTCTTTGCGCGGAAATTTATCCACGGCGATGATTTGCCGCGCTCCAGCCAGCTTCGCGCCTTGGACGATGTTCAGCCCGATGCCGCCGCAGCCGACCACGGCCACCGTGCTGCCAGGTCGCACCTGCGCCGCATGCACCACCGCACCCACGCCCGTGATCACGCCGCAGCCGATGAGCGCGGCTTTTTCGAAGCTGACATCCGCCGGGATCTTCACCACGCTGGCCTCCGGCATCGTCGAGACCGTGGAGAAGGCGGAGACGCCTGCGTAGTGGCGGATGCTCTCTCCGGCGGCATTGCGAAAGCGAGTGGTGCCATCCGGCATCGTGCCGGTGAAGCGCATCTGCGTGCCCATGTCGCACAGGGCCGGGCGGCCATTGGCGCAGTATTCGCAACGGCCGCAGGAGCCGCGCCACACGAGGATCACCGGATCACCCGGCTGCACGCTCGTCACACCTTCGCCCACGGCCTCAATGATGCCGCTGCCCTCATGCCCGAGGATAATCGGCATCGGCATCGAGAGATCGCCTTTCATCACATGCAAATCGCTGTGGCACACGCCCGCCGCCTTCATCCGCACCGTGACCTCCCCACGCTGCGGCGGCAGGATTTCCACCTCCTCGATGCGGAGTGGCTTCTTGGCTTCGTAAAGAACGGCGGCGGGAGCGATCATGGTCGTGGGCTGGTGTGCTGGAATCAACGTTCCAATACTCCGATACTCCATCACTCCAATCCCTGAAAAAACCACTTCCCCTGCAAGACACCCCCGCGCTACGCTTTCTACCTTCCACCTATGCGTTCCCTGATCTGCCTCGCCCTTTCCGCTGTTGCCGCCTTGGCGGCCGACACACACAAGCTTGTCCGTGTGTATGAAAAAGTCCCCACGGAGCGGCCCATCGCCGTCGTGATCCCGGAGGACGGCACGCAGCGCCAGTTTCTGGCCCTTCAGCGTGGCAAAATCCTCCTCCTGCCTGCCGATCAAAATGCCGCCGAGGCCAAAACATTCCTCGATCTGAGCCCTCGTGGCATGGAGGCAAAGGACGGCCTCTTTGAAGAAGGTCTCAACGGCCTCGCCTTCCATCCAAAGTTCAAGGACAACGGCCTTTTCTACCTCTGCTACACCATGCAGAAGCCGAAGCGCCTCATCATTACCGAGATGAAGGCCAATGGCGATGTGGCCGACGAAAAAACCGAGCGGGTGATCCTGGAGATCCCGATGATCAATTGGAACCACCACGGCGGAAACATCCTCTTCGGCCCCGATGGCTACCTCTACATGGGCATGGGCGACAACTCGAAGCGCAACGGCGAGCTCAAGATGTCCCAGCTCAATGCCACGCTCTACGGCAAGATCCTTCGCCTCGACGTGAACAGCCGCGAGTATGCCAACGCCTACGGCATCCCCGCCGACAACCCCTATGCGAACGGCGTGAACGCTCTCCCGCAGATCTACGCCACCGGCATCCGCAATCCCTGGGGCCTCAGCTTTGATGCCAAAGGCCACCTCTGGTGCGCCGATGTCGGCCAGGATCTCTACGAGGAGATCAACTGGATCACCAACGGCGGCAACTACGGCTGGCAGTTCCGCGAAGGCCCCATCCCCTTCGCTCTCTGCACGGATACCCCGCCCGCCGATGCCAAATTCATCGAGCCCATCCACAGCTACAACCACGCCGAAGGCCTCAGCATCACCGGTGGCTATGTGTACACTGGCACCGCCTTCCCCGAACTCACCGGCGCTTATGTCTATGGTGATTTCATCCTCGGGAAGGTGTGGGCACTGAAGACCGATGACGCCGGAAAGGTGCTCTCCAATAACCTCCTCTTCGCCAGCCCGCTGCTTCCCGCACCTGAGAATCCCAAGAAGAAGCCCGCGCCGCTCATCAAGCCCACCGCCTTCTGCCCCGCCGCCAACGGCGACATCCTCGTCCTCGACTGGAACGGCGGCATCTACAAGCTGGCGAAGTAAGCTTAGCCAATGCCCGCCCACGCCGAGCAGTTCGTCATTTCCACTCGCGGAAAAGGCACTTACGAGATCACGGAGCGCTGCCAGCAGATCGTCCACGCCAGCGGCATCCGCACGGGCAGCGCCACGATCATGGTGCGCCATACCAGCGCCAGCCTGGTGATCTTTGAAAACGCCGATCCCTCGGCCCGCACGGACTTGCATGCCTTCTTTGACCACCTCGTGCCGGAGGACACGCCTTACTTCGTGCATACCTACGAAGGTCCGGACGACATGCCGAGCCACCTGCGCATGGCTCTCACTCGCACTTCGGAGGTTGTGCCGGTGATGGCGGGCCGTTTGGCGCTCGGCACCTGGCAGGGAATTTTCCTTTTTGAGCATCGCAAAGCCCCGCACACGCGGGAGATCGTCGTCAGCGTGGTGGGGGAATGACGCGCTGCCTTGACCTCGTGACTGCTTGACCCGATAGACGCGGATGCGCCCCCCGCCGCGTCCCAATCGCCCCACCCGCCGCCCGCCTCCTCCAGCTCCCGTCACCGCCGTGCCGGGCAGTGATACTTGGCGCACGCCGTGGGCCCAGATGAAGTATTTCTCCTTCAATCCGGCCGTGTATCCGAACATGATCACCGCCGTCTCGCCGGATGCCGGCCCAGGCTCGCTGGTGCATGTGTATGACAAGGAAGGCCAGCCCTTCGGCACCGGTTTCTTCAACCCGAATGCCCGTGTGCCGCTCCGCGTGCTGGATCATCACGCGGAAAACTTCGACGAAGCCAGTCTCGATGCCCGACTGGATGCCGCTCTCGATCTGCGACTCAATACGCTGCGCCTCAACGAGGTCTCCGACGCATGGCGGGCCGTTCATTCCGATGGCGATGGCCTCAGCGGCCTCGTCGTGGATCGCTACGCGGACACGCTCTCCATTGAAGTGACGAATCTCGGCATCTGGAGCCGACTGCGCCGGTGGCTGCCACGGCTGCATGAGAAGCTGGGCACGAAGCAGCACGTCATCCAGGTGGACCCTGAAATCGGCCGCATGGAAAACATCCGCCGCGTGGATGTGCCGGAGGCCAATGACCCGGCTCCGAAGAGCGTCCGCGTGCGTGAGCATGGCGTGCGCTACTCCGTGAATTTCGAGGACGGGCACAAGACCGGCTTCTTCTGCGATCAGCGGGAGAATCGCCTCCGCTTTGCGCAGATGGCGCGTGGGCGTCGTGTGCTCGATTTATGCACTTACACCGGGGGCTTCGCTCTCGCGGCAAAGGTGCTCGGGGGCTGTGAAGACGTCACGGGCGTCGATTTGGATGAGAAAGCCATCGCGCAGGCGAAGAAGAACGCCGATCTCAATCAAACGCGCCTCACTTGGACGCATGGCGATACCTTCACCTGGGGCCGCCAAATGCAGCAAAACGGCGAATCATGGGACGCGGTGGTGCTCGATCCGCCGAAGCTCATCTTCTCACGCGAACCGGAGGAAGGTCAGCTCGGCCGGAACAAGTATTACGACATGAACGTCGTGGCGCTGAGCCTGCTGAAGCGTGGGGGGCTCATCGTGAGCTGCTCCTGCTCCGGCCTGCTCGATGTGGCCGAGTTTGAGGACATCGTCATGCGGGCCGCTCATCGCAGCAAACGCCGCCTCCAGATCCTCGACCGCACGGGCCCCGGTGCCGATCACCCCGTGATGTCGAACTGCCCCGATGGCCGTTACCTGAAGGTGCTGTGGGCGATGGCGCTCTGAGTGGATCGGCGATGGAGTGATGGGAATGCCAATACTCCAGCACTCCAATTCTCCATTGCCTTCCACCTCCCATCCGCTCACGCCTTCGGCACCACGGTGAAGCCTTCCTTGCTGTCTTTGATGAGCCAGCCAGCAGCTTCGAGTTCTTTGCGCAGCACATCGGCGGTGGCCCAGTCTTTGGACTGCTTGGCATCCCAACGCTGCTGAGCGAGAGCTTGAATGTCCGCAGGCACCTCGGCGGTGGCTTCTTCCAGCACGGGAGGGAGCACGAGACCGAGGGCGCTGAGCATAAAATGCAGGCCGCTGCGGGCGGCGGAGGCTTCGTCGGCGGAAATCGCGGCGGGCTTGAGCTTGTTGAGCACGCTGAAAATGCCGCCGAGAGCGCCGGGGACGTTCAGATCGTTGAGCAGCGTTTCCCAGGCGTCCTGGAAGGGGCCGGGAGAAGAAGGCGAAAGGTGAGAAGTGAGCTGCGAGAGTGCTTTGTCGGCCTTGGCGAGCTTTTGCAGGGCCTGACGGGCGGAGTCGAGGCTGTGAACGTTGAAATTCAGCGGCGCACGATAGTGGCCGGAGATGAGCACATAACGCACTTCGGCGGCGGTGTAGCCGCGCTGCTGGAGATCGGCCAGCGTGTAGAGATTCCCGAGGCTTTTGCTCATCTTGCCGCTATCGACCATGAGATGCGCCACATGCATCCAATGATGGGCAAAGTGGCCGTGCGTGCTGCAGCAGCTCTGCGCGATTTCATTCTCGTGATGCGGGAAAATGAGGTCCACGCCGCCGCTGTGCAGGTCGAAGTCCTCACCGAGGTATTCGAGAATCATGGCGCTGCATTCGAGATGCCAGCCAGGGCGGCCTTCACCCCACGGGCTGGGCCAGTAATTGGCACCGTCCTCGGGTTTACGGGCCTTCCAGAGGGCGAAATCGGTGAGCGAGTCCTTGGTGTATTCATCGCTATCCGTGGCGCTGGCGGCTTCGGAGGCTCCGAGGCGCAGTTCGCGGTCTTCCAGGTGGCTGAGGCGGCCGTAGTCTTTGAAGGAAGACACTCTGAAATACACGCTGCCATCCGCGGCGGCATAGGCGTGACCTTTGGCGACGAGCTTTTCGATCATCGCAATCTGATGCGGGATGTGTGCGACGGCACTCGGCTCGACCGTTGGCGGGAGGAGGTTCAAAGAGGCGCAGTCGGCGTGAAACTTCTCGGTCCAGCCGCGAGTGAAGTCGATGAGGCTCAGACCGGCCTTTTGCGAGTCGCGGATCGTCTTGTCATCCACGTCGGTGATGTTGCGCACATGCAGCGTCGGTGTGCCGGAAGCCTCCACCACGCGGCGCATGACATCCTGGGCCACGAAGGTGCGGAAATTGCCAATGTGTGCCGGACCATAGACCGTGGGGCCGCAGCAGTAGAAGCGCAGGGTTTTGCCATCGAGCGGCTTCACCTCGCGGTCGGTGCGGGACAGGGTGTCGTGGAGTTTCAGGGCGGGCATGAGGGCGGGGAAAGTGAATGACGAATGGGGAATGTCGAGCCGAATGGCCAGGCAGATCCTCAGCGAGGTTTCACATGGCCGATGGCGGTGACCCACTTGCCTTTGCGCAGGATGCGGTCGGCCTTGAAACCGGCTTTTTTGCCTGCGGCGAGGCAGGAGTCCGCCTGAGTATGCAGGATGCCAGAGAGGATCAAAAGACCGCCGGGAGCCACGGACTGCACGAGCTTAGGAAAAGCGGCCTCCAGCACATCATGGAAGATATTTGCGGCGACGATGTCCCACTGCTCCTTGGGTTCCCACTCGAGCACATCGAGGCGGGTAAAGCGTGCTTTCGGCGTGTCATTGCGCGTGGCGTTCTCTTTGGAGATGCGCACGGCCTGCGGGTCGTAGTCACAGCCCCACACCTTGCGAGCGCCGAGCTTCAACGCGGCGATGGCGAGGATGCCGCTGCCACAGCCGAGATCGGCAAGGGTCCACGCTTTGTCGGAGCGGCGAAATTCATCTGCCGCATCGACGAGCAATCGCAGCACGGTGGAGGTCGTCTCATGGTGCCCGGTGCCGAAGGCCATATCCGCCGGGATGGCGAGAATCTCGCGCCCAGGGTGCTCGCGGCGCAGTTTGGCTAGTTCGGAGGTCGAGCGAGTGGCGCAGACGAGGAAACGATCCCGCACCTTGAGCGGCGGCGTAGCCTTTGAAGCCATCGCGGCCCAGTTTTTGGTCTTCAGCTCTCGCACGGAGCCACCCCACATCTTTTGAATGGCATCGGCGCGGCTTTTTTTCGGGCAGTAGGCCTCGACTCGAATGGTTTCACGGCCGGGGAAGCTGGAAATGACGAGCGTGAGGTCCGTGGCACCTGCGAAGCGCTCCTCCCAAGCATCCGACCATTTCGCGGCGGAGAGTTTCGACCAGACAAACATGCTATTTCCGTGGGATTGCGGGGACGTTCCACTTTCATCGAAAGTGGAGCGGGTGACGCGATTCGAACGCGCGACATCTTCCTTGGCAAGGAAGTGCTCTACCACTGAGCTACACCCGCGGGGTTGAGGGTGCGGATAGTGGCGTGCCTCGACGCTCGTGCAAGCACAAAGTTTGAAGCATTCGTTGGAATTTCGTCGCGAGGAAAATCTCGGATGAGAACCGACTAGCGGCAATCGAGAGAGTTGTGACTCCCGAGGTTTCGCCGATGATGAACCACACGCCATGAGAGTCCTCCTTCTATTGCTCCTCTGCATCGCCACCAGCCTTCAGGCTCAGCAGCCGAAGTCGGTGCCCATCAGCGGCAAGTCGGGCCTGCGTAGCGGCACCGTCCTGCGTGAGAAACGCGAGATCCTCGTCGAAAAGGGCACTGCCACACTCCAGCAGGCCTCCGGTGAAAAACGTTCTGTGGCTGCCCGCTGGCTGCTGCGGCATCATCTCATGCGCCGCGTGCAGGGCAGCGGCGCGGAAGAGATCGAGGTGCGTGAGCATGCTTGTGAAGAGACGCAGTTTGCCCTGAATGGAGCCGCTCCGGCCTCGCAGGAGAATCGAGGTGCTCTCAATGGCGTGACCTTGCTCGCGAGGCAGCGCAGTGGCGGCTGGAACTTCGAACTCAAAGGCATGAAGCCAATCGAACGGCAAAACGCTGCGCTGCTCGATCTGCAATTCTTCGCGAACATGATGGAGATCGTTCCCGCTGCTCTCGGCACGCAAGCTCGGCGTCCGGGAGAAACATGGAAGCCGGTCATCCCCGCGCCGCGTGGCAAAGCCTACGGCCTGCCGGTCTTCAAAGACGTGGAGGCAACCTTCGGCAGCATTGAGGAGCGCCCGGATGGTCCGCACGCGAAACTCTTCATCTCCGGCAGCTTCACGATGGAGCGTCCGATGAATACCATGTCCAGTCTCGAAATCACCTTTGGCATCTCTCTCACTCGTCGGCTGGCTGATATGCTTGATGTCGAAACGGAGATCAAAGGCATCTACAAAGACAACATTCAGACACGGCTCGACGACGGGAAGACGGGCTTCATGTTTCACGATTACCCCTACCAAGTGCGTCGCACGGTGAGCATTGAGAAGTGAACCCCGTGGCCGATTTCGCCCAAGACATGGCCGGGTTTGCGCCTTGCGCTGGCTTACTTTCCGGCTCCCATAGCCGCCCCAACTCCACCCACCTATGAAAGAAGCTTTCCCTGACATCCAGAAGATCCAGTTTGAAGGACCGCAGAGCCGCAACCCGCTCGCGTTCAAGCATTACAACGCCGACGAAGTCGTGGGTGGCAAAAAGATGCGTGATCACATGCGCTTTGGCGTGGCCTACTGGCACGCGATGCGGAATTCGCTCTCCGATCCCTTCGGCGGCGGCACGGCTCAGCGCCCTTGGGATGATGGCACGGATTCTGTGGCTAATGCCCAGCGTCGTGTGTGGGCCTGCTTCGAGTTCATGGACAAGCTCGGGGTGGATTACTACTGCTTCCATGACCGCGACGTGGCCCCTGAGTGCGCCACGCTGGCCGAATCCAACAAAGCTTTCGATGCTGTCGCTGATGAATTGGAGAAAGCGCAGCAGCAGACCGGCAAGAAGCTCCTCTGGGGTACCGCCTGTCTCTTCGCCCATCCGCGTTACTGCCAGGGCGCTGCCACCAGCCCGAATGCCAACGTCTTTGCCTATGCCGCCGCTCAGGTGAAGAAGGCGATGGATGTCACCCACCGTCTCGGTGGTGAAGGTTACACCTTCTGGGGTGGCCGCGAAGGTTACGCCACGCTTTGGAACACCAACATGAAGCGTGAGGTCGATCACCTCGCCCGCCTGCTGCACATGGCCGTCGATTACAAAAAGCAGATCGGCTACAAAGGGCCCTTCTACATCGAGCCCAAGCCGCGTGAGCCTTCCACGCATCAATACGATTCCGATGCTGCGGCCTGCCTGAACTTTCTCCGCGAATACGGCCTCACCGAGCACTTCAAACTCAACCTCGAGACGAACCACGCCACTCTCGCCGGTCACACCATGCGCCATGAGCTGCAAGTGGCCGCCGCTGCCGGCGCTCTCGGCTCCATCGATGCCAACACGGGCGATGAACTCATCGGCTGGGACACCGACCAGTTCCCCACCAACATCTACCTCACCACCCAGATCATGATCGAGGTGCTGAAGATGGGCGGCTTCACCACGGGCGGCCTCAATTTCGACGCCAAGTGCCGTCGCGAGTCCTTCGAGCCGGTTGATCTCTTCCACGCCCACATCGGCGGCATGGATGCCTTTGCCCGCGGCCTCAAAATCGCCCACCGCATCATCGAAGACGGTCGTCTCGATGGCATCATCAAGCAGCGCTACTCGACCTTCGATGCCGGCATCGGTGCCAAGATCGAGAAAGGCGAGGTCGGTTTCGCCGAACTGGAGGCCTACACGCTTTCCAATGGCGAGCCCTTCATCGCCAGCGGTCGCCAGGAAATGTGCGAGAACCTCATCAACGAGTATCTCTGATGCCTTCACCTCCCTTTTCGGCGGCGGTCATGCCTTCATGCATCCGCCGTCGGAAGGATGGAATTTTGGGTGTCCCCTCCGAGAAATTTGCCGCTCCGGCCCGTTTCTAGCGATGTCATCCTGATGATGTCTTACTTCGCCATCGGCCTGTGCCTGCTGTTGTCATTCCTGCTTTCAGGACTGGAAAGCGCCGTGATGGCCGTCAGCCGGGTGAGAGTGCGTCACGCTGCGGCCAATGGTGATCCGCGTGCTCGCGGCCTGCTGGCTCTCATTGAAGATCGTGATGCGCTGCTCGGCTGCATCACCGTGGCGAACCACATTGCGAATCTCACCGTCTTCCTGCTCGTGGCGCTGCCGCTGGTGCGCCATGCCAGTGTGTTGGAATCCAGCATCGTGTTCCTGCTTTCGCTGCCGATCTTCCTCATCGGTCTCGAAGTGGTGCCCAAGAAGCTCTTCCGCCGCTTCCCTTTTCGTTCGCTGCGCAGCGTCTGGCTCTTGCTGCATGCTGTCGGCGTCGCCAGACCTGTCTTTCGGGCTTTCTCGCCTTCCAAAGACACCCCGGTGCGTGAAATCGAAGGCATCTCCACCTCCACCGAAAGCCAGCGGCGGGATGATTTGAAACAGCTCGCCCGGTCCCTCGGCATCGAGCACCAGCTCTCTCTGCCCGCCACGCGGCTCATCGAGCACATTTTGGATTTTCATCGCCTCACCGCAGCGGATGTCATGCAGCCGCTGACGCAAAGTGTGGCCTTGGCGGCCGAGCTGCCCTTGCACACGGCTCTCATCCTTGCCCGTGAGCAAAACACGCCCGTCCTTCCCGTCCTCGGTGACAATGGCACCTTCATCGGCGTGCTCGATACCTCTGAGCTACCCACCCAGCTCCCGCCTGATCGTCTCGTGCGCCAGCACATGCGCACGCTCGATAGCATTCACGCCAGCGAATCCGCCATCCGCGCCCTCCAGCGCCTCCGCAAGCAAGGCCGCCGCCTCGCCATCGTCACCGATGCCCGCGGCCTCCCTGCTGGTCTCATCACCGAAGAGCATCTGCTGGCTCCGCTGATGAAGTGAGAGGTCGTTTTTGCCGCGTTGACTCCTCAGGCATGCGCCGCAACATCGGCCCGCCATGATCCGCCTCACCCTCTTCGCCCTGTTTGCCGCTGTCGCGGCGCTCTCCGCCAAGGAACCGGCCCTCGTCTCCGATCCCAAGTTCGCCGCCATCCCGCAGGCGATGCAAAAATTCGTCGAGGATGGCTCGCTATCTGGTTCGGTCACTTTGCTGGCTCGCGAAGGCAAGGTGCTCAACTTTGAAGCCGTCGGCCTGGCGGACATCGCCACAAAGAAACCCATGGAGCGTGACAGCGTCTTCTGGATCGCCTCGATGACCAAGCCCATCACCGCCCTCGGCATCATGATGCTGCAAGAAGAGGGAAAGCTTAGCCTCGATGATCCCATCGAAAAACATCTCCCAGAGTTCAAAGGGCAACTTTTGATCAAAGAGAAGACCGCAAAGCAAACCGTGCTCGTGAAGCCCGCCCGGCCTGTCACCATCAAAGACCTCCTCACCCACACCAGCGGCCTCGTGAGCAACTCACCCCTCGATGGCGATGCTCTCGACGTGCTCAGCTTGAAAGAAGCCGTCATCACCTACGCACTCTCGCCCTTGCAGTTCGAGCCCGGCTCAAAGTGGTCCTACTGCAATCCCGGCATCAACACCCTCGGCCGCCTCATCGAAGTCGCCAGCGGCCAGGACTATGCGGAGTTCATGGAGAAGCGGATCTTCAAGCCACTCGGCATGCGTCACACCACCTTCTGGCCGGATAAAAAAGAGCTCTCCAGTCTCGCCACCTCCTACAAGCCCGCCGCCGATGGCAAAAGCCTCGAACCCGTCGGCATCCGCTACCTCACACCGCCTTACTCAAACAAAAAACGTGCTCCGCTGGCCGCTGGAGGCCTGTTTTCCAGCGCCGAGGATTTGCTGAAGCTCTACCAGATGATCCTCGATGGCGGAGTCATTGGCAAAAAGCGCCTCATCAGCGCCAAGACACTTCAACTCATGGCCACGAATCACACTGGCGAGATGAAGGCCGGCTTCGCCGATGGCATGGGCATGGGGCTGGGTTTTCAAGTCGTGCACCAGCCCACCGGCGTGACCGCCATGCTCTCACCCGGCACTTTCGGCCACGGTGGTGCGCACGGCACGCAGGGCTGGATCGATCCTACCACCAAAACCATCTACATTCTGCTCATCCAACGCACCGGCCTCAAACCCACCGGCGACTCCTCACCCATGCGCCAGGCCTTTCAAGAAGCCGCCGCCGCCGCGATGAAGTGACACCTAAGATTGAGCCTTGCACTTTGGGCATCGAACTCTAAACCAACGCCCCCATGTCTGACTCCATCCCCAACGTCCTCGCCGAACGCTACGCCACCGCCCCCATGCGCGCCCTTTGGTCGCCCGAGGGCAAAGTGAGGCTCGAACGCGATTACTGGATCGCCGTGCTCAAAGGCCAGCGTGACCTCGGCATCCCCGTGCCGGACGGCGTCATCGAGGCCTATGAAAAGGTGAAGGATCAAATCAACGTGGCCTCCATCATGGAGCGTGAGCGTATCACCCGTCACGATGTGAAGGCTCGCATTGAGGAGTTTTGTGATCTCGCCGGCCACGAGCACATCCACAAGGGCATGACCAGCCGCGACCTCACGGAGAATGTCGAGCAGCTCCAGGTCTTCCGCGCCTTGCTCGAAATCCGCCGCAAGACCGTGGCCGTGCTCGCTGGCATCGCCCGCCGTGCCGCCTTGACGCGAGACATTCCCCTCACCGCCCGCACCCACAACGTCGCCGCTCAGGCCACCACACTTGGCAAACGCCTCGCCATGTTCGGTGAAGAAACCCTGCTGGCCTTTGGCGACCTCCAAAACGTCATCGCCACCTATCCCGCTCGCGGCCTCAAAGGTGCCGTCGGCACCCGCCTGGACCAAATCACCCTCTTCAACGGCGACGCGAAAAAAGCCTCCGAACTCGAAAACCGCATCCTGCATCATCTCGGCATGCCCGCCGCCTTTGGTGCCGTCGGCCAGGTGTATCCGCGTAGCCTCGACATGCAGGTTGTCGCCTCGCTTTGCCAGGTCGCCAGTGGTCCCGGCAGCTTTGCCCGCACGCTGCGCCTCATGGCCGGCCATGAGCTTTCCTCCGAAGGCTTTGCCAAAGGTCAGGTGGGCTCCTCCGCCATGCCGCACAAAATGAACAGCCGCTCCTGCGAGCGTGTGAACGGCCTTCACGTCATCCTCAAAGGCTATCTCGCCATGGCCGCCGGTCTCGCTGGCGATCAGTGGAACGAAGGCGATGTCTCCTGCTCCGTGGTGCGCCGCGTGATGCTGCCGGATGCCTTCCTCGCCCTCGATGGCCTGCTGGAGACCTTCCTCACCATCTTGAACCAGATGGAGGTCTTCGAATCCGTCATTGAGCAGGAGCTCATGCGTTACCTGCCCTTCCTCCTGACCACCACCGTCATGATGGAGGCCGTCAAAGCCGGAGCCGGACGCGAAACCGCGCACGAGGTCATCAAAGAGCACGCCGTGCAGGTCGCCAAAGACATGCGCACCGGCAAAGTCCGCGAAAACGATCTTCTTTCCCGACTCGTCGCCGATGAGCGACTCACCCTCACCGCCGAGGACATGCAGCGCCTTGTGGACGCCGGCAAAAACAACACCGGCGATGCTCCCGAGCAGGTCGATGCCTTCTGCGCCCGCGTCGCCGCCATCGCCAAAGAGCATCCCGAAGCCGCTAGCTACGAGCCAGGCGTCATCTTGTAAGCCTCCACCCGCACCGCCGAGTGCTTATAACTCGGCTGGCGGCTCAGCGGATCAAAGGAAGCATGGGTGAGCTGGTTCACCCGTCCGTCGTGCATCGGCAGGTACACCTCGCCCGGCTTCACGCAGCTCGTCACTCGGGTCAATACGGTCAATTCCGCCCGCTTTGAAATCACCCGCACCCGCTGCCCGTCTCGCAAACCCAGCGCCGCCGCATCCTCGGGATTCAAATCCAGCATCAGCTCCTCCGGCACCATCTTCGCCAGCACCGCTGACTTCCCCGTCCGCGTCTCCGTGTGCCATTGCGCACTCGTCCCACGCCCCGTCATTAAAATCAGCGGAAATTCCGCACTCCGTTGCTCCGGCGGAGCCACCGGCTCGTCGAAGCAAAACTTCGCCCGATGATCCTCGGTGAAGAACTTTCCGTCCTCGAACAGTCGCCGTTCATCTTGGATCTTTGAACTTTGATCTTTTTGGAACGGCCATTGAATCCCGCCAGCTTCCGTGATTTGCGCATAGCCCTTGATGCCCGTGATGTCACACGCCTGCCCCTCCGAGCAGCGTTGCAGCACGCGAAACACCGCCTCCGGCGTCTGCCATTCGCGAAACAGCTCCCCGCAGCCCCAGTAGTGCGCGATGAGTCGAAAGATGTGAAAATCCGCCAGCGCCTGCCCCGGCGCACGACGCACCTTCGGCGAGTAACCGATGCGCCGCTCGGAATTGATAAAGCAGCCTTCTTTTTCGCCCCAACCCGCCGCCGGAAGCACCAGATGCGCCCGCTTCGCCGTTTCGGTGCTGCAATACATGTCCTGCACGACGAGGAAATCGAGCTTGTCGAGGATGCGGTTTATCTCGTTTTGGTCGATCCACGAGTGACTCGGATTCGTGGCGACGAACCAAATCGCTTTCACCGTGCCTTCATCGGCGGCTTGGATGATCTGATCATACGCAAGGCTCGGTCGGTCGGGAATGCGTTCGACGGGGATGCCTGTCGCAGCCGCGATCTTCTCCCGATGCACCGCATTCCGAAAATCATGCCCGCCGAGCAAATTCGTCGTGTTCGAGAACAAACGCGAACCCATCGCATTGCACTGTCCCGTGATGGAATTCGCCCCCGTGCCCGGTTTGCCGATGTTTCCGGTCATCAGCGCCAGATTGATGATCGCCTGCGCCGTGCGCGTGGCCTGATGACCTTGATTCACGCCCATCGTCCACCAGAAGGAGACGCGTGGCTTGTCGTAGAACGAGTTTTCCAACTCGTTAGGATTGGGTGAACGAGTTGGAAAACTCGTTCTACGCATGATCGTCTTCGCAAAACGATCCAACTCTTTAATCGAAAGCCCCGTCTCCGCACAAACCCGTTCAGACGTGAAATCAGCGATGAACTTCGCGAAGTCATCAAAACCATTCGTGTGAGCCTCGACGAAGGTTTTGTCCACACCACCCTCGCGAATGAGTAGATGCGCCAGACCATATAGCAGCGTCAAATCGCTCTTCGGCTTGATCGCATAGTGCTGCGTGGCCGCCATCGCGGTTTCCGTCGTGCGTGGATCGACCACGATGATCTCCGGCTGGCGTTTGTTTTTCAACACCCGCTGCCACATGATCGGATGCGCGATGCACGGATTCGCACCCACAAAGACGAGCACATCACTCTCCTCAAAGTCCGCGTAGGTGAAGGGCGGCGCATCAAAGCCGAAGCTCTCTTTGTAAGCCGCCACCGCCGTAGCCATGCACTGGCGCGTGTTGCCATCGCCGTGGATCATGCCCATGCCAAACTTCGCCAGCGCACCGAGGAAGGCCATCTCCTCAAACATGATCTGCCCCGTGCTGAGAAACGCCGCTGCCTCGGGCCCATGCTGGTCGAGGATGCGCTTCATCTGATCGCAGAAGTAGCGCAGCGCCGTGTCCCAATCGACCTCCTTGCCATGCAGGATCGGCATCTTGGCCCGATCCGGTGCATCGAGCACGCTCAGCGCCTCCCAGCCCTTTGGACAGCCTGTGCCGAGGTTCACGGGATAGTCGGGATCAGGCGTGAGATTGATCGCCGCGCCGTCTTTGAGGTGAATGTTCAATCCGCAGCCAGTGGAGCAGAAACCGCACACGGCCTTCGTCACTGCATCCGGCTTCAGCAGCGACGGAATTTGCCCCAGCCCGAACTTCGCCGGCTCACGCACCAGATCGGCCGTCAGCGGGCCGGTCCATTCGCGGAAGGTCATGGCGGGGAGGGTGATCATGCTAATTCCCAGGCATTTTCGGCCCGTGGCAGGCGGTGAAGAAGTAATGTCGCTCGATCAATTGGCTGCATAGCGTGATGGCGACGGAGAGCGTGAAGACGAATGGAACCTGAAACTGTGTGATGATGACTGTCGGCAAAACAACGCCCACAATGGCGAGCATGATGCGCCGTGTGCGGAGCAGGTGCGGCAGCTTTTCGGTCAAAACACGGGCGCTGAGGTGCCAGGGGCTTGATGCATCGAGACGAGCCAACTTAATCTCCCGCATCTCAAACAGCGAAACAATCCAACGCAGCACCAAAGCCGCAGGAATGGCGATTTGAGCCGCTGAATGCCCCATCCAGGCCCAAACGATGCCTGGAAGCGCGGTGCCGAGCAAAATCATCGTCCCG
>JBILVU010000120.1:0-18130 GCA_044370285.1 Prosthecobacter sp.
CCTCGCCATTTTCGCTCATCCTGACGACATCGAATTCGTCGCCGCCGGCACCCTTCTTTTGCTCAAAGAACGCGGCTGGGACATCCACTACGTGAATCTGTGCAGCGGCCACGGCGGCAGCGTGCAGATGGACGGCCCCACCACGGCCAAAAAACGCCTCGAAGAAGCCCGCGAGGCCGCCCGCATCCTCGGCGCGGCGTTTTATCCGCCCATCTGCGACGACCTCGAGCTCACTTACGATGTCACCTACCTCCGAAAAGTGGCCGCCATCGTCCGCGAGGCGCAGCCGAGCATCGTGCTCACCCATGCGCCGTCCGATTACATGGAGGATCACATGCAGGCCAGCCGCCTCGCCGTGACCGCCGCCTTTGCCCACTGCATTCCCAACTACGTCACCGATCCGCCGCGCCCGCACTACTCGCACGATGTCACCGTCTATCATGCCATGCCCCACGGTCTTTGCGATCCGCTCCGCCAAAAACTCCAGGCTAGCTCCTATGTGAACACCGCCTCCGTCCACGCCCGCAAACGCGAATCCCTCGCCGCTCACGAAAGCCAAAAGCACTGGCTCGATGTCTCCCAGGGCATGGATTCCTACCTCGTCAGCATGGACGAGGCCTCACGAGCCGTCGGCCGACTCTCCGGCCAGTTCGAATTCGCCGAAGGCTGGCGCCGCCACCTCCACCTCGGCTTCTCCGCCTCCGCTATCGACCCGCTCAAGGATGCCCTCGGCGATCTCTGCCTCATCAACGAGGCCTGCGAGCAGCAACTCGTCACACCCCGCTAAGGAATCTTCACCAACTTGAAACTTGAAACCTGAGGCTTGAACCCCAACCATCCCGCCCGCATGAAAAAACTCCTCGCCCTCCTCGCCGCAGCCCTTCCGCTCATCGCCGCCGCTCAGGAAAATCCGCCGCCCGCAGCCCCTCCCTCTGCGGCGGAGCTAGGCGATACCCAACTCTCCGAGGCCGATCAGCAAAAGCTCATCAAAATCTTCCAGGACGTGCAGGAGATGCGGAAGCAGAACCGCTTCACCGATGCCGTCGCAAAGCTCGATGAAGCCGAAAAGATCTCGCCGAAGAACGGCCTCATCTTCACCATGCGCGGCGATGTATTTCTCGCTCCCCGCCGCCGTGACTTCGATCTCGCCAAGGAGCAGTTCCTCAAGGCCAAAGAACTCGACCCGAACAACGCGGGCCCTGCCTTCAACCTCGCCGAGCTTGAATTCGCCCGTCACGACTTCCCCACCGCCGCCGCCGCCTTCCGCAAGCTCGTGGCTGATTTCCCCAAGCTCCCGCAGGTCATCCGCCACCTCGCCATCTCCCGCATCGTCATCTGCGAAGCCCGCCAGAAGAAATTCGACGAAGCGGAAAAGCTCATCAAAGAGCACTTCACCTTCATGGATGACACGCCCGCCTACTACATGAGCAACGCGGCCATCTCCTTTTCCAAGAAGGACGAGAAGATGGCCCAGGAATGGATGCTACGCGCCACCAGCATCTTCAAAGAGCAGCAAATCGGACCCTACATCGATGCCTTCAAAGAAATGCGCTGGCTTCCCGATGTGGACTACCAAGCGCTCCCCGATCCCTCCGCTGGCAAGTAACTCGTGAACTGGCGCATCGCAGCGGACACCGGCGGCACCTTCACGGATTGCCACGCTCTCGACCCGCAAGGTCGCGAATCCCGCTGCAAAGTCCTCTCCACCGGTCATCTCCGTGCCACGCTCGCCCATCTCCCTCTCCCCGGTCAAAGCGATGCATCGGGAGAAGATTTGATCCGGGGAGAGGGCCGGGGTGAGGGGAGCACAATCCGCCTCTCCGGCTTGCCTCCCCTGCCCTGCGGCTTGCTACGCGGCTTTTCCATCCGCAGCCTCACACATCCCGAATCACGCCTCATCTCGTCGCACGACGAAAACGGCCAAATCACCCTTAATGAGCCTCCACCAACCGAATGGCATGCCGGAGGACTCGTCGAGCTTTTCACCGGTGAAGAGGCTCCCGTCATCGGTTCACGCATCCTGACGAACACACCGCCCGGTGCCGCCTTTCCGCCGATGCAGCTCCGCATCGCCACCACGCGGGCCACGAACGCGCTCCTCGAACGCAAAGGCAGCCGTATCGCCCTCTTCATCACCCAGGGCTTCGGCGACCTCCTCCTCATCGGCGATCAACGTCGCCCCGACCTCTTCGCCTTGCGACACGAGCCTCGTCCGACCTTTCACGAGTTATCCTGCGAGGTTCCAGAGCGCATCAGCGTCGATGGCGAGTTGCTCACGCGGCTTGATGAGGCCGCGGTGCGTGCTTTGGCACTCGATGCGATCCCCAGAGGCATCACCACCGCCGCCGTGTGCCTCATGATGGTCACGCGCATCCCGCGCATGAGCTTCGCGTCGGCGAAATCCTGCGCGAGTGCGGCTTCACGCATGTCGTGCTGTCTCATCAAACCGCTGCCTTCGCCAAACTGCTGCCGCGAGCCCAAAGCACCGTTGCGGATGCCTACCTGCACGGCCCTGTGCAGTCGTTTTTGAATACCCTACGCAGCGTCTCGCCCGAGATGCAGGTCATGACCAGCGCTGGCGGCCTCAAAACAGCCGACGACATTCGCCCGAAGGACATGCTGCTCAGCGGCCCGGCCGGTGGAGCCATCGGCGCGGCGAATTTTGCCCGCCGACTCGGCTTTGAGCAGATCATCACCCTCGACATGGGCGGCACGAGCACCGACGTGGCCCGCATCGCGGGCAGACCGGGCTATCGCTTCACGCAAGATGTCGCGGGCATGAAGCTCCTCGCGCCTTCCGTGCACATCGAAACCGTCGCCGCCGGTGGAGGCTCGATTTGCCGCAGGACGCATCACGGCCTCGCCGTCGGCCCGGAGAGTGCAGGCTCCCATCCCGGCCCCGCGTGCTACGGCAAAGGCGGACCTCTCACCATCACGGATGTGAATCTGCTGCTCGGCCGCTTCGATCCCGCTCAAGCGCCGATTCCGCTCGATGTGAATGCCGCGCGACAACGCCTGCGCGAGCTTCACGACGGCACTCAAAGCGAAGAAGAACTCCTCCACGCCTTGCTGCGACTCGCCGTCGAGCACATGACCGATGCCATCCGCCGCATCAGCATCGGCGAAGGCTACGATCCCGCCGATCACGCCCTGCTCGCCTTCGGTGGTGCGGGGCCACAGCATGCTTGCGCCGTCGCCGAGAGCCTCGGAATCCGCACCATCCTCGTGCCGCAGCATGCGGGCATTTTGAGCGCCGTGGGCCTTCAAGAAGCCATCCCCGAGCGCTTAGAGGAAAAGGAATACCGCATTCCTCTCTGCACCTTCTTAGATCAGTCCGATTCGACCGATCAGACTGATCCAAACACCACGCACATCGCCGAACTCCGCCTCCGCGGCCAGGATACGCCGCTTCAAGTCGAATACCAAAACGCCCACGACCTCCCACGTCTCTACCACGAGGCCTACCAACGCCTCTTCGGCTACCCACCGCCCGCGAATCGCGAGATCGATCTCGTCTCCCTCCGCACGATCATCCGGGAAGAAGTACGTTGTTCACGCTTTAGCGTGTCCAACGAGCGTCCCCAGAGCACGCTAAAGCGTGAACAACGTACTCAAACCCTCATCCAAGACGCCTTCACCACCCTCGTCGTCGCTCCCGGCTGGTCCGTCGAGCACCTCCCCGGTCTCGGCCACATCCTCCACCACTCCACCACTCCAACCCTCCACGCCGCCCTCTCCAACGACCTCCTCCGCCACCGCTTCCACGCCATCGTGACGGACATGGGTGCCCTGCTCTGCCGCACCGCCATCTCCACGAACATCCGCGAACGCCTCGACTTCTCCTGTGCGCTGCTTGATCCACAAGGACGACTCCTCTCCAGCGCACCCCACATCCCCGTGCATCTCGGTGCCCTCGGCGAATGCGTCCGCGCCGTCGCCAAAGCCGTCGCGATGGAACCCGGCGATACCATCATCACCAATCACCCGGCCTTCGGCGGCTCTCACTTGCCCGATGTCACGCTCATCACGCCAGTCTTCGATGACACTCAACTCATCGGCTACATCGCCAATCGTGCTCACCATGCCGAGATCGGCGGCATCACGCCCGGCTCGATGCCGGCCCATGCCACCCGCTTGATCGAAGAAGGCGTCGTCATTGCTCCGCGACATCTCATCCGCGCTGGAAACTCCTGCTTCGACGAAATCAGCACGCTGCTGACCACCGCGCCGCACCCCACACGCAATCTCGCCGACAACCTCGCCGATCTGCACGCCCAACTCGCCGCCAATCTGCATGGAGCCGAGCGACTCCGGGCACTCGCCGATGATTCGCTGCTCGAAAACATGCAAAGCATCCTCGACCGCAGCGCCGAGGTCATGCGAGCTCAAATCGAGCGCTTGGATTCCAAAGCCACCGCCATCGAAAAACTCGACGACGGCCATCAAATCGCCGTTTTGATCGAAAAACGCGATGGGAAGCTCCTACTCGATTTCACCGGCACCAGCGGCGTGCATCCGCGAAATCTCAATGCGACCACCGCCATCATGCGGAGCGCGGTTTTGTATGTGATGCGGCTTTGGCTTCAAGAAGACCTACCGCTCAACGAAGGCCTCATGGAGCCGCTGGAGATCGTGTTGCCCGTTTCGATGCTCAATCCAGCCTTCACCGGTGATGCAGCCAATGATCCCGCCGTAGTCGGCGGCAATGTCGAGGTCAGCCAGCGACTCGTGGACACGCTAATCAAGGCGCTGGGCCTTCAGGCATGCAGCCAAGGCACGATGAACAACTTCCTCTTCGGTGGCGCCGGCTTCGGCTACTACGAAACCATCGCCGGTGGCTCGGGAGCTGGCGAAGGCTACGACGGTGCTCATGCACTGCACACACACATGACCAACACTGCCATCACCGATCCCGAAATCCTCGAAAGCCGCTACCCCGTGCGTTTGCGCCAGTTTGCGATTCGTCGCGGCTCAGGCGGAGACGGCGAGTGGCGCGGCGGAGATGGTGTGGTGCGTGAGTTTGAGTTCTTGCAGCCGCTGACGGTTAGTCTTCTCACGCAGCATCGTGTGGAGGCTCCATTTGGGATGATGGAGGGACTTGAAGGACAGAGAGGACGTCAGCGACTGCTTCGCGATGGCGCTGAAACTGAACTCGAAGGCTGCACGAGCTTTGCCATGCATGCCGGAGACCGCGTGATCCTCGAAACACCGGGCGGTGGTGGTTATGGCAGGCCGCTGGGCACTCGCTCGGGCACGGAGCGGTCGTAATCGTCGCTGCTCAGGGCATCGAGAAAGTCGAGAATCGGCTCATGGTCTTCGGGGCGTAGGTCGAGACGGCTCAAAAGTGGATCAAGCGGCGGCAGCGTGGCTTTGTCACCTCCATCGAGCGTCTCGGCGGCATGATCCATGAGGCGGTCGTAGAACAGCATGACGTCTTCGAGCGTTCTTTGACTGCCGTCGTGCAGGTAAGGCGCGGTGTGGCGCAGGTTTCGCAGCGTCGGCGTGCGCAAAGGCGACCCGGAAAGCCCGATGGCATGGGGTTTGAAATCCGAAAGCATCGGTCCATTGTGGCACAAGGCGCATCCCGCCCGCTGAAAGGCCTCCATGCCACGCTGCTGCGAGGCATTCATCGCCGAGCGATCTCCGCGCATGAAGCGATCAAACGGCGTCTCCGGTGTGATCAGCGTGCGCTCGTAGGCCGCGATGGCCTCCGCCACCTTCTCCGAGGTGATTTTGCCGCCGAAGAGCATTCGATACTCCGGCACCGCCTTCAGCCGTTCGATCATCTGCGGCACCGCCTCGGCCTCGGAGCAGGCATCGCCACGCATTTCCTCACGCGAGCGGATCGGCGCCAAGACCTGAGCTTCGAGGCTTTCGACGCGGTTGTCCCAAAACATCGGCGCTTTCGCCGGATCATGCGGCTGATCCAGGCGCAGGCCGTTGAAGGCCGCATTCAAGATGGAAGGCGTGTTTCGCGTCAGCTTCGCAGCCTCCATCGTTTCGAGCGGCTTTCGCTCCGGCCCGAGACCCGTGGCATGCACGCCGAGCGGCGTGGCTCGACCATCCGCCCAGCCAAAACGCGGATGATGGCAGGTGGCGCAGGCTACATCCCGCGTGGCGGAGAGGATCGGATCAAAAAACAACAACCGACCGAGCTTCACCTTCTCCGGCGTGTCCTGCGGCAAAGCCGCCGACCTCGGCAAAGCGGCCAAACGCGTATCCGGCAAGCTCTCCCCGGCCACCACGCCCGTGGCAGCCAAGGAGAAAACGAGCACGCAGATTCGCATGCGGCTTAATACAGCTCCACCGGCGACCTCTTGCCGTCTTCGACGCTGAGGTTTTTCGCAGCTTCCTCGCCGAGGGTATCGACGCGGAGCTGCCAGATGTCTCGGTTGATGGCAGCAAAGCGGTCGAGGTCGAACTTGTCGGGAGCTACGAGGCGCTTTTTGGTCTTCTCGATGCGGACGAGAGCATCGTGAATGGCGGGCTCTTCAACGCCTTCGAGATGCTGGCGGGCGAGTTCCACCATTTCGACGCGGTGGCAGATCATGACGAGGTCGTTTCCAGCACGAACGGCTTCTTGGATGGCCTGCTCGAAGGTCACCTCATTCAAAATCGCGCCCATGTCGAGGTCATCGGTCATGGCGAGGCCGTCGAAGGCGTATTGATGACGAAGGAGCTTCGTGACAATGTTATGAGAAAGGCTCGCGGGCCAGCGACCGCGGTCGGGATCGTAGGCGGTGTAGTTGCTGTGGCAGGTCATCACGCTGTCGAGCTCCGGCAGCAGGGCGGAGTAGGGCAGCAACTCGCTCTTCTCCATCTCCTCGCGGCTCTTCGTGATGACGGGCAGGAATTCATGCGGATCACACTCGGCGGGACCGTAGCCGGGGAAGTGCTTGCCGCAGCTCAGGATGCCTTCTTTGCGCAGGGCGCGGTTGAAGAGACCGGCGTTGGTGATGACCTGCTGCGGATCTTTGCCATAGGTGCGGCCTTTGAGAGAATTGTCCGCCGCGTCGTCGTAGCTGATGTCGAGCACGGGGCAGAGGTCGAGATTGAAGCCGAACTGCCGCAGCACCTGGCCGGTGAGCTTGCCGTGGCGTTTGATGAGTTCGGGATCGCCTTTGTCGCGCAGCGATTGCGCATTCGGCGGCTCCTCGCCAATCAAACGCAGCCGCGAAACGCGTCCGCCTTCCTGATCAATCGTGATGAAGGGCTCGATGTCCGAGATGTCGCGGAGGTCAGCGATGAGTTTGCGGAGTTGAGCCGGACTTTGGATGTTCCGGCCGAAAAGGATGAAGCCACCGGGCTGGAGCTTTTTGAGACGGGCGGCGGTTTCGGCGTCGAGTTCGGCACCGGGGACGCCCATGAGAAGGAGCTGACCGAGGAGGTTGGAGGAGGGCATAACGGGTAGTTTGGGTGATTTTGGAGCCTATTTGGCGCAATCTGAAAGACTGTTCAGATGTGTAGCAATCGGGCGAAATGCTGGTTTTTCGGGCTGGAGGGGTGTCAAGGCTCGTTTTGCTAAAAGATTGATAAAAAGCGAAGGGTTAAAGCTCTCAAACTTGCGACTCAGGGGTTCTTTTTGGAAAACAAGGCCACGCCGGTTGACGAGTGCGGCAAAAGTTTTTAATCTCTGCCCGTCCCCGAGGGCAACCTCGGGACCACGTTTGCAGCTTTCCTCAGCTCCGCATTTCGTGCCAACGGTCCTCATTCGTTGTTGGTTGCTGGATCGCCATGGAACCCTCCGGTGGAAACACCGGAGGGTTCTTCGTTTCAAGAACTCAAGCTCACGAAGTCCAATGCAAAGCTCGTTGTGCATGACTCTGTGAATAGATTGTGAGTTGGTTGTGGATGACTCGATCAACTCTCGCCGAGCTGCTTCGCCCACTCGATGGCTCGCAGCATGCCGGTGGCCTTGTTCACCGTCTCGCGATACTCATACGCCGGATCTGAATCGGCAACGACACCCGCGCCGGCCTGCACGAACGCTTTGCCATCCTTCACCACGCAGGTGCGCAGCGCGATGCAGCTATCGAGATTTCCATCGAAGCCAAAATAGCCAACCGCACCGGCATAGGCGCAACGCTTGCTCTTCTCGCACTCATTGATGATTTCCATGGCGCGGACCTTCGGTGAGCCGCTCACCGTTCCGGCGGGGAACGTGGCACGCATCACATCGTAAGCCGATTTGTCCGGGCGGAGGCGGCCATCGACGTTCGAGACGATGTGCATGACGTGCGAGTAGCGTTCGATGACCATCAGATCGCTCACGCGCACGCTGCCATACTCCGCCACGCGTCCGACGTCGTTGCGGGCGAGATCGACGAGCATGATATGTTCGGCTCGTTCTTTGGGGTCGTGGAGCAGTTCATCGGCCAGCGCATCGTCCTCGGCCTTCGATTTGCCTCTCCAGCGGGTGCCGGCGATGGGACGGATGTCGATGCGGCCGTTCATGCACTTCACATGGACCTCTGGCGAGCTGCCGACGAGCGCAAAGCCCTGCGGGAAATCCATGCAGAACATGTAGGGGCTCGGATTTACATGCCGCAACGCACGGAAGAGGTCGATCGTGCTGCCACTGTAGGCCGTCTCGAAGCGCTGGGAGGGCACGCCTTGGAAAATGTCCCCGGCGGCGATGTATTCCTTCATCTTGAGCACCATGCCCTCGTATTCCTCGCGGGTCGTGTTGCCGCTCGGTGCAGGGAGTTGCTCGTTGGTGATGGGGGCGAAGGCCTGGAGCGGCTTCGCGGCGAGCGGGCGCTCCAATTTGCTCATCACGTTCAAAATCTGCTTCTGCGCCCATTCGTAGGCTTTTTCGAGGGTCGCATGCTCGTCGGTGTGAACGTTCGCGATGATCGAGAGGCGACGCGTTCGATGGTCGAAGACCAAAACGGTGTCCGTGACCATGAAAACCATGTCCGGCAGGCCCAGCTCGTCCTTCGGCGGTGCTGGCAGGGTGGGCTCAAAGAAGCGCACCATGTCGTAGGCCAGGTAACCGACCGCTCCGCCGTGGAAGACCGGCAGCGCAGGCGAACCATCATGTGGACGGAAGGGCTTCATCAGCGCTTCGAGCTCCGTCAGCGGATCGGATTGGGTCGTGAAGCTGCGCTTAAGGCCACGCTCCTCGATTTCGATCTCCTTGCCGCGAGCGGTGAAGATGATGCGCGGCGAGCTGCCGAGCAGCGAGTAGCGTCCCGAGTGCTGCGTGAGCTCCGCTGATTCCAACAGGAAGGCGCAGCGGCCGTCGTGGATCTTTTGGAAGGCTGAGAGCGGCGTCTCATAGTCCGCGGTCAATTCGGCGACGACAGGGACGAGGCTGCCCTTTTCCGCGAGTGATTGGAAGGCTGGAAAATCGGGCTGAAGATGGAGCTTGGGCATGAGCGGGCCGGATTCTGGATGCAAAAAGCGAAACTGGCAACGGCTCAGGCGAGGTGCTTGCCGAGCGTGATCTCCAGGTTCCGCTCCACGATGTCGCCCATGCTTTGGCAGGAGTCAAAGCTGTGCGTCTGGTGATACTCGCCGAGTTCGGCGCGGAGCTGCACGACCTTCTCGAAGGGCTCCACCGCGTTCTTTTTCATGCAGGCGAGCAGCGTGGCGATGCGCTGATGCTCCGAAATGTAGCGGCGGGAGATCAGGCTGCGCTCCTCTTCCTGATACTGCTTCATGGTGGGGAAGTTCAGGCAGGTGGAGCAGAGCTGGACGATGGGATTGTTCTCTTTGAAGAACTGCGGCAGATACAGACTCTTCCTCCCCTCGTAGCTCTGCTGGTCAAAGTCGATGGCGCGGACGCGATACTGCACTTCCTCAAAGTCGGGCGTCATATCAATGACGTAGTTGTAGCTGCGCATGTCCCCCAGCAGGCGGATGAAACAGCGCTCGCTGAACTTCACGAACTCCTTCGCAATGCGCACGCGGTTCAAGTCCGGGCGGTGGAGGTAATCGCGCATGAAGGCATCCCCCGGAATCCCGGCGATGTGCTCCTCCACCAGCGTGCCGCCGCGGTGGACGAGGTAGTTGATGCGGTTCGGTGAAAGTAGATGCTCCAGCTCCAGGCCATACACCCGCGAGGCATCGGCCGTCTTGACGTAAAAGTGGTCGTAGTTGTCGTTGTATTGATTAACCACCCGCACGCGGAAGGGGCGAGAGTTGCCAAACTCGCAGTAATCCACCCGCTCCACATACAGATGCGGCACAGCATGGAAATCACCGGTGCGCAGGAGCGAGTAGATGCTCGTGAGCTTCGGATAGATCTCCTGCTGCACCTCGCGGGGGTAGAGCACGCTGCTCCAGTAGGTCGCGTTGCCTTCCTTGTCATAGAGCGGGTAGCTCTCGGAGAAGTTGCGCAGGTCGTTGTAGGTCGTCGGCAGGGCATCGCAGCGGCCAAACTGGTCGAGATACTCGATCAACCCTTCGGTGACAGGGATGAAGTTCTTCCGGCGGGTGATTTCGATCATGAGCTTCGGCGGAACAGCAGGCTTGATGCCCTTCGGCGATCTATTTCCTATTCGATGAGGTAAAGGATGCGTCCGCAGGAGTCGCAGTGCGTGAGCCCGGCGGCTTGTTTGAGGGATTGGATCGTGCTGCTCACCACTTTGACGTGGCAGCCGCGGCAGACGCCGGCTTCCACCGCCACGACCGCGTCGCCCTTTTTATTGAAGATGCGGGTGTAAAGCTCCAGCGCATCGGGATCGACCGGCTCGGCCAGCTTCTTCCGCTCGGTCTGAAGATCGGTCATTCGTGCCTGGATGCCCGCCGCACGCTCATCGAGCGCCTTCAGCTCCACATCCACGCGGGCCTGCGTTTCGGCCAGTTTGCCCTGCGCCACCTTGAGAGCCGCTTTGGCCGCTTCGAGAGCCTCCATCTGATCCAGCTCGCTATCTTCGAGAGCGGAGACATCGGTTTGGTAACGTTTGATCTCCGTCCCCAGAGCGGTGAACTCATCATTCTTCCGCGTCTCGAACTGCTGATCCTGCAATCGCTTGATGCTGATCTGGCGGGTCTGGATGTCGAGCTCGATGCTTTTGATCTTCACCTCGATCTCCTTCATCGCCTGCGTGGCCTTTTCGACGCCGGCGGTATCGCCCGCGAGCTGGGTTTTGGCGCGGCCCTGCTGCAGCGGGATGTCTTTGAGTTCTTTTTGGAACTTCAGGATGCGCTGGTCGCGTTCCTGGACTTGGAGGAGTTGGGTAAGCACTTCGAGCATGTGGCCTCCATCTTGGCGGGAGCGGGGGGAAGAATCAACATTCAACATCGAACGTCCAACATTCAACGCCCAAGGCTCGCGGTTGAGCGTTCAACGTTGAAAGTTCGATGTTGAACGTTCCCCGCTTTAATTCTTCGACGTGTCCACCGGCAGCGTCGAGGGCAGCGAGAATCTCGCTACATCCACCGGGCCATTGAAGCCGGGAATGATGGCGGCGAGACCCTTGTTCACGCTTTCAAAGTGGAAAAAGATCACCGCCCGGCCATCCACCGAGCCGCTACCATGGTGAAACCCGTGGCCAGACACCCGAAAGACCTTCGCCGGCTGAAACGGATACGGCTGGCCGGAGGCCCCTTTGATGACATGCCGGATCACCGCATAAAGCATCGGCGTCTGCACCATCTCACCGCTGGTGATGAAGGGCATGTCTCCGGCGAACTCCTCCAAAAAGTAGTGCAGCGCCTTTTCATAGTCCGTCGGATGCTGGAGCCGCTCCAGAAGCGTGGCGAGATGGCGGGCGGGATCTTTGGAGGCGTTGTTCATGAGCAGGAGAAATTGCCGGGGAGCGGGCCTTTGGCGAGCCGAAGATTCGGCTCTATCCGGGTGATTAGCTCATCCACCCCATTTAGAGATCATTAATCTTTCTCGACAAGCACTCGGGTGGTTCGCTAACCTTTCTGCATCATGCGTGTGCTCTCCTACCTTGCGCTCTCCTTCGCATCGCTTGCGGCAGAGCCGTCCATGCAGACGCGGGTGTTTCAGCTTCCTGTGGAGTTGATCGGCGGAGACACCTTCAAACGACTCAATGAACTGCCGGCAGCAGACCCGATAGGCTTTCACAAACCTCCACCAGCCTTTCAGCCGACAAATCCCGAGGAACTAGCGGGTCCTGCCGCCTTAAGGCAAAGCGCCAAAGCGGTGCTTTTGAATGAAGGCATTCCTTTCCCAAGCGGTGCCCGGGCGGAATTCAACCCTCAGACCGGCATGCTCGTGGTGCATAACACACCAGCGAACCTCGAGCATGTCCGACTGTTCCTGAAAGCCTTTGAGAAGGAGGCCCCGGTCAATCATTCGTTTCTCGTGACTGTAGTCGAGGCCCCAGGTGCGATGATTCGCCTGATCAATACGGCTGCCGGGAGCACACCGGATTGCCAGCAGCCTCTTTCAGCACTGCTGTCGGCAGCATCTCGACGTGATTCTGGTGTGAGCATCATCGGGGATGGTTTTCTGGAATGTCGCTCAGGTCAGTCTTTTAGATTATCGAGTGTTCGCGAGCATCTCCACCCTGGCCGCATCAGCAGCAAGGCTGACCGGTCGATTGCCACCATGCTTGAGCAAATCGGAGTGGGGTTCCAATTCGAAGGAAGCAATCTCATAGGTGGAGACGAGGGCAATTTGGTGGCTGAGGTTTCCTTGAAGGTCAGCACGCTGCCTCCCACTCAACGTTTGGTGGCGGTGAGCGATCCAGAAACCCTGAAGCAGGCCCTTTTGCCAATGGTGGACCACTGGAAGGCCTCATTTCAGTGCTCCATATCCATCCAGCCAGGACAGACGAGACTTATCGGCATCACGAAACCGCCCGGTGCCAAAGACTCCGACGTGCTTTGGGCAGCCTTCCTCCAGGTCGGCAGCCATCCCATTCCCAGCACAGCCACCTACGCGATCTCCATGGAGGAAGCCGACAAACAATCGAAACTCAAAAAGGCCGTGTTCGAGGTGCCTCCGGGGCTCCTTGAGCACCACGTTCAGGTGGAACCTGCCGAAACGCTCCAACGATGGCTCGATGCCAACGGGCTTGAGCCAAACAAGAAAGCCTCCGCCGATTACAAAGAGGGCCGATTGAGCGTCACCAACACGCAGGAGAACATCGAACGCGTTCATGGCCTGCTGCGGGACATGAGCCACGCCCACGTCGCCACTGCAGGGATCACTTTCCGCACCATTGCAGCCCCGGCGGGGCGACTTCGTGACTTGGTCCGGCAGCATGTCGTGCGAGGTGATCATGCGGCTGCCTGGAGAATGCTGGAGGACAACCTTGCATCTGGAGAAGCAAGCTTGGTGGACCTCGTCCGACTCGTCGCGGATGCGAACAGTCATGCGCGTCATGAGTCTGGAAATGAATACAGCTTCATCGACGAATTTGCCGCGAACGCCTCGGGACAGTTGGAGGTCAGCTTTGATCAGCGCATCGCGGGGACGATCATCCAAATCGACCTCTACCGCCCGCCGGGCGAGGACCTGCTGGGATTGAGCCTTAACCATGAAAATCACACCCGCTCACCCGAGCCAACCAAACTATCCATCAAACCAGCGGCGAGTGAACAGCCGATCTCATTTCCACTGCTGGATTTTTTCCCTGCCAAGTCAGAGCACACCATCACGATCACGCCAGGCAGGCCAAGAATGATCTCACTGCACCGCCCACACGATCCTCAAGGACAAGACATGCTATGGGCCACTTTCGTGACCTGTGAGCTACATCCCATCATCGCTCCCCGAGCACCCGAGACTCGATCCGAATCCTCCACAACCAAGGTTCAAAGGGACGAAACTCGGGCTTTGCAATTCCCCCAGGCCTTTATCGCTTCGATGAATTCAGGATGGGGACAAGCCACTGGCGACGATGCTCGGCGAGCCCTGATCCAGGCCGGAATCCGTCTCCCCGAATCTGCTAGAATACAAACTTCCGGCAGTTCCGGCATCTTCCGGGTAACGGCCAGCGCCGAGTTCCTCGATCAAATCGAAGCCGTTCTGAAAAAGTCCCAGGAACGCCTCGAAAAGGCCGTGGCTGTGACGGCTCACCTGATTGAGGCACCTGCCGCAGTAATCACTCATGAGGAGACCCAAATTTTGTCCAAAACCGACCACACAGACCTTTGGCAAGAGCTTCAAAACCACGCGAAAATCGGCCGTGCGAAGCATCTCACCACCCTGCGGCTCACCGCTCGATCTGAAGCACGGTCAGAGGCTGCGCAGACCAATGATTCACCGTGCCTCGTGGCCATTCAGCCGAATGAAAAAGGTGAAAATGAGCTACTGATGGAACCTCAGCCCTTGGGACATCGACTGGAACTCACTCCACGATTCGGCTCCAGCGGTGCCGTGATCGCACTCGACTGGGCGCTGCTTTCGAGACGAATGCCAGACCCTCCACCAGCGAATGAGGCCATAGACGGCAACGGCACCAACTTTCAGTTCCCAGCACAGGAAACCTTGCTCACCCGAATCCAATCCAATCTGACGCTGGCCCCAGAAGCACCTCGGCTTGTCTGGATCTATCGTCCACCTGGTGGGGCAAAAGAGGTGGTGCATCTCCTCTTCCTCCAGACCACCGAGGAACCGTGAAATCGTTGACCGGGCTCTTTATGACTTAGAGACGGTCGAATGGAGCGTGCCTTTGGCGAGGCGGGTGAGGATTTTCTCGCCTGCGGTGGCTTGCTCGGGATCGGTAAGCACACGGCCATCGGCGGTGGTGGTGTAGGAAAAGCCACGCGAGAGCACGGAGTCCGGCCCGAGATGACGCATCACCTCGTCACGCGAGGCCAGGCGATCCGCGAGGCGGTCGAGGCGATGTTTGGCGGCTTGTTGCAAGGCGAGAGCGGCGGCCTGCACACGATGCGCCACCTCCACGATCTGCACACGCGGATGCCGGGCGGTGAGCACCTGATGCTTCGCCGCGAGGTCGTCTTGAAGACTGCGCAGATGTTCGCGCATGGCATCGCGCAGCTGGGATTCGGCGTCGTCGATGCTTTGCTCGGCTTCGAGGAGCAACCGCTGCGGCTCGCGATGCAGCGGCCCCTTCTCGGTGAGATCGAGCACGCGCTGGTGGTGCTCGATGATGGTCAGCGTGCGGTTTTGCAGCGTGCGGCTGGCGTTTTCGAAGGTGCGACGAAGCTCCGCCGCATCCGGCGTTAGCAATTCCGCCGCCGCGCTGGGCGTGGGTGCCCGCAAATCCGCGACGAAGTCTGAAATGGTGAAGTCGATCTCATGCCCGACCGCCGAGATGACCGGGATACGCATCAACGCGAGCTGCCGCGCGAGCACTTCCTCATTGAAGCACCACAAGTCCTCCAAACTGCCGCCACCACGCCCGACGACGATGGTATCCGGCACCGGCAGGCCAAACTCCTCCGCTCGATTCAGCACCTGGAGGGCACGCACGATCTCATGCTCGGCTCCATTGCCTTGCACCCGCACGGGATACACGAGCACTCGCAGCCAGGGCGCACGACGGGTGAGAATGTTCAGCATGTCCTGGATCGCCGCACCAGTCGGTGAGGTGACGACGGCCACGACTTCCGGGAAGCGCGGCACGGGCTTTTTGCGTTCCTGATCGAAAAGACCCTCGGCATGCAGCTTGCGCTTCAGCGCCTCAAAACGGGCCTGAAGACCTCCCTGCCCTTTCATCTGCACCTGCCGCACGATCATTTGATACTGACCGCGAGGCTCATAGACGGAGATTTCACCCAGCACCTGCACCTGCGCCCCATCCACCAGCCTCGCTCCGGCCCGCGAGGCCGCGCCGCGAAACATCACGCAGGAGAGCTGCGAACCCGAATCCTTCAGCGTGAAGTATTGATGACCGGAGCTTTGCAGGCGGTGATTGCTGATCTCTCCCTCCACCCACACCGTGCCGATGCGCCCCTCCAGCACCTCGCGGATCTCGCGGGTGAGCTGGGACACGGAAAGCACCTGCGTCTCATCGGTTTCGGGCATGCGCCGATGTGGCGTGGAATGCGCCTATGTCCAGCGCTGCGCACGTCCAGCGGGGATTGCACTTTGACACCGGAAGGCCGCACCGCTAAAACTGGCGCTCCTTTTCCCCAACCCACGCCATCCCATGAGCTACGCCAACACTGCCAAAAAGATCATCAACGACCCTCTCAAGTGCGCCGACGAACTCTTCGACGGCCTCGTGCTCGCCTATGATGGCAAGGCACGCCGCGTGGGCACCCGCTCCATCGTGATGAATGATCTCCGCCCGGATGCCCCTGCTCTCCTCGTGGGCGGTGGTGCCGGTCATGAGCCGATCTATCACGGCCTCATCGGCAAAGGCATGGCCGACGGTGCCGCCGTCGGTGAAATCTTCGCCGCGCCTCCTCCTGACATCGTTCTCGAAGCCACCCAGGCCGTGAATCGCGGCAAAGGCGTCCTCTTCCTCTACGGTAACTACGCCGGTGACGTGATGAACTTCGACATCGGTGCCGAACTGGCCGCCGAAGAGGGCATCACCGTCAAAACCGTCATCATCGCCGATGACGTCTGCTCCGCGCCTTCAGCGGAGAAGCACAAGCGTCGCGGTGTGGCCGGTCTCGTGCCGATCACGAAACTCGCCGGTGCTGCCGCCGCCACCGTCGATACACTCGATGAACTGGCCCGCATTGCTCAGAAAGCCTGCGACAACACCCGCACCGTCGGCGTTTCCACCAAGCCCGGCAGCATTCCCGCCACTGGCAAACCCACCTTTGAACTCGCCGACGATGTCATCGGCCTCGGCATGGGCATTCACGGCGAAAAAGGCGTGGGCCTCATCCCGATGTGCAGCGCCGATGAACTCGCCGCGAAGATCCTCGACCTTCTGTTCGCCGATGACCTCACTTTGAATGCGGGCGACGAGATCGTCTTCTTCGTGAACAGCCTCGGCAGCACGCACATGATGGAACTGCTCATCCTCCTGCGCGGCGCCAAGCCCATCCTCGAAAAGCGTGGCATCAAGATCCACCAGACCATCGTGGACAACATCGTCACCTGCCAGGAAATGGCCGGCGTGAGTTTCAGCATCACGAAACTCGATGCCGAGCTCAAAAAGCTCTGGGACATGCCCTGCGAAAGCGTCGGCTACACGAAGCTGTAAGCCGACTGGCTCCGGGTTGATCCTCAGCGTGTGCCATGAGTCTTCGTGGCCACGCGCAGGAGGAACATATCCGCCGTGATGTAGAGCGTGGAGAAATCTTCACCGCCCCAGGCGCAGTTCGCCGTCGCCTGACCGGTGAGGATGGAGCCGAGGTGCTTGCCATTTTTGTCGAGGATCAGCACGCCGCCGGGGCCGGTGGTCCAGAGATGGCCCTGGGCATCCACCTTCATGCCATCGCAGCCGCCTTTGCGCTGCGGGGATTTGAGGCTCTGCGCATTGAAAACGACCTTCGCGGAAGGATTCGCGGAGGTCAGATCATACGAGATCACCCGTGAATCCTGTGGATCGGAGACCGCCACATAGACCGTCTTCTCGTCCGGGCTCAGGGCGATGCCATTCGGGAAGCGGATGGACTTGTCGAGCAGCGTCACCTTGCCCGCCGCATCGACCGAGTAGATGCCGTGGAAGTCCAGCTCCGGCTGATCGGTGCCTTTCTTGAGACCGTAGGGCGGATCGGTGAAGTAGATGATGCCGCTTTTTGCGATGACGAGGTCGTTCGGGCTGTTGAAGCGCTTGCCTTCAAAGCGATCCGCCAGCGGCGTGAATCTGCCATCCTTCTCCAGGCGTGCCACACGGCGCTCACCATGCTGGCAAAGCACGAGCTGGCCTTTGGCATCCACCGCGAGACCATTGCTCCCCTGCCCTGATGCGCCGTTCAAACTGCCGCTGGGCTTCAAAACGACCTTCGCCTCCTTGTCGCCCTCCTTCCAGCCAAACACCGTGTTTTCCGGCACATCGGAGAAAACAATGCCGCCATCCTTCCAGACCGGTCCTTCGCTCCAGTTGAAGCCAGAAGCCAGCACCTCGATTTTGGCATCTGGAGCCAGCAGCGCATCCAAAGCGGGATCGAGCCGCTCGATGGAACCCTGAAACGCGGGAACGGGTTCGGCGGCATAAGCAGCGAGGGCGAGGAAGGAGGCGGCGAAGGTCGGGAATTTCATGGCCCGCGTTTTTCTCCGAAGCCTGCCTCCGCGTCAAGCCTCACGACGCCCTTCACGACGAAGCTCGGTGAT
>JBILVU010000239.1:0-5276 GCA_044370285.1 Prosthecobacter sp.
GCATGACGCGGAAGATTTGACGCAGGGCTTCTTCACCCGGCTGCTGGAAAAAGGCACGCTCGCCCATGCCGATCCCGCGAAAGGCCGCCTGCGCACCTTCCTGCTCACCTGCGTGCGGAATTACCTCCACAACGAGCACGAACGGGCCTCCGCGCAGCGTCGCGGTGCCCATCTGCTCACCAGCTTCGATGCTGGCTGGGCGGAGGAACGCTTCGCCAGCGAACCTGCCGATGATCTCACGCCAGATCGCCTCTATCAGCGGCGCTGGGCGCTCACGCTGCTGGAGTTCACGCTCCAGGTGCTGGAGCAGGAATACAGCGCCGATGGCAAACGCGAGCTGTTTGCCGCCCTGCGGCCCTGCCTGGGCTTCACGAAGGAAAAAACGCCCAACTACGCCGATCTCGCCACACGCCTCGGCTGCACGGAGAGCACCGTGAAGTCCCATGTCTTTCGCCTGCGCCAGCGCTGGCGGGAAATCCTCTTCCAGCAGGTCAGTGTTACGCTCGATGATCCGACTTCCGATGAGATCAAAGGCGAGTTGGCGGAACTGCTGGAGTGCGTGTGATCTCCACAATGGTTCTCATCCAGAAATCAGGAACCACGGAATACACTGAATACACGGAATGACACCAATGACCGACCACATGCTGGGTTCACTTCTTGAGTTCGTATTCTTGGACTTCCGGCATCTGTTTTCCGTGTGTTCCGTGTATTCCGTGGTTGGCCTTTTGGGTTATTTTGCAACCTCCCGCTTGCCGCCCGGTAGCATCCGGGTGAACTCCCCACGCATCTCCCATGAGCACCTCCGGCCCTGACGACACTCCCCCGCCTTCCGAACTTCAAGGGCTGGACCCCAAAGACCTCCTCCAGGCCGGTTTGGAGACCGTTCCACCCGTCACCCTGCCGCCGCAGCCGGTGGATTCCGATGTCACCATCGCCGTGGCACGTCCTCAGTCCACGCAGTCCGCCCCGCAGGTGGAACTGCCGCTGCCGGAGGAATTGACGCAGCTTCTCCCCGCCGGGGCCTATCATGTCGAGAGCTTCCTCGGTCAGGGCGGCATGGGCGCGGTGTATAAAGCCTCGCAGGTCCGCCTGAAGCGCCCCGTCGCCATCAAGATCATGCGGCGGGACATGGGCAAGGACTACGACTTCGAAGCCCGTTTCGAGCGCGAGGCCCAGGCCATGGCGAAGCTCAACCACCCGAACATCGTCAGCGTCATCGACTTCGGCGAAGCCGGTCCCGATTACCTCTACATCGTCATGGAGCTGATCGACGGTGCGGACCTCATGGACGTCATCCGCGGCGGCCAAATGACGCAGGAGATGGCGCTCACGCTGCTTCCGCAGGTCTGCGATGCGCTCCAGTTCGCCCACGACCACGGCATCGTCCACCGCGACATCAAGCCCAGCAACATCATGCTCACCCGCGATGGCCGCGTGAAGATGTGCGACTTCGGCTTGGCAAAGCGCTACGACGTGGAGAGCAGTTTTCGCACGCAAACCGGCACCGGCATGGGCACGCCGGATTACGCCGCGCCTGAGCAGTTCGATCCCAAGGCCAACATCGACCACCGCGCCGACATCTACGCCCTCGGCGTCATGATCTACCAGATGATCACCGGCCAGCTTCCGCGTGGCGTGTGGAAGCCGCCGTCGCAAAGAGCCGCCATCGCCCCGCAGTGGGACGACATCGTCTCCCGCGCCATGCAGAGCGATCCGAGTGACCGCTACCAGCACGCCAGCGACATCAAAACCGATGTCAGCAGCATCCCGCTCGCAGGCAAAGAAGGGAGCGCGGGCACTCCTGCCCGCCCCTCATCAAATGGCGGCGCAGCCGCGAAGAATCATGAAGCGGAGAGGAGTCTCCGCGCTCCCGTCAAATCCCCGCCCGCAACGCTTCGCGTAGCGATGCGGGCGGGCCGCGCCCCGCTGCTCTTCGGTCTGATCGTAGGTAGTGCAGCGCTCGCCATTGGCGCTTTCTTCGCATTCAAGAAACCCGCCGAAAGTGGTCCCATCAGTCCTCAAAGCGGAACGAGCGATGCCAACGCTTCCGCCGCTACAGAGCCCACAGCGATCAAGCTCTGGGATTCGGCAGACAAGCTGCCGAAGAAACCAGGCGTAGCATGGGAAGACGGTGCTGTGCGCCTGGATGGTGATTTGGGCCAAGGCTACCGCCTTCGTGATCTCGTCCTGCGGGCCAGTGTCCGAATGAATCCAGATGCTGTGTATCCACAGATAAATGTCCGCCAGACCAATAACCTGACGAAGGATTCGAACGATTATTCCTGCTATACATTCGGCATCTCACAAGCCACGCAGTTGTTTCAGCTCAGCTTTGCTGATCGTGGGGAACGAAAGGCACTCAAAACGTGGCCATTCCCGAAAAAGTATGCAAGCGATGAGTGGTGCAAACTGGAACTGTGTATCGTGGGCGACGAACTCACCACCAAGGTAGATGACTTAGTTCTTGGGACGGTTCATGACAGCACTCTCAAGGAAGCTGGTGGTTTCAACGTTCATGCACATGCCAAAGGCTACTTCCGCGACATCGAGTATGTGCCGCTGGATGCACCCGCCGTCTCCCCCTCTCCCAATCTCCCCGCCTCCAAGTCTTCCGATCCGAAGTTCCCTCCCGGCCAGTGGGTGAAGCTTTTCACCAAGGCCGATGATCTGCCCACTGACCTGCGCATGCCAGACAGCGGCGTGACCTGGAAGGATGGGTGGCTTCGCTTTGATCGGCTAAAGCAGGCGCGGCCCAGGATTGAACTGCCTGCGGCGGTGACCGGCAAATCCAACTATGCTGTTCGTCTGCGTGGCATAGGGAGCGGTAAACCTAGCTTTCAAACGGGTATCATTTTGCGACGACAAAACAGCCCCTCGGATCGGCACTATCAGTTTTCGCCGCAGTCTCCCGTTCCGTTGAAGATAGTCCGCCGGGAGGGTGACGCGCATTTTGATCTGGCCCGTCTTACTAAGCCTCTAGTGCAGGCTGGAGAGGAATACACCATGGAGTTTGTCGCCTTGGGCAATTACCTGATCGGGCGATACAACATGGAAATCATCACGGCACGCGACGATCGTTTTAGCGAAGGCACCGCTTGTATAAGTGGAGCCGAGGACATCCGCGACATCGAATTCATCAACCTCGACGGCCTGCCCGAGGCCGAGGCGCTGAAGATTCTCGGCGTGGATGAGAAGGGCAATCACCTGCGTGGTAAGACGAATTCTGCATCCTCTCCCAGTTCCGCCGCTGTTGCTACTCAGTTCGCGCCTGGCGAATGGGTGCGGCCGTTCAAGGACATCACGTCCATCCACGAAACCTGGATCAAGGCAGGGGCGACATGGGTTGACGGCTGGATCACTCCTGGGCCGGCGCTCAATCACAGCATCACACTGGCAGCGCCCAATGGGCGCGGCAAAAACTGGGGAGTCCGGGCCCTTTACCGCTGGCAGGAGAAAGGCGGGGCGGCGCTGTTGCTGCGGCGGACCGGCAAGGCCACAGAAAACACGGTAAGCACCTATCAACTCAAGGTGGAGTCCTCGCGTGCGAGCTTCTCCCGCGTGCAGGGCAATGGTAGCAAACAGGGGGCGCAAATCACCGAACTGGCCATCGCCCAGCTTATGAACCTAGAGGCCGGGGACGAGGTCGTGATCGAAGCCTTCGCCCTTGGCAACATGCTCTATGGCAGCGTCGATGGGCAGATCTTCAAGGTCCCGTCCGATGGCCAGTTGAGCTCAGGGGATTTCGAAGCCGCTGCCCGGCTCCTCAGCTACCGCGACATCGAATTCATCAACCTCGACGGCCTGCCCGAGGCCGAGGCGCTGCGCCTGCTGGGCGTGGATGAGAAGGGGAACGATCTGCGCGGGAAGTGACTGAGCCCATCGACGAGAATGGATGGCCTACGGAACACGCGGAGCCGAACAAAGTGAGTCAGACAGCCGCAGGCTGCCCGAAGGGAAGCGAAGCGCGTCAATACTCGGAAAGGAGCTTTCCACAGCACTCACTCAAAAAATGAGGCCACAGGCTTGGCTTTGGCCTGATTTTCCGCCTGTTCCGCGCGTTCCGCAGGCAGCCATCTGCTTTTCCAGTCTGATCCGTAACCATGCGGTGGTAGCAGGTTCTCCACTGAATTGGCAAACACCAGCGGGTGAAGGCTCGCGGCAGCGTCCTGGAGTGCGCCAGTCCTCTGGCGCTTTCGTGAGTCGCTTGGCCTGCGCAAAGCTCCACAGGGGTGGAGCACTCCAGGACGCTGTCGCGCTCTCATCCTCCCAACGGCATGGTGACGCCTGAGCAAGCGGCCGATCCCAGGATTCGTCGGGTGAATCCCGGGATTCATGGCGGCCTGCGGATTTGAGTGGCACTCGAATCCACGAGTGCGCTCGTGCGTTGTCGAAGCAGAGTGGAATCGAGTTTGGGATGGGAGGCTAATTCTGCGGAGTCTTCCGAGGCTTTCGGAACGCTGACGCGTTCCGCGACGAGGAGGGTGACGGCGTGCGGGAATCGACAGGGCAGGGGTCGCAGCTTCGAGAGCCATTCACGGATCTTCACGCGCCCTTTTCCATCGCGGACTGAGGTAGCGGAAGACGTGAGTCTTCCGAGGCTTTCGGAACGCTGACGCGTTCCGCTTCGAAGAAGGTGACGGCATGCGGTAATCGACACGCCAGGGATCGCAGCTTCGAGAGCCATTCATGGATCTTCACGCGCAGCTTGTCATCGCGGGCTGAGGTAGTGGAAGACGTGAGTCTTCCGGGGCTTTCAGAACGCTGATGCGTTCCGCTACGAGGAGCGGGTTGGCACGCGGAAATCAACAGGCCAGTGGTCGCAGCTTCGAGAGCCATTCATGGGTCTTCACGCGCCGCTTGTCATCGCGGGCTGAGGTAGTGGAAGACGTGAGTCTTCCGAGGCTTTCGGAACGCTGACGCGTTCCGCTGCAAAGAAGGTGACGGCATGCGGGAATCGACACGCCAGTGATTGCAGCTTCGAGAGCCATTCACGGATCTTCAAGCGCTCGTTGCTATCGCTGACTGAGGTAGCAGAAGACGTGAGTCTTCCGAGGCTTTCGGAACGCTGACGCGTTCCGCTACGAGGCTGGCTTCTGGATCAGCGGGGCAGGGGAGCCTGCTGGACGGCCCAGAGCATTTTCACGGCCTGCACGGCGGCTTTGACGTGGTGGACGCGGAAGAGATGCGCTCCGCGCTGCATGCCGGCGGCGATGCAGGCGATGGTGCCGGGGTCACGTTCGAGGGCGGGAACGCCGAGGACATCTCCGATGACG
>JBILVU010000121.1:0-17924 GCA_044370285.1 Prosthecobacter sp.
CAAAGGAAGGCGCGAGCTTCGGATCGACCGGGCGGCCATCGTGTTGACCGGTGACGTCCTTCAGGTCCCCGTCGAAGCGGAAATGCGCGACGAGGTCCGCGTGGGCCGGGGACAATGAGCCGAGCAGCAGGGCGGTGAGGAGTGTGAGGGTTGGTTTCATGGGTCTTTCAAGTGCGAGAGTTTTCATTTGTCGGATCTCGCAGGTTGGGGAGTCGGCGAGGGCCCGACATCTTCCCAGAGCGTGTGCAACGGGACGAACGCAGCGGCCTCGGAATGGCCGGCTCCTGCCTCCTGACGCAACTCGACCTTGCTGAAGTCTCCTGCCTTCGTGGTGGAAAAGGGTGTGCGGGGGATCGTAAGGACCATTCGAGCAAAGGCCGTTGGGATGACCGCCACGGGCGCCTCCCGCCTCACCATGCCCTCGACATCAAACAGCCCCATGGAAGCCAGAACATACCAGGCACCCAATTGACCTAGATCCTCATCCTGACCAAGCCCGTAGCCATGCACTGGAGTGGTGCCGTAAAAGCGCTCGCAGATGGAGCGCACATACTGGCGGCTCAAGTCGGGCCGCCCGGCAAAATGAAACAGCCACGCCGTGTGCAAGCCGGGCTGGTTGCCATGGTTGTAGGGCAGCGAAAGCCCCGCCGTATTCGCGACCTCGGCAGGACCGAAGTCTGTCTTCTCGGCCTTCGCCATCGTCCGGGTCAACTCGCTCAAGAACACCTCGGGAGTGAACTGCCGCACCAGGGCCGGGATGTTGTGCGGCACGAACCAGCGGTATTGGAGTGCCGTTCCCTCGATGAAGGAGTAGCCGCCGTTCGGATCAAACGGAGTGTGAAAGCTCCCATCAAAACGTCGGGGACGAAAACAGCGCGTCTCTTTATCCCAAAGCTGACGCCAAGCATCGGAACGTCGGGTGAGAAAGTCTGCCTCGGACTTCTTGCCAAACTGGATGGCCAGTTGCGCGGCGCACCAGTCCTCGAAAGCATACTCCAGCGTGTAACCCGAAGGCCCGTATCCTCCATCGTCACAAGGCGCATAGCCGAGAAGTGAATAACCCGCCAACGCTTCCTGTCCGGTGTAGCGGGGCCGCCCGCGCCATTGCGTCTGATTTTTCCAGACCGCATTCCAAAGTTCTTCACGATCAAAGGCCGTGGGGTTTCTGGTGTAAGCAGCCGCCAGAAACAGCGTCGCCTGATTGGACAGCATCCCCGGAGCACGCCGGTTCACCACGAAACCATCGGGAAGCCACCCGCTCTCCCGATACGAGGCGAGCAGATGTTTCGCGAACGCGGTCATCTGCTCCGGGTAAAGCAGTGACCACACTTGATTCAGATTCCAAAAACTGCCCCACAAAGCATCCGAGTTGTATCGGGCATATTCAGGCCGACCGTTCACCAAGGGAATCTGACCGCGGCGTCCCGTGGCGTCGGAGTAAGCGCCGTCTGCGTCACTGTTCACCCCACGTCCCAGCAGAACGTGCCACAAGGCGGTGTAAAACTTGACCTTGGCCGGCTCAGCCTCCGGACGTTCATCCTCGATCCTCACACGGTCGAGCAGGCTGTTCCACTCGCTGCGGGTGGCAGCGCGGATTTGGTCAAACGTCTTGCCCTCGGTCTCGGTCACCAGATTCTTCTTTGCTCCGTCAAAGTCCACATGGGAGATACCCACGCGCGCCTCGACCACCGCCTCCTCGCGCGTGTCGAACTCCACATAGTAGCCCGCGCCGAACCCGTTAATCACCTCACGCCCTGGAAACGTCTTGGCGTCCCGATACGCACCGTGAGTCTTGAACGGGCGGTTGAAGCGAATCTCCGCGTAGATCTCGAAAGGAGCCTCCGCATAAGAAGGCGCGATGGTGCAACTGGCCCGCACGGTGCGATCATCCACGCGCTCAATCATGGCCGCGCGCAAGCCGCCACTGAATCGGTCATGCTGCTGAAAAACGCCCCCCTCGCCGAGCAGATGCCCGACATCCATCAGCACCCTCGCGGCGTCGGTCTTTGGAAAAGTGTAGCGATGGTAGCCGACACGCGTGCTCGCCGTGAGTTCGACGGAGACGTCATGCTTGTCGAGGTGGACCCGATAGTAGCCCGGTTCGGCGCGTTCACTGGACTTCGAGAAGCGGGAGCGCCACCCGCTTTTGTCCTGCCCATCAGCGCCCGGCACCGTCACCAGCGGCCCGGTGGTTGGCATGAGCAGAATGCCGCCCACTTGAAAATCATGGAGATGACTGAATCCCAAGATCGAAGTATCCGAGAAACGATAACCCGACGTGTGCCCACCACCCGCATAACCGCCGAAGCCCGTCGTGTCCGGCGCGAGCTTGACGAGGCCAAATGGCGCGGCCGCCGGAGTGAAGAAAAACCAGCGCGCTGATTGCGTGCCGATGAACGGATCCACCCAATCCACGGGATCGTGCCCTCTTGCGGGCTTCCCTGGAGCAGCGGAAGGTTTTGTGTCCTGTGCGAGCACGACTAACGGAGCGAGCAGCAGGGTGGTGAGAGCCGAGCGCAGCGAACCGAAGCGCAGAGGCGATGCTCGACGAAGGGGATTCCAAGAAGGTCGGTAAACTGCCTGCGAAGCTGATTTCAAAAGAGCGCAGGAAACGGTGAGGAGGCGAGTCATGAGAAGCGGTTGGCAGGTGGATCGTTCGCAGAGGGATGGTCGCTCAGTTCCAGAGTTCGTTGAACAGGATCTGTTTGATTTGACCGTCGAGTTTGGAGCGGGAGACGGCGTTCCACATGGCGTTGATGTCGTGTTTGGCCCACTTGAACGCGATTTGCCGGGCAAGCTGCGGTTGCTTTTCGGGAGGTGCCTGAAGGAGTTCATCAATGGCGGCGCATGGGCTTTCGACGTGATTCTGCTCGTTCATGAAGATGCGAAAAGACGAGCGGCTAGGAGCCTGAGGCGGATGCGCTCAATGCATCTCCACCGCGCAGCTTCCGAGGCCACCACGGAAGTAGTTGAACTGGACGTTCGGATGGTCGGCGAGGAGGGACATGGGCACGGAGCTGTCGGCGAGGCGCTTGGAAATCATGAGCGCGGTGAGGCGCTGGCCGAGCGGGTTGTCGTGCATGCCGGCCTGCCAGATGCTGACTTTCTCGGCCATCCAGGTTTCCTTGGGGCCGACGGTGATCGCGGTCTTGGGCACCATGGTGATGTTGCCGCCGCCGGAGGTGCGGGCGTTTTGACTGAGCGTGATGGGATGCAGCTCGACGATGCGCGTGCCGAGCTTGCGATACTCGGCGGGCGGTGGCGGCTCGTTCTTCCACTTGCCGGTGCGCTTGAGCGGGTCGTTGAAGGCCCAGTGTTTGATGTCGCCCTGGCCGCCCTGCATGACGGCGCAGCGGATGCCGGAGTTCCACGTCTGCACATAACTGGCGATGTCAGCCTTGGGGAAATGCAGTTGTGCTTCGGGGATGACGAGTTTTTTCTGGATGCGGTCAAAGCACAGCTCGCGGTCGGCTTTTTCAAACGAGAGCGGATGCGTGGATGGCACCTCCAGCTTCGTGGCTTCGTCATACCATTCGTCCATGCCCCAGAAGTGCGCGTGTTTGAGGCTGAGCCCGAGTTCATTGACCAATCGCGCCACGAGCGGAAGCTGCTCGGTGGGGCCGATAGGACCGCAGATGCCCACGGGATTGTCCGCCGTGGCTTGCCGCCAGGCGTGGATGTATTCGAGGGCTTCGGCCAAATAAAAATCCTCCAGCGTGTCGTAGAAGACGACTTTGAAACCGGGACGCGAGAGCTGGCGCAGGTCGCGCTCGGTGAGCCGCGCGGCGTCGTTGATGAGGTCGGAGTCGAGCGTGGTGTAGTCCCACCAGTCGGGGGCGATGTGGCTGAGTTTGCGTGGCATGGATTGAAGAGGAGGTGGGTTATTTCAGCTCGCGGATAAAGACATTGCGAAACTGCACGAGTGACGGCGGGCTGGTCCATTGGCCGTCTTTCTTGCTGCCGTGATGCTGGAGGGCGATGGGGCCACGCTCGGGAAGACCGGGAATGGTGACGCCGGGGAGAACGGTCTTGCCATTGAGCAGGACGGTGACGGTGCTGCCGCGCACCGTGATGTCGAAGCGGTTCCATTTGCCCACGGGATTGTCAGCTTTCAGCACTGGGGTGGCTCCAGCGCGGACTTCTGGCGGCATTTGTGGATCTCGCCGCACGCCATACATTTCGCCAGAGCCGACGGGCCAGGTCCAGATGTTGACCTGATACTTGCCCATGCCGCGCAGGTAGATGCCGGAGTCGCTATCAGGTTGCGGATAGGGCTTGGGTTTGCCGTCGGTGCCGAGTTCTTCGCTGCCATCAGGCAGGAGGTGATAGACGCGCGGATTGAGATAGGGCGTGGCAGTGATGCGCCAGTCGGCGATGAGCTGGAAGTCGCCAAACTCGCGCTCGCTCCACAGGCTTTTGTCGGCGGCGGCGGATTCGCTTTCGGCGTCGTAGTCGATGAGTTCCTTGACGACTTTCCAGTGGCCGTTATCGCCCTCGGGCACTTTCCAACCACGCAGGTCCAGGCTATTGAGCAGCGGCACATAGCCATCGGCTTCGAGCGCGATTTCTTCGGGCTTCGGATTCGTCGATGGCAGCTCTTTGATGCGCACATTGCGGAAATGCGCCTCGCTGCCTTCGGACTCCAGCATGAGGTAGCCTTTGCGGGGGGAAGCGGCTTTCGCGATGGTCACTTCCTTGCCATTCACGCTGAGGCTGATGTCGCCGTTGTTCGCCACGACGCGGTAGTGATTCCAATCTGGCGAGGGCTTTGTGAGTTCCTCCATCGGGAAGCTCCGCCTGCCATTGGGCGAGATGCGACCCGCGACGGTGAGCGCGGCGCCGTTCACCGCGAAGATGTCGCCGTGCGTGGTATACCACTCGTTCTTGCCCGGAGGGTTGAAGCCAGGATCGAGAATCTGAATCTCGATGCCGCGTGAGAAGTGCGAGCCGGTGACGGGCAGTCCATCGGCCCAGATGAAAAGGCCCGAGTTGCCGCCGGACTGCATGTGCCTCCAGTCAAACTCGATGATGAAGTTTTCATACATCTTCTCGGTGCGCAGGGTGCCGACGGGTTGCCCGCTGGTGACGACCAAACCATCGCGCACGGTGAAAGTCTCCGGCGCGATGGAACACGGCACCCAGCCGTCGAGGTCTTTGCCATTGAACATGGGGACGAAGCCCACCTCATCTGCCGCGATCAAAGCGCGAGTGATGAGGCAGGTGGTGAGCAGGAGTGTGTGTAGTTTCATAGAGATAGTTAGAGAAACTTGGTTTTGCCGGGGATAGCCATTGGGGCGATGGGGAGCTTCATGTCCCAAGTGAGGTTGTCGGGAACGAGCTTCTCCTGGGAGTTCATCGCCATGTCCCAGGTGATTCTTTTGCCTGTGTAGGCCGCCATGCGGGCCATGATGGCGGCGAGGGTGCTGTGGGCCATGCGCACGCCATCATTCACCGCTTCACCCGCACGAATGGCATTGAAAAGGTGGATGTGCTCGTTGTCATACGATGGGCCGAGGCTGTAGGTGCTGCGTGTGCGCTTGCCATCCAGCGGGACAATGCCGCGTAAGAGGTCGATGGCGGCGCGGCCCTTCGTGCCGTGGACAGTGAGGGTGGTGTTCGGATCACAGCCGAGCACCTGGCGCTGCATCATGCTGGCCTGAGTGCCGTTTTCCCACTGCCAGAGGGCATCGATGTGATCGTAGATATTGCCCTCGTGGTTCGGGCTGTTACGCCCGCCATTGGCGATGCACTCCAGCGGCGGCGCATCCTGCATCACCCAAATGATGCGGTCCACATGATGAACAGCCTGCTCCACGAGGCCGTCACCAGAGAGCCAGAAAAAGTTATACCAGTTACGGAGTTGCCATTCTACATCACCCATTTCTTTCGGGCGTGACTCGGGTGGAGACATTGGCTTGACCGGTGTGCCGAGGCGGTGGTCCCGCAGGCTCATCACGTCTCCCATCTTGCCGTCATGGACGCTTTTCATGAACTCCTGATGGGTCGTGTCGTAGCGGACGTTGAAGCCTGCCACGATGCTGAGATTTTTCTCCTTCGCGGTGCGGGCCGACTCGAGAACCGAGCGCACTCCTGGCGCGTCCGTAGCCATGGGTTTTTCACAAAAGACATGCTTCCCCGCCGCGACGGCGGCTGCAAGCTGTTGAGGGCGAAATGCTGGTGGCGTGGCGAGCAAGACAACATCCACATCCGAGGCCATCATCTTCGCATACGCGTCCAGTCCAACGAAGCGCTGGCTCTCCGGTGCCTTGATCTTGTCGGAGAACTCTGGCTTCGTGCCGATGGCTTGTAGCGTGATGTCGATCTGCGTGGAAAACAGATCCGCCAGCGCCGTCACCTCGCTATTCGAGTCCGCGCCCAGTGCCTGTGCCAGCGCACCGGTGCCGCGCCCACCACAGCCGACGAGGCCGATTTTGAGCTTCCGACTGTCCGTGGCACCTCGGAGAATGTGAGGGAAGGTGAGTGTCATCGCTGCTGCCGCAGCGCTGCCCGTGCGGATGAAGTCGCGACGCGAATGAGGAGTATATGGTGTAGCTTTGTTCATGGTTTGGACTGGGTTAAATGAGCGTGATTGGCATCAGCCAAGGTGAATGACAGCTCCGCCCTTAGCCGCGCTTTGGTCGGCTGCGAAGACGACCTCGAAGGTGCGCAGGGCGTCTTTGAAGCTCGTTTGCGGCATGTCTTTGCCTTCATCTAGGGAATCGAAGAAGAGCTGAAACTGGGTTTGATAGGGGTGATCGTGCACGTCACCGGAATCGGCGAGTTGCACGGAGAGCTTGCTCCAGTGGGCTTTGTTGGTCTGCAGTTTCATGGAGTGAAATTTGTCATCCAAGAGGCTGCCCTGGCTGCCAACAAGATGGGTGTGCAGGTAGTAGGGCTGGAGGCAGTCCACGATGGCCGCACACTTGCCCACGGCTCCGTTTTTGAACCGCACCAGTGTCACCGAGGAGGTGTCGTATTCATAGGGCGCGAAGATGTCGCTCTTCGATTTCGTGCTGAAACTGCTGACGCTCTCGACCTCGCCGGGCATGCACATGAGCAGGCAATCAAGCGCATGACAGCCAGCGGTGAGCAGCGCGCTGCCGCCGTCCTTCTTGCCAGTGTTCCAGCGGAACTGCCCATACCACGGGCCGATGCCGTGATAGTAATCCACCTCGCCATAGTGCAGATCACCGAGCAGCCCTTCCGCGAGCATGGCCCGTGTGGTGATCATCTGCCCGGAGAAGCGCAGTTCAAAGCAGACGCAGCCTTTCACGCCATTCCCATCGGCGGCTGCGACGATGGCGCGCACCTCTTCCAGCGAGTTGGCCATCGGTTTTTCGAGAATGATGTGCTTGCCCGCCTGTGCCGCCGCGATGGCCTGCGCACTGTGCTGGCTGGGGTAACTGGCGATGTCCACAATGTGGATGTCCGGGTCCGCCAGCAGTGCTTCGACACTTTGATAAGCCTTGATGCTGCCGCCATGCTTCGCGCTGAGTTCCGCACTGTCCAGCGGGCGAGAGGAGTAGATGGCGGTGACCTGCGCCTGCTTGCTCGCATTGATGGCGTCGATGTGGGCCGTGGCTGCCCAGCCGTAGCCGATGATGCCGACGTTGTATTTTTTGGTGTTCATAGGGTGTGGAGTGTGGGGTGTGGAAAAGCTTCAGGCAGCTTGGCCAAAGGGGCCGAAGCCGAATCGCTCAGAGAGTCCAAGGCATTCGTGGACTGGCAGGACAGCTGCGGATGGCGTGGGGTCTGCGAGCGATGACGCGGCCACGCTCACCGCTAGCAGCAGCCTCTTTTGCAAGGGCCACCCCTCGTGCAGGCTATAAAGAAGCCCTGCGGCAAAGGCATCTCCCGCTCCAGTGGCTCCGCGACTGAAACCTGCGGGAAGCTGCAAAGAGGGCTGGATGCCGTGCTCGCCCTCATGAGTAGCGGCGACAGCGCCATGCTCGGTATGGATGGTGACTGTGCGCCGCACGCCAGCGGAGAGAAGCTGCCGTGCCGCGCCAAGCAGTGCGACGGGTTCGTTTGCGCCTAGGCTCGCTCGCAAGATGCGCGAGGCTTCCACTTCATTCAGGATCAGGTGATCGGTAAATGGCAGGGCACTGAGTGCGATCTCCCGAAACTGCGGATGCTCGGTGCTGACGGCATCCACGCTGGTCTCGAGTCCGGCAGCTTGGGCGCAAGCGAGAAGATTGGCAGCGCGTGTTTGACCGTGTTCATCGAAGGAATCCAGCCGGTCCAGCAGCATGAGGTAGCCGAGGTGAAACAGGCGAGCGTTGCTGTCAGCGAAGTTGCAGTGGATGACATCGAACAGGGCATTGGCACCGCGTTGATGAAAAAACGTTCGCCGACCCGTGCTCTGCACCGTCATGGCATCCGTGTAGGAAGTCGTCCTCTCGCGGGTGCAGTGGAGTTTCGCCGTAACGATGCCGTGCACCGTCAGGTCATGCCTGATCCAGCGCCCGTTTTCGTCATCCCCCACGAGACCGCAGGCGGCGAGCGGGAAGCCGGCTTTCATTGCCGCGAGGTCCTTGAGCACATTGTAGGGACCGCCGCCGTTCGATTGGGACTCGCTGACAATGCTGGCCAGCATGTCCTGCTGCGGATAGCCATCGATGATCTTCACATGATCCACGATGAAGTTTCCGGCGGCCAGGATGCCTGTGCGCTGAGTGCTCATGGTGGATGCAAAATCAAAGAGTGACCACCGAGCCTGTCCGCTGGGACTCCAGCGCGGCGGCAAAGATTTCATGCGTAGAGAGGGCCTCCTGCGGCGTGGCGCAGCCGAAGCGGCCATCCAGCAAGCCCTCACGCTCCATGAGATAAGCAGCCCACATTTGCTGGATCACATCCGGGAAGCCAGGTTCGAAAATGCCTCCCGTGACGGTCTTGAACGGCGTGCCAAAGCCGAGGTCCGTGCGTTTCCACCACTGCTCCTTGTCTCGCTCAAAAATCCACAGCGTCTTTGGCTCGGCCGTGCTGTATCGAACGCCGCTCTGGGTGCCGAGAATCTCGATGAACCAGGTGTTGGTAGCTCCTGGAGCCAGGCGCTTCATTTCCAGACGGAGTGGCACGGCCTCGCCTGAGATGCTCGTCCAGGTGTGCAGCAGCGCATTGTCCCAGGTGTCGCAGTTCACGTGGCCGCCTTTGCCATCCGGGCGCTGCGCGTAGCCTTTTTGCAGTTGGGCAAAAACCCGCTCAGGCTTCCAGCCCAAACGCAGCGGCAGGTGGCAGGCATGCATGCCGAGGTCGTTGAGCACGCCACCTTCGCCGCAGGTGGCGTTGAGACGCTTCCAGTTCGCGGGTTTTGTGGGGTCGAGATCACTGCTGTGATGAAAGCCGGAAACGACCTCCAGCACGCGGCCAATGGCTCCCTTGCGTGCGATTTCAAAAGCCCGCTGTGCGCCAGGGAAGAATGGCATTTCCGAGCTGCACCGCACGAAGCGACCACTGGCTTCTGTGGCATGCACAATGCGCCTTGCAGAAGCGAGGTCGATGCCGAAAGGCTTCTCCGCGAAGAGATCCTTCCCTGCTGCCAGCACATCGAGATAGAGCTTCTCATGCAGGTGATGCGGCACGGCCACATAGACCACATCAATGGCCGGGTTTGCCAGCAGCTCCTGGTAGTCCGTGGTCTTTTGCGTGCAGGAGGGAATGCAGTCAAACCATGCCAGTGTGGCCGGATTCAAATCCGCGACCGCTGTAAGCACAGGGCGCACCGTCACGTCCGTGAGCGCACACCAACGCGCAAATGCGCTGGCCATTTCGCGACCCATGAGGCCGCCCCCGATGATGCCGATGTGAATGTCTTTCATGATCAGATCAAGGTGAGAGCTTCATCGACACTCGCGTTTTGATGGACCATCGCCATCAGCGCCTGCGTGATGCCTTTGGGGTTGGGGTGCTGGATCACATTGCGACCATAGACGATGCCCGCCGCACCCTGGGCCAGCAGTCCCTGTGTGCGCTCCAGGATCTCGCGATCGCTCACCCGGCCACCACCGCGCACCAGCACGGGAATGCCTGAGGCCGCTTCGATCACCTTGTGATAGCGCGAGACATCATCGGTGGGATCGGCCTTTACGATGTCGGCTCCCAACTCCACCGCCTGACGCACCAGATAGGTGATCGCTGTCTCGTCGCCATTCACCATGTAGCCGCCCGCCTTCTCATTCGGTTGAAACACCAGCGGCTCGATCATCATCGGCATGCCGTAGTAGTCGGCCTGCGGCTTGAGTCGCAGGATGTTCTCCACACACTGCGCATGCACTTCCGGCGCACCGGGGATCTGAAAAAGATTCACGCACACGCAGGCTGCATCATAGCGCACTGCCTGGAGCATGGTCTCTTCGATCATAAGGCTGAAGCGCGAGGTTGGTAGCTCCTTGCCGTAGATGTTCGCCACATCGGTGCGCAGCACCAGGGAGGGTTTGAAGCGTCCGGGGATCTCCTGCAAATGCCGAGCCATGCCCAGCGTGAGCTGAATGGCATCCGGCGCCGCATTCACCAGCGTTTTCACGACGGTGCGCATGTCCTCGATGCCCATGAGGAATCCAGGCTGATTGAAGAAACCATGATCCACGGCCACATCGAAGCAGCGGTTGGACTGGGGATTGAAGAGACGATTGAGGCGATAGTGTTTCATCTGCTCCCTAGCTTCAGAGCAGGTGCACCGGGTGTCAGCTGAATACTAGGTGCGGAATCCGGCGTTATGAACTCCTTTTCCGGCCATTCGGCCATTCGGATCACGCATTGGCTATGCAAGACGCTGGTGGCAGGCAAAAGAAGGGTTTTATGAGTTCTCCTGACGAACCTCCCCTGCGAACGGGAAAACGAATGGCAGCAGATCAGGGGGGCAGTAGCAAACGAACGCCACCGGGCTAGTCTGTGGAAGGGAGAGTAACTCACCTCTTTTTTGGCAAGAAAATTCAGGGGCAAGAAAATCTTCTTGCCCACTAATCTTCTTGCCAATTCTCAGAGGATTGGAGGTGTAGTTAGTCAGTAGAATGTTGGGATTCAAAGCCATTCTACTGCCCTCATTCTACTGCCATCAAAAACATGTGAGGCCGAAACACGCACCGCTTAACTCTACGACAGGCTGGGAGGAATCGCCTCAGCTTTGCTTTCTCACGGCCAGACGATAGACCAGCGGGGAGCGGTTCTGATGGTGGTGAAACTGGCGCTGAAAATGCGCAGGCGTCGGGTAGCCGCAGGCATCGGCGATCTGGCTCACCGTCTGGTCCGTCTCCACCTAGGCGACGGCGCGAGCAGCATGGCGGTGAGGGTGAGGAAGAGTTTCATGGCGGGCTATGCCAAGATGTCCTGCACCACCTTGCCGGCCACATCGGTGAGGCGGTAGTCGCGTCCGGCGTGGCGGTAGGTGAGTTGTTCGTGATTGATGCCGAGCAGGTGCAGGATGGTGGCCTGGAGGTCGTGAACGTGGACGGGGTTCTCCACGATGTTGTAGCCGAAGTCATCGGTGGCTCCGTGGATGTGGCCGCGCTTCACACCGCCACCGGCCATCCAGAGACTGAAGGCGTTCGGATGATGATCGCGGCCTTCCTTGCCTGCGGTGCTGCCGCGTCGCACCTCGCCCATCGGAGTGCGGCCGAATTCGCCAGCCCAGACGACGAGTGTGTCATCGAGCAGCCCGCGTTGTTTGAGGTCTTTGAGCAGCCCGGCGGCTCCGAGGTCGGTCATGGCGCAGTTGTTGGCGAGACGCCCGTTCAGGTCGCTATGATGATCCCAAGTGCTATGCACGAGATGCACGAAACGCACGCCGCGCTCGACCATGCGCCGCGCGAGCAGGCAGTTCGTGCCAAAGGCGCGTGTCTTCTCCGCGTCGAGGCCATACATCTCGCGCGTGGCGGCGCTCTCTCCGCCGAAGTCGAGCAGCTCCGGCGCGGCGGTCTGCATGCGAAAGGCCATCTCATACGACGCGATACGCGAGGCGATCTCCGCGTCGCCGGTGCTCTGCTGATGCATTTGATTCAAATCGCGCAGCACGTCCAGCCGCGCACGCTGCGTGGCAGCACTGATGCCGGGTGGGCGGTTGAGATGCAGGATGGGATCACCCGAGTTACGGAACGACACGCCGCGATAGGTCGAGGGCATGAAGCCGCTGCCCCACAGCGATGCGCCCGCGCCTTCCAGACCATGGCCGTCATCGGAAATGAGCACCATGTAGCCCGGCAGATTCTGGCACGCGCTGCCCAGGCCGTAGTTCACCCACGAGCCCATGCTGGGATTCCCAAAGAGCGGTGTGCCGCAGTGGAAAAGCAGTTGGGCCGGGTCGTGGTTCGCCTGCTCGCCGTGCATCGAGCGGATGAGGCAAATCTCATCCGCCATCGCGGCGGTGTGGGGCAGCAGTTCGGACAATTCGATACCGCTCTGCCCGTGACGTTGAAACTTGCGCGGACTCGCCATCACGGTTTCGAGCACGCCGCCGGTCGCACTTTTTTTGGCCTGCAAAAGTGATGCCGGCATCGGCTGACCGTGGAGCGCGGCCATCTTCGGCTTTGGATCAAACAGATCGAGATGCGACGGGCCGCCCATCATGAAGATGAAGATGACGTTCTTCGCGCGCGGTGCGAGGTGCGGCAACGGCGCGGCGGCGTGTCCGTCACGCGCCAGCAAGTCCCACAGCGCCATCGCGCCGAAGCCGTGCGCGCTGCGGGCGAGAAAATCACGACGGGTGTTGAGTGAGGTATTCATGGTTCGAAAGGGTGATGCACGGTCAGCGGCCGGAGAGTTTCAGGAGGCGGATGGCATTGCCGCGATGGATTTTGTATTGCACCTCGTCGGGCATATTCATGGCGGCGAGGATGTCGAACTGCGGGATTTGCTGGCCGGGCGCGAGGTAGTCGCTGCCGAAGAGCAGGCGGTCGGCGCGGCGCAGGATGAACTCGCGGGCGAATTCGGGATCGCGGGTGAGGGCGATGGCGCCGCCGGGCTCAGAGAGGTCGCCGTAGAGATTCGGATAGGCGTCCATGAGACGGTCCAGCGCGCCGCCTGGGGTGATTGGGCGCGGGACTTTCGGATAGCGGCCGAAGTCTTCCGGGGTGGCTTCGCCGGAGATGGAGGACCAGAAACCACAGGCGTGGCCGATGAGAGGGAGTTTAGGAAATGCCTTCAGCACGTTCTCCAGACGCGGCAGGCCGACGGTGTCGATGCCGCGAAGGTCGTCGAGGTGAAAAAGGATCGGTAGCTCCAGCGCGTCGCAGGCCTCGTAGAGCTGCATCATCTGCGGATGATCGAAAGGCAGGCCGACCTTGTGTTCGCCGAGTCCGCGTGCGCCGGCATCTTTGTAGCGCTTGAGGATTTCGATCAGGCCTTTGACGCCCGCCACATGCCCCTGGCGCTCGGGATACGTTTTCTTTGCGGTCGGATCGACCGTCACGCGCGGGTCGAGGCAGCAAAAGGCAATCAAACGGTCGGGATGTGCCTTCGCCGCTTCCAGCGCCGCATCGCTGGTCTGCATCGGCTGCAACGTGGGGGCCGCCTCCGGCGAGACGAGCGGCTGAATCACCGCGCGCTCAACATCGTGCTCGTCCATCCAGTTGAGCAATCCTTTGACGCTCACGTTCTGCCCGAAGCGAAACGCCCCGAGGTGCGTGTGGATGTCGATGTAGCGGTGCTTTGGATGCGGGGAAGGCGTGGCGGATACGCGCAGCGCTGCCAATGTGGAGAGGGCTAGAAAGCTTCGGCGAGAGAGGTGACGTGGACTCATGCGATTATTCACGGTTGATGGTTTCGTCGAGATTCAGCAGCACGCTGGCGAGTGCGATCCACGCGGCGCGGTCGGCACCTCCTTCCTCTCCGGTGAGTTCGTGAGTGGATGCGGCGTCCTTTTCAAAGAGTGACTTTTGTTGCTGGAGATAGGCGAGCAGGCGCTTCGATTCGGCGGACGTGGGCGGGCGCGAGAGCACGAGCGTGAAGGCATGTGCGAGTCGTGGTTCGTCGCCGCCGCGCGCTTCGCGATGGACGCGCACGGCGAGGGCCTGCGCCGCTTCGAGGAAGACGGGATCGTTGAGAAGATTGAGTGCTTGGAGCGGCGTGTTCGAGCGCTCGCGGCGGGTGCAGCTTCGGCTCGTGTCGGGCAGATCGAAAGTAACGAACTGAGCGAAGGGCGAGGTGCGCTGGATGAAGGTGTAGAGTCCGCGCCGGTAGCGATCCGCACCGGGGCTGGTCTCCCACAGGTTCTTGTAGCCTTCCTGGGAGACGCTGGCGGGCTGCGGCGGCTTCACGCTCGGGCCGCCCACATTGCGGTTGAGCAATCCACTCGCCGCGAGCGCGGCATCACGCACGGTTTCACCGGAGAGACGGAGACGCGCCTGTCTGGCGACGAGCTTGTTCAAGGGATCGCGCGTGGCAAGTTCGGGCCTTGCGACTGAGCTTTGCCGATAGGTTTGCGACAACACGATCTGCCTCAGCATCGTCTTCACGCTCCATCCCTCGCGCATGAACTCCAGCGCCAGCCAGTCGAGCAGTTCGGGGTGTGACGGACGATCACCGCGCACGCCGAAGTTCTCCGAGGTCCCCACGATGCCGCGCCCGAACAACTCCTGCCACAGCCGGTTCACCACGACGCGCGCCGTGAGCGGATGCCGCGGCGAGACGAGCCAGCGAGCAAGGTCGAGGCGGTTGGCATCGTTCAGCTTCGCGAGAGCGGGCATGGCGGCTGGCGTGCCCGCCTGCACCTCGTCGCCCTTGCGATGGAACTCGCCGCGCACATGGATGTGCGTCGCACGCGGCAGCACGGCCTGCATCATCGCCGGAGCGCGAGTGATCGCAGGCAGGTCTTTATGCAAGGCATCGAGCTTCGTCCTCAATTCGTCCAGTTTCAGTTCCTTGAACTTCGCCTGATAGATGGTCGGACTGTTCTTCAGGAAGTAATCGAGGAGCCGGTCCCGCTGGTCCTGCGTGCGCTGTGCGCGCGGCGTCTTGATGATGTTGAGACCTTCGAGTTGTCCCTCGCCGAGATTCTGCCCCCATTGCATCCCGAGCAGTTCCAGCGTGCGATCCCAGGCGAAATCCACGCCGGGTTTCGCCTCCGTTTCCAGTAGCCGCCTTTCCCAATCCGCCTGCAACTCATCCAGCGGCGCGGCCACGGGCGCGATCAGTTCCGCACGCTTGCGATCATGCTCCTTCTTTGCGGCTTCGTAGGGCTCGCTTTCGCCGGGGAGCGGCGCGTTGACGTTCACCTCGTCGGCGTTGTTGAAAAAGGCGTAGAGCTGGTAGAACTCGCGCTGCGAGATCGCATCGAACTTGTGATCGTGGCACTGCGCGCAACCGGTCGTCAGCGCCAGCCACGTCGTGCCTACGGTGGAAGTGCGGTCGATGATTTGATTCACGCGATACTCCTCCAGGTCGGCACCGCCCTCGCGATTGCTCAGCGTATTGCGCAGAAAGCCCGTGCCCATGCGCTGCGAAGTAGTCGTATTCGGCAAAAGATCGCCCGCGAGTTGTTCGATGGTGAACTCATCGAAAGGCAGGTCGCGATTGAACGCCTCCACCACCCACTGCCGGTAGCGCCACGCCACTGGCCGGAGGAAATCCTGCAAGTAACCATCGCTGTCCGCATAGTGCGCGAGGTCCAGCCACCACCGCGCCCAGCGCTCGCCAAAGTGCTCCGAAGCCAGCAACCGCTCCACCACCCGCTCGTAGGCATCAGCACGCGCATCATTCAAAAATGCGTCCACCTCCAGCGCCGATGGCGGCAAGCCCGTGAGATCGAAGCTGACACGCCGGATCAGCGTCGCGCGATCCGCCTCCGGCGCGGGCGCGATCTTCTCCTGCGCCAGTCGTGCGCGGATGAAACGATCCACCGGATGCGCCGAGCCAGGCATGGACGGCGGCTCCACTCGCACCGGAGGAATGTAGGCCCAATGCGGCTCATACTTCGCCCCCTGCTCCACCCAGCGCCGCAGCGTTTCCTTTTGCTCCGCCGTCAGATGCTTGCCCGTTTTCTTCGGCGGCATCAGGTCATCGGCGTCCGTCGTCAGGATGCGCTCGATCAGTCCGCTCTCCGCCACCTTGCCCGGCGTGATGGCCCGCTCACCCGACTCCAGCACCACCATCGCTCCCGCCGCCGAATCCAACCGCAAACCCGCCTTGCGCTGCGCCTTGTCGAAGCCATGACACTGGAAGCAGTTGTCGGCGAGGATCGGCAGCACATCACGGTTGTAGCCGACCGCCTCATCACTCGCGCCAAACGCTGGCGCGCTGACGAAGAGCAGCACCAGTCGCAGTACGTTTATTCGCAGCAGAGTAATCGTTTCGTGGCCCGAACGGGAGACCACGGCGTTGAGAGAGGCAAGTTCTAGTGGCATGGCGTTGTTTCTAGATCACATCAGCTGACGACGAGACATGGAGCGGGAGGTGTTCATAAAAGGGTGATGACGATTGCGGTTCTCAGACTTTCAAAAGGATAACCCTGAGAGAACGAAGTCCCCGCAGGTAAAATAGTCTCCGAATCCCGCAAAATGGACTCCTTTTCCGGCAGTTCCGCCGGATGCCTCACGCCTGCTTCCGCACCGCGCTGCGGAAGAGCAGCGGGGACTGGCTCACCGTCTGGTCCGTCTCCGCCTAGGCGACGGAGCGAGCAGCATGGCGGTGAGGATGGAAAGTGTCAGTCTCATGAAATGGGTCGCAGTTGGTGAAATGGGTTTGTCTGTCGAGTCGCGCTCACTTTCCCTCCTGCGTGGGGGCTTGCAGCAGCGCTTGGAAGTCCAGGTGGCGGAGGTTGTCGTTGCGGCCTTGGGCGGTGAACTCATTGACCTGGGCCATCTTGCCGGAGTGGAACCAGACGCCCATGAGTTCGCCTTGTTTGGTAATCATCGGGATGGCGTTCGCGTCGGTGGCTTTGCCGCTGCGAGCGAGGGTGGACCAGCCTTTGGCGGGGCCGTCGAAGGTGCGGACCCAGTAGTGGCGTTCGTTGGAGAGGATGAGGTCGTCGTCGCCATCGGCGTCGAGGTCAATGAAGCGCAGGCCGAGGTCGGTGCCTTGCGCGTCCACGATGCAGTTTTTTTCGGGCAGGGAAAAGGGGGCGCGCTGCCAGCGGGAGGATGCGGGCTGCCAGAGGAAGACGGCGTTTTGCGTGTCGTTGTTGACGATGAGGTCGGAGAGGCCGTCGCCGTCGAGGTCGCGAAAGCGGACGCCGCGGTCGATGCCGTCGCGAGCGGTGAGGAGCGGCTCGCCGTCGGCTTCGGCGGGGAGCGCGGTGGTTTGTTTCACCCATTGGTTGTTCTTGAAATGCCACACGCCGCGCTGCCCGGCGGTGGCGATAGCGAGCCCGGCGCGGCCATCGGCGGCGGCGGTGAAAAAGCGAGCCCCGGTGGCGGTGGCGCGCGGAGTGGTTTCGCCGCTCACGAGGGCGAGCGGCAGCGGTGTTTCGAGCCAGCGTTTTTCTTTCGGCTGCCAGACGCGGGTGAGCTGGCGCTGCGAGTTTCCGATGACGACATCGAGGAAGCCGTCGCCATTCACGTCGAGCAGGCGCACGCCGTTGTCGGCGCCGGTGGCGGAGCGCAGCGGGGTGCCGCCGAGGGCGTTCTTGGTTAGCCGGTCGATGATTTCGCGGCAGTTGAGAAACTTCACGCGTTTGCCGTAAGTGCGGTCGGCGTAATCGACGAGTCCGGCGATGCTCTCGGGCAGGCTGTAGCCGTGCGGGTGAAAGCAGATGGTGTGGAGGCCCTGCTTGAGCACGGTGACATCGAGCGCGCGCTGCCAGTCGCCGAGCACCTGCGTGTTGCCCATGCCGTAGGCGTGGACGCCATGCGCGTCGCCGGGCATGGCGGCGGGCAGTTCCCAGAGCAGGCCGTTGATGACGTAGGGATAGGGGTAGTTGGGGACGCTGTTGACGTAGAGCTTGGTGAAAGGGATGCCGGTGGTGAAGCGGTGGAAGCGCTCGCGCCCTTCGCCAT
>JBILVU010000122.1:0-17519 GCA_044370285.1 Prosthecobacter sp.
AGCGCCACGGGCGGGCACTTCGCATCGACGTATTCGAGTTCGCGATGCCACCACACGTCGCGGCCTTCCTCGATGTGGATGTCCTGGCCGGTGCGCTTATACACCACCACGGTCTTCACCGGCGTGTCTTTGGCCTTGAGGGCGTCATCGACGTTTTTCTTCAAAGGCACCACGGCACCGCGGCGATAGCCACCGTCGGCGGTGATGATGATCGCGGCACCGCTGTCGAGCACGCGGTCCTTGATCGATTCGGCACTGAAACCGCCGAAGATGACACTGTGAACGGCACCGATGCGTGTGCAGGCCAGCATGGCGATGGCGGCCTCCGGGATCATCGGCATGTAGATGATGACGCGGTCGCCTTTCTTGACCTTGTGACGCTTCAGCACGTTGGCGAAGCGGCAGACCTCGCGGTGAAGCTGCTGGTAGGTATAGACGCGCTTCTCGCCGGGTTCGCCTTCCCAGATGAGGGCTGCCTTCGTCTTGCGGGGGCCGTTCAAATGGCGGTCGAGGCAGTTTTCGCTGACGTTGAGCTTGCCGCCGGTGAACCACTTCGCGTTCGGGCATTTCCAGTCGAGCACCTTGGTGAAGGGCTTCGTCCAGGTGAGTTCCTTCGCTTCATTGCCGAAGAACTTGGCCGGATTCTTGAGCGACTCGGCGTGCATCTTCTTGTACTGCGCCATGGAACTGATGCGGGCTTTCTTCACAAAAGCGGCGTCCGGCTTGAACACGCGGTTTTCGACGAGGAGGCTCTTGTTGGACGAGGCGGCGGCTTTCGCGGCTTTCTTCGGGGCAGGCTTGGAGGCGGCTTTTTTGCTCATGGGTGGGGAAAGGAAAGAGCAGGCTAAACGCAGAGCTGCCCCGCTGGCAATCACGGAGTGTGGTACTTTCAGCCTCAGGCCTTCGCCGATTTGCGTTTTCCAGCCCGGCTCGCCTTTCGGGTCGGCTTCTTCCTGCCCTTCAACTCACTCACAATCCCGTCGAGCACCGCGAGGCCATACGAGATCTTTTTGAAGAAGGACGGATTGTGCGGCACGAGCACAAACTTCGGGTGCTTGGACCAAAGGGAGCGCAGTTTGTGATCGAGCTTCACCGCCTGCTCCATCGATTCATTTCGGATGGGATTACCCCCGTCGATGCCCATGCCGCCCACGGCAGCGCTTTCGAAGAAAATCACCGCGTCATACCGGTTCAGTTCACGCTCCATGGTGCTCTCGATGTCGTGAAAAAAATCGTGCGGTTCACCAGGCCAGTAGGCCGCTCCATCCACCGTGCCGCGATCACACAACAGGATACGATCCGGGTGCTGCGCCATCACCGCCTCCTCCAGGTGGATCTGCACATGGTAGATGGCACGTTGGGCGGCGTAGGTCGCGCCGGGTTTGGAGATGCGTGGAAAACCGCCACTGAAAACCATCGTCGCCGCTTCCGGCACCAGCACGACCTGATCGGACATCTCTCGCTGGAACAGATCACCCGCCGTCGTCTTGCCTCCGCCAGGCCCTCCGGTCAAAACGATGCGCAATTGGTTGTTGGAGCGAGCTTTGGAGGAGCGTGACATGCGGTACTCTGCCAGCGGGATCGCCAAAGCGTCAAGTCTAGGCATCAAAATACCCAAACGCTGCATAGCCACGGCCAGGGTACTTTGGTAGGCTTACCCCATGCGCCATCTCACTCTTCTTCCGCTGCTTCTCATCCCCGCCTGTGCCATCGTTACACCCTCCACCTCCGAGCGTGAGCACTACTTTCTCACCGAGGTGAAGCCCGTTTTCCAGCAGCACTGCCTCGCCTGCCACAATGGCACGCTCCCACCTCCGGCACTAAACCTCGCCAGCAAGACTGCGGCCTTCAAACGCAGCCCAAGCGGTCGCGACTACATCCTGCCCGGCGACCCATGCTGCAGCCTGCTCATTAGCGCCGTGCAGCGTGGAGGCACGCATCCGAAGATGATGCCGCGCAAGGACATGAGCCTCACAGAAGATCAGATCGGCATGCTGCGTGAATGGATCGAAGATGGCGCTTACTGGCCGGAGGGCGAGAAAGGCACGCTCAAGGCGGTGCAGGGCATCGAGACGCGATGAGCGTCGTCTCAGGCAATTACTTCTGCTTGGCTTCGTAACCCGGGAGCGGCTTGCCGCTTTCATCGAGCTTTCCGCAGGTCCAAAGGAGGCCGCGGGCCACGAGATCGAGATAGAGCGGATCTTCCATGGTGTGATTGCCATGGCCGAGTGTGGTGCCGAAGACTTTGCCTTGGCCGTATTCGTTGAGCCAGATGACGTGGTGGTCTTTCTTGGTGTCCTCGCCGTAGGCGGTGGCCAGCGGCTTGAAGTTCTCCCACAGCTTCTCGTTCTTGTAGAGCTCGTCTTTGGTATCGAGCCACTCCTTCGGAAAGCCTTTCATCACGGGGTGATCTTCGGCCACATTGCGCACCTTCAGGTCGCGGTTCTTCTCGTGGCTCATGGAGGTCTGGCCGAGGCATTTGCGCCATTCATCGGTCTTCGCGGCACGATAGCTGTGCGTGGAGCAGTGCAGCATCACGGCGGGCACGCCGTCAAAGTGCGGTTTGGCGATGCCATTGACGAACTCGACATCGGTGACCGCTCCAAAGCACTCGTTGTGAATCACCACGTCGTAGCCCTTGGCCCAATCGGCCTTTTTATAAATGCTCACCTGGTGGGTGCGGTCGTCCTTCACCCGCGATTCCTCATGCACGATGGTGAATTCGAGGTTCGCTCGGGCGCTGAGGCCTTCAGCGAGGATCATCTTCTGGTTCGCATAATCATGGCAGCAGCCTCCGCAGACCATGAGAACCTTCAGCGGCTTCACCTCCTGGGCAAAAGCAGCGGCGGCGAGGGCGAAAAAGAGAGCGATTTTCTTCATGGGAAGGGTTCGGAATGAGGAGGGCGGATGTGTGGCAGACCTCCAACGGCCTGCCAAGCTCGTTTTGATCCTTTTCCGCGCCAAAGAGATTCCTCACACATCCCCGCTTGCCTTCACCCGAAAGCGAATCTTTGGGTGCATGGATCATGCGCCTCGCCCTCGTCCTTTTCCTGGCCGCCGCCACGCTGCATGCCGCGCCGAAAAAGCGCAGCGTGTCCGCCTACGGCAAGCCGAACGTCCTTTTCATCCTCGCCGATGACCTGCGCCTCCTGCCGCAGGCGAAAACGCCCAACATGGAACGTCTCGCGAAGCTGGGCATGCGCTTCACCAATGCGCACTGCAATTTCGCCCTTTGCAATCCCTCCCGCACCAGCCTGCTCACCGGCATGCTGCCTTCCTCCAGCGGCGTCTTTGGCAATGAGCAGGACTGGCGGCGCAGTGTGCAGATCGCGGGCAAACCCACGCTGCCGGAGCATTTCAAGGCCAGCGGCTACCTCACCGCTGCCGCAGGCAAGATCTTCCACGCCAATCACGGCGGTCCAGAAGGTCGTCTCAGCGGCTGGCATGGCGGACGGCGTGGCTTTGAACTCGATGCGGCCTGGGATCAGCGCTTCCCGCGTGTTGGGGTGCAGATTCCTGACCTCCCCGTGCATACCGGGCAGAATTTCAATGGCCTCAACATTTGGCATTGGGACTGGGGCACCATTCCTGTCGAGGATGAAAAGACCGACGATGGCCAGTGCGTGGCCTTCGCCGCTGATTTCCTCGGCAAAAAGCAGAAGAAGCCCTTCTTCCTCGCCCTCGGCCTCTACCGTCCGCATTCGCCTTGGTATGTGCCGCAGAAGTATTTCGATCTCTTCCCGCTCGAAAGCATCACGCTGCCCGAGGTGAAGGACAACGATCTCGATGATGTGCCCGAGACAGCCAAAAGCCATCTCAAGGGCGAAAACGACCATCAGACCCTCGTGAAGGCCAATAAATGGAAAGAAGCCGTTCAGGCCTACCTCGCGAACGTGGCTTTTTGCGATGCCATGCTCGGTCAGGTGCTCGACGCGGTCGAAAAAGGCCCCAACGCGAAAAACACCATCATCGTCTTCACCTCCGATCACGGCTGGTATTTCGGCGAAAAGCAGATGTGGCACAAAGGCAAGCTCTGGGAGGAGACCACGCACATTCCGCTCACCATCGTGGCTCCGAATGTCACCAAGCCCGAAACCTCCTCCAACCAGCCTGCGGCTCTCATCGACCTCTACCCCACGCTTTGTGATCTCACCGGCGTGAAGGCCCCCGAGCATCTCGATGGCACCAGCTTAAAGCCACTGCTCTCCGATCCCGCTGCCACGCGTGAAAAGCCCGCCATCACCATCAGCGGCGGTGGCAAAAGCGCCTCCTACGCCGCCCGCGATGCCCGCTGGCGCTACATCCGCTATGCCGATGGCAGCGAGGAGCTTTACGATCACGACGCCGATCCGCATGAGTGGACGAATCTCGCCGCCGCACCCGAGCACGCCGCCATCAAAACGAGCCTCGCCGCACATTTCCCGGCCGAGTTTAAATCCGCGCAGCGTCCCGTGGCCGAGGTGGTGCCAGCGGCGAGTCCTGCTGGCTCCGTCGATCTTGTTTTGAAACCCGGCGATGAAGTCTCCGCCCCTGATTCGCCGAAGATTCAAAGCCGCGGCATCTACCTGAATGCTGCCTTTGACTACAATCCCGAGATCGATGGTGATAGCACGCTCGTCGCCCATGGCGATGCGAAGCTCGGCTACGCTCTCCACCTTGTCGCAAGCCGTCCCACACTCACCATCTTCGTCGATGGGAAAGCCACTTCCATCGCCGCCGATACACTCGAAGCAGGCCCGACAAACGTCCGCGCCCTCCTTTCAAATAGCGGCTTCATGTCCATCGCCGTCCCCGGCAAGAGTGAGGTGCTCGATCTCACGCCTTTCCCCGGCGGTTTTCCCACCGAGCCAGCCAAAGGCATCACCGCCGGCCAGAGCTTTGGCCCACTGAGTGCGAATGACTTCCCGAACAGCACCCCATTCGATGGCACCATCCGCCGCCTGAACGTCACCCTCATGCCGCCCAGCGAGGTCATCGCCAAGCCACTGCCCGCCGGGCAGTGATGTTTAGGCGAGCGCCCGCTTCAGCGCATTCTTCGTGATGCGCTGAACCCGTTCATCCGGGCCATGGGGGCGTGAAAAGTGACTCCACGGAATCATGTGGCCGGGAGGGTCGCTCAATCCTTGGCTCCAGAAGATGGTGGTGGCGTTGAAGACGATGTTTTTCTTCGGTCCTTCGAAAACGGTGGCCGCGTATTTGCCGAGGCGGGTGCCGCTGGCCCACACGTTGCCTTCAGCGATGACTTCGAGGCCTTCGCGAGCGGTATCGGGATCGCCGTGGAATTCCCAGCCGACGAGGCCGGGAATGCTTTCGCCCTTTTTCATGCCGGTGCCTTCGAAGAGCCAGTGATCCGGCTTCGCACAGGTCCAGTCCCCGCCGCCATTGAAGGGGACGATGGTGCGGGCACCGATGATGTCGCGTTCATCCGGGCCGGGCTTCTCAAAGGGGCCGAGCACCTTGGAATAGGCTTCCTTTTCTTCTTCGCGGAATGCGCCGTAGCAGGTCTCCCGCGTGAGGCGGCGGTTGGTCTCGCCCTTGGCATTCGGCGTGAAGGGCGTGACCATGTAAACATCGTTCGCGGAGAGCCAGAGCACGCTGAGGCCATCGTCGATGGCTTGTTTGACGTTTTGAAACTGCCGCACGTCCCAGTATTCATCGTGACCGATGCTGATCATCGTCTTCACGCGACTCAAGTTGGCCGGTTCGAGATTATCGACGTTCGAGCAGTAGGTGACATCGTAACCTTCTTTTTCCAGCCAGTAGCACAGCGGGTATTCCCACAGCAAAAACTCGCCGCTCCCCATGCTTTGAGGGTTATCGAAGATCTGTACATACTTGCCGTAAGGCCGGTCAAAGCTGCAACTCACACCTGGCGCATGCGCGGCCCGCGGATCGGTGTAGAGCGATTCATTCACCGGCCAGCGGTTGTAGGCTTGCCAGGTGTTGTCGCTGCATTGGAAGAGAATATCCGCCGGGCGGTCGTCTTTGACGATGAAGACGATGTAGCTTTGCCAATACGGTTCTTCGTTTGTAGTCCCGCCTTTAGGCGGCTCCCCGGACCGGCTAAAGCCGGGACTACGAACTTCCGGCACGGTCGTCAAACGGCCCAAATACACGCCACTCGGCCAATCCGCCGGAATCGTGAGCGAGGTCGAAGCTTCCCACTGGCATTCGCGGAGGCGATTCTCACCCTTCTCAGGCACCGGCTGCTCTTGGCCTTCAAATGGCCCGAGCGTGGTCATCAAACGCGAACCCATGCCATCGTAGTAACCCATGCGGAAGATCTCGATGGTGAACTTCGAAGAAGGTTTCGTGCTCACGAAGATGTCGAGCTTCTCACCGGCTTTCACGGATTGCCGCGAGCAGTAACCTTCGATCAGCGAGGTGCGATAGGATTTCGCGTTGTCCGGCATCATTCGCGTGAGCTGGAAGCTGGCACCGGACTTGGCGTTCTCGGCTCGGATGAGATCCGACTGGCGTGTTGAAGCCGCTTGAGCTGGCAGAAGTGCCTGCGAAACTGCGACGGCGGTGGTGGTCTTGAGGAAATCGCGGCGGTCCATGATGGAGGAAAGAACGCCGCTGGACGCGGAGCTTTGCAAGCTGGCCGCTTCAATGAAGCATCACACTCGCCGAGCCTCGCGGTCGAGGGCTCGCATGGAGGCGGCGTTTTGAAAGTGGGTCACGGCCACGGCGAGGGCATCGGCGGCATCGGGCGGCGGCGTCTCGCGGAGGCGGAGCACGGAACGCATCATGAAGGCCACCTGGTCCTTCTGCGCCCCGCCACGTCCCACCGCAGCCTGCTTGATCTCACGCGGGGCATATTCGTAGATCGGCAGCCCGTGCTCCGCGGCGGCGATGAGAGCCGCCCCACGAGCACTGCCGAGCACGATGGCCGTTTTAAAGCTCTGCACAAAGATGGTGGACTCAATGGCGCACACGGTGGGCGAGTGCTCGCGGATCACCTCGTTCAAAGCCTCGCGGATGGCCACAAGGCAGCCGCTGGGGAGCAGGGCAGGTTTGTTTTGGATCACGCCCCAGGTGATGGCTCGCAGCTCGCGGCCATTGCTTTCGACGATGGCGTAGCCGGTTTTGCGCAAAGCAGGGTCGATGGAAAGGACACGCTGCATGTCAGCGGTGGGAGCGGGTTCCGGTGAGCGGAGGAGGCGGGCCATGGTGGCTGCGCTGGTAGCATCAGGCACTGGCAGGTGCGAGCATTTCGTGATTGCAGGGCAGGGGACCTTCCGCTCGAATGGCGACCATGAAAAACACTCTCCGGCTTCTTTGGGTTTCATCACTGTTGGCTGGAGCGCTCTTCGCTCAGGAGGCAAAAAAGCCCGCAGCATCAAAAAAGGAGACGAAGACCGAAAAAACCAAAGAGGAACTGAAACCCGAAACGAAGTCGGCGGAAGTCGTCAAGCCCGCCGAGGTCTCGACGATGCTGGAGACGGAGTTGAAGGATTTCGAAGCGCAGCCCGAAGGAGTGAAACGGATCATTCGTGCAGCCTTGGCTCTCACGAAGCTGAAGCTCACTTATCGCTACGCCTCCCATGAAGTGGCGCAGGGCGGGATGGATTGCTCGGGCGCGGTCTATCGTGTGCTGCTCGATGAAAAAGTGCCCGGCGTGCCACGCCAATCCGATGAGATGTGCGGCTGGACGCAGACGAAAGGCACCTTTCACCGCACCGAAAAGGTCACCCAGCTCGACGACGCGGCCTTTGAGCATCTGCGGCCGGGCGATCTCCTTTTCTGGTCTCGCCAAGGCGGCGTGGAGCCGGGGCGGAAGATCCCTGTCACGCATGTGATGATCTTTCTCGGCCATCGGGTGAAGGACGGGAAGCCGGTGATCTGCGGCTCCAGCGATGGTCGTAGTTACGAAGGCCAGCGGCGTTGCGGCGTGAGCGTGTTTAATTTCACCCTACCGAAGGCCGATGATCCGAAGGTGGAGTTTTACGGCTACGGGGCCGTGCCTGGGCTGGTGAAAGAGGAGATACGGAAAGCTGAAGCGGCGAAGGAGCCTTAATCGGGTAAATTCGTGGCAAGCCGCGAAAGCATGGTTTATGACCGTATCGTGCCTGACGCCCTGTTTCCCGCCGATCCGATCCTCTACCGCCCCAACGTGGCCGCCATCCTTCAACGCGAGGATGGCAAAATCCTCGTCTGCGAGCGCATCAACATCAAAGGCGCGTGGCAATTCCCCCAAGGCGGCGTGGACGATGGCGAAACGGCGGAGCAGGCCCTCTTCCGGGAACTTCAGGAGGAGATCGGCGTTCGCCGCGAGCTGCTGGAGGTGCTCTCCACGCGTGGCGGCTACCGTTATGCCTTCCCCAAAGGTCGGCTCAAATACGGCATCTATGCCGGCCAGGAGCAGACCTATTACCTCTGCCGCTACACCGGCACGGATGCGGATATTGATCTGAGTGCCACGCATCAGGAGTTTGCCACCTTTCGCTGGATCGAGCCGCGTGAGTTTCAGCTCGACTGGACGCCCAAATTCAAGCGGAACGTGTATCGCCAGGTGATGAAGGATTTCTTCTCGCTCGATCTCCTTTGAGACGCGGTGATGGGTTGCGTCCACCACGAAGCCCCCGCATGCTGCGCCTTCATGAGCATCGCCGACATCACTTCCCGCATCATCGATTTTCGCGACGCCCGCGATTGGATGCAGTTTCACAATCCCAAAGAACTCGCCGTCGCCATCACCGCTGAGGCTGGAGAGCTGCTCCAGCATTTCGTCTGGCAGCAGCCCGATCAAATCGAGAAGCGGGTGCAGGAAAAAATGCCCGAACTCAAAGACGAGATGGCTGATGTGGCCATCCTACTCTTCGAACTGGCGCACAATCTCGGCGTCGATCTCGGCCAGGCCATGCTCGACAAGGTGGAGCGCAATGAAAGCCGCTATCCCGTGGCCAAAGCACGCGGCAGCAACGCCAAATACAACGAGCTGTGAACGACTCTGAAAACAGTAACCGGGACATTCCTGCTCCGTCTGATGAGGGGCCAGGAATGGCCCCCACACAGCTCACACCACATCGGCGTCGCCCCCGCTATGCCGGGAAGAACCCGCGGAAGTTTGAGCACAAATACAAGGAGCATGCGCAGGACTCCGAGACGCTCGCCAAAGTGCGAGCCGCCGGAAAAACGCCCGCTGGTTTGCATGTGCCCATTTTACTCCCGCAAATCATGCGGGTGCTCGCCCCACAGCCAGGCGACCGAGCCGTCGATTGCACGCTCGGCAGTGGCGGACATGCCGCCGCCCTCCTCGAATCCGGTGCCACACTGCTCGGCCTCGATCAAGATCCACTGGAGATCGAGCGCACGGAAGCCCGCCTGCGTGAAAAGGCCGCGCCGGAGGCTCTCATCGTCAAACGCATGAACTTCGCCGGTCTGCCGCGTGCCCTCGCGGAGGTAGGCTGGGAGGATGGGGCCGATGTCATCCTCGCGGATCTCGGCTGCTCCAGCATGCAGTTCGATAATCCATCTCGCGGTTTCAGTTTCAAACACGACGGCCCGCTCGACATGCGCATGAATCCCAAGCGCGGTGTCAGTGCCCGCGAGATGCTCCGAAAGCTCTCCGCCTCCAAACTTCAGTCCCTGCTCAGCGATAATGCCGATGAACCGCGTGCTGAAATCCTCGCGCAGGCTCTCGCGGGCACCGATCAGGTCAGCACCACCGCCTTCGCTGCGGCGATCCGCGCCGCGTTGCCCTTCCGACTCGATGAAGACGAACGCGAGACGACGGTGCGCCGTGTTTTCCAAGCCCTCCGCATCGCGGTGAATGAAGAATTCACCGCCCTCGATACCTTCCTCAATCAATTGCCCGACTGCCTTCGCCCCGGAGGTCGCGTCGCCATCCTCACCTTCCACAGCGGTGAAGATCGTCGCGTGAAACACCTCCTCCGCGATGCCCTTCGCGGCGGTATTTTCAGTGAAACCAACGACGACGTCATCCGCCCGTCCGCCGACGAAATCCGCTCCAATCCCCGCGCCTCCCCCGCGAAGCTTCGTTGGGCCGTGAAAGCCTGATCAGACGAAGGCGTTAACGTCAGCAATACCCGGATGATGACCAAAGATGCAGCTCGACGGGGTTTCCATCGAGAAGTCCGTTCAATTCATGAAATCGCAATCGGACGGCTCCACGGCTTCAGAATGACTCCGCGGCTTCGTGCAATGCTGGCGGACATTTCCTGGAGGCGCACCAACGCGGCGATTTTTTCCTCAAAGCTCATCGCGGCCAATTTTTGACGGCGCTGGGCTTTCGCGTCGAAAAGGCGGTTCAGGAGATCGGGGGAAGGTTCCATTGCTGGCGGCGGGCTTCGAGTTGGTGGCGGCTCAGAATAGCCTTGAACAGCGTTGGATCAAGGTTTGCAGCGAACCGACCATCGCAGCGGTAGGCCGAAGTAACGACGGCTAGGCTGGCCGAAGGCAAAGCGATAGAGCAGGAACAAAACGAGAAACAGAGCAAGGCATTCTACAGCCTTTCCAATTGGGTCGAATTGAAGACGATCAAGAAACTCGGGTAACCCGAGAATGAGCCCCTTCACAACGGAATACAGCATGACCGTCAGCGTGACCGTTGTCGTCCAGAAAACCCAAGGCTTATGCCCACCAATCAACAGGGCGAAAAAAGCGATGAACTTGAACAAATCAAAAATGGTTCCCAGCGGGTAATCAGTCCACAAGTGCCAGCCATATTGAGGGAAAAGCTCAGCATGAAGATATGCCGTGGAAACTACAACGGCGAACAGAAACAGGAATGCCCATTTCACTGAAGAAGGGCGTTTCATTGCCACATCACGGTGGCGAATGGCAGGCGACTGGGTTTGCGGCGCGGCGTAAGGATTGAACTCCTCGTTCTCATTCATGTGGCGATCATTGAATAGAGGGGAGGCCATACGCAACGACTTCCGTGGGTCACCAGCTCCCGATCAATGAGGCTTCGGCATCGGCATATTTTAGGAATACGCGTGCCAAGTCAGCATACTCTTCGACCTCGAGTTCCACTCCGCCCTTCTCACGAACTTTGGTCATCGCTGCTTCATGTGAATGCGCGGCCAAGGCATCGGCAATCTCTCGGACTTGGGCATTCGAAAGCTCCTCCGTGAAGAGCGAATAGGGTGTCAATGCTGAGACCGTGTCTGTGTAACGACCACCACGAAAAGAACCCTGACCGTGACCACTGAACAATCCCGCGGCCAGCCGTGGCTTCCGCCAGAACCAGACTCGTTTCGAGCATTTCCAGATCGAATCGAGGCCCATGGTGTCTGATTTGAGTTACAGCCTCCGCTCCTTCACCTCCGCCGTGATCTCACTCACGAAATCAGCGAGCGGCTTCACGCCGAGGTCGCCGCGTTTCGCGTGGCGGACGGCCACGGATTGGGCGGCGGCTTCTTTTTCGCCGATGACGAGCATGTAGGGGATCTTGTCGAGCTGGGCGTTGCGGATCTTGGCACCGATCTTATCGGCGGCGTTGTCCAGTGTGACGCGGAGGCCGGCGGCTTTGAGCTGGTTGAGGGCTTCGCTGGCGAATTCGTCGCTCTTTTCGCTGATGGTGAGGACGCGGACCTGCTCGGGGGCGAGCCAGGCGGGGAAGTGACCGGCGAAGTGCTCGATGAGCACGCCGCAGAAGCGCTCCATGCTGCCAAACGGCGCACGGTGGATCATGACGGGGCGGTGCGGCTTGTTGTCGGGGCCGATGTAGCTGAGGTCAAAGCGCACGGGCAGGACGTAATCGACCTGCACGGTGCCGAGCTGCCATTCGCGACCGATGACGTCTTTGATGACGAAGTCGATCTTCGGGCCGTAGAAGGCGGCTTCGCCGGGTTCTTCGGTGAAGGGCACGCCGAGGGTGGCGGCGGCTTTGCGGCAGGCGTCTTCGGCGGCATCCCACTTGGCGGGATCGCCGGTGAACTTGCTGCTATCGGGATCGCGAAGGCCCACGCGGACGCGGTAATCCTGCATGCCGAGCGTGTTGAGCACGATTTTGACCAGCGAGAGGCAGCCGAGCACTTCGGCGGCGACTTGTTCCTCGGTGCAGAAAAGGTGCGCATCATCCTGGGTGAAGCCGCGGACGCGGGTCATGCCGTTGAGCTCGCCGCTTTGCTCCCAGCGATACACGGTGCCGAATTCGGCGAGGCGCACCGGCAGGTCGCGATAGCTGCGTGGCTGGCTGTCGAAGATCTTGATGTGATGCGGGCAGTTCATCGGCTTTAGCAGGAAGCCATCGAGCAGCTTGTCATCGGCCATCACGCGGTCGGCGGGCACCACTTCGGTGCCGACACGCTCATTGAGCTGGCTGCGCAGCTTGGCGGAGACGGCGCCGAGGCGTTCCATCACCTCGCAGCAGCCGCAGCCTTCTTTGATCACCTTGGCGAGGTCGTCGTTCTCGATGACCGGGCTGAACTGACTGTCCTTATAATAGGGGAAGTGCCCGCTGGTCTTGTAGAGCACCGTTTTGCCGATGTGCGGCGTGAAGACCTGCGAGTAGCCCTGCTTGCGCAATTCCTCGCTGATGAAGTTTTGCAGTTCCTGGCGCAGCACGGCCCCATTCGGCGTCCAGAGGATGAGGCCCTGGCCCACGTCCTCGTCGATGTGGAAGAGCTTCAATTCGCGGCCCAGCTTGCGGTGGTCACGTTTTTTGGCCTCTTCGAGCTGCACGAGGTGCGCTTCGAGTTCTTCCTTGCTCGGGAAAGCGGTGCCGTAGAGGCGCTGGAGCTGTGGCTTCGTCTCATCGCCCATGTAGAACGAGGAACTGACCGACATGAGCTTCACGTTCTTGCACTTCGAGGTGTAGCCGACGTGCGGTCCGGCGCAGAGGTCGATGAACTCGCCGTTCGTAAACGTGCTGATCTGCTCGCCTTCGGGAATCTTCTCCAGCAGGTCGAGTTTGAAGGTGCTCGGATTGCCCGGCCGCTCGCTCAGGCCACCGAGGCGACCGCTCTTCGCCATTGCGATGGCTTCCTCCCGCGTGACGCCCTTCCAGTCGAACTTCTGGTTCTCCTTGGCGATCTTTTTCATCTCCGCCTCGATCTTCTCAAAGTCATCCGGCGTGATGCGGTGGTCCGGCAGATCAAAGTCATAGTAGAAGCCGTTTTCCACCGGCGGACCGTAGGCAAACTGGGCATTCGGCCACAGGCGCAGGATGGCGGTGGCCATCACGTGGGCACAGGAGTGCCGCAGACGGTCAATATCAGACATCTGGGCGCGTTCTTCGAGGGTCTTGCGTTCGGCGGACATGGGGCCGCGCACTTGGCGCAAGCCGTGCCCGGTTTCAAGCCGCAAAGCGGAGGGCGTGGGGCGAAGAGCCAGAACTCGTTTCTCGCCCGTAGCGGCACCAAAGACCTCACTCACGCTCCTTGACGCCCGATTACTTGAGGGTTCACCTTTGTGAAGCCGACGAACTTCTGTGCTAGGGGCATGGGAACGAAAGGTGATGATCTACGGGGCGGAGCCGCTGTGGAGAAGGCTTTCATATACCTGTTTGCACTGCGCTAGCGGGATGTGATCTCGATAGGCGCATCGACAGTGCGCGAATGAAGCAGCCAAGCCCCAAAAGTAGAAGAAGCCCAGCAGAATAGATCATCAGGTTGGGAAGCCAGTTAAGCTTCCATGTGGCCCACTGGTCGATCTCAAGAAGTATCTGCCCATCTGGCTGGTGACGCTCCTCCGCAACAAAAGCTCCCACCATAAACAATGAAGCCAGCGCAAGTAATGGCAGAGCTGAGAGCATACAAAGCAAAGGTCCAATGAGCCCCGGCATCGTTCTGGCGCTGATCTGGATACTATTCATCGCTGGACGAGTGACGTTGTTCGCCCTTTTGTTCGTGGCAGTTATTCATGGTTCACCTGTTGGATTGAATCTGTTCCTTCAACTCCTCTGCAAAGTGCTGTCTGACGCGCTCTGCGATAGCCTTCCGAAAATCTGTGAGAGTATATTCCTTCCGGGCACCAGAGTCGCTACTAGACGCATAAATGAGTTTGCCATCTGCTACCTGAAATGAAGTGGAATGATCGAGGAGCTTCCCCTTCGTCCACGAGGGATGGTTACCGGCAGTAAAAAAGAATACTGTCTGAACCCCCTCTTTTTGTCCTTCGTTCCCATGCCACGAACCTGTGTAAAGGTATCCTTCCTCGGGAGTGTGATAAAACAGGGCTGGACTGTAAATACCCTTCCAAGTCTCTTCGACTTTATAGCGAAGGCCATCCTTGGATCGTTCTGTCCGGCATAACATAATCAACACGCTGCTATCGACATACTGAGGAAGTGTGGGCCACGTCTCGGCTTTGGCTGCACCGACTATGACTGCGAACGAAAGCGCAAGAAGATTGGCGAGTAGCTTCATGGATGGCGATGGGCTCAGTTCCTAGACGAACATTGAGGATCATTCACAGATCGTGGGGGTTGTCAGCCGCTTTATAGCCGACACAAGGACGGGAATATCACGTTTTTTTGATCTTATGCGTGTCTGTTTACCCTCCTATGCCTTGCTCAGGCAACAAAAACGTCGGGTAATGTGAGGCATTCGGATATTGAACCCTGTAAACGAACACCGCGCCTTCCGCGCCGCAAGCATCCGGAATCTCCACGCACCTTTTTGGGAGTAAGTGGAAGAGCAGGATTCGGAAGCCTGCTACACCGCATCATCAATGCGTCAGCGCATAGAACACGATGTTGATGCCGAGTGGAAAGGCGTGTTTTTCGGAGACTTCGCGGAAGTAGTCGGGATCGAAGGCTTCCTGCTCCCAGCCGTCGCCGAGGTCGTTGTTGAGGCAGATGAGCATGACCATGCGGCCGCGGGTGTCGTAAAGGGCGCGGAAGATGGGTGCGGCGGCATCGGGGCGGATTTCGTTGCTCAGGGTGGAGCGTCCCGAACGGCGCATCTGGTCCCAGAAGACGTTGCTATGCACCTGCGGCGGCTCTTGGAGATCGAAGACGCAGTGGAAGAGGGGATGCGCGTGCGTGAGCTCGACGGGGTCGCTTTGCGGCCAGATGCGCTTCAAGGTGGGCTCGAAGAGACGCCATTCGTCGCCGCCCCAGAAGTCGTCGATGAGGATGAAGCCGCCGTTTTGCAGGTAATCGCCCAGCAGCCGGGCCTGCGCGTCGCTGAGGTTCATGTTGCTCGGCTCGGAGATGAAAAGAAACGGGTGCTCGCGGAGCTGCTCGGCCTCCAGATCGACGATGACGGGGTAGGGGTTCACCTGGATCGAGGTGAGCTGGTGCAGTCGCCAGGAGAGGTGCAGCTCCGCCTCGGGGTAATCCGCCTGCCAGCGAAAGCCGCTGCGGTAGGGATAGCGCAGCCGGGCGAAGGTGAAGACATCCTTCGGCAACTCGGGATGCACCTCCCAGACGGGGATGTCCTGGCCGTGGTGACGCCAGCCTCGGAATTCACGAGCATCTTCCGGGTAATGGAGGCCGGCGTAGCGGTCGGGGCGGACGTTGCCGGGGCTCGATTGGGAAAAGCCCACCCCCGCCACGATCAGGGCGAGGCAGGGCAGCAAGCAATTCCCGAGTTTCATCATGCCCACCGTCTAACAGAGAGGCTGGAAGCGGGGCCAGAAAAAAAGCAGGCTCGGGCTGAAAAGGGCGAAGCAGGGGAGGTGGCAGCATGAACGCTCATCCCACCTCGGTGCTTGTCAGCGAACTCTCGAATAAGTTCCGATCACTCGGAAGGCATCTCCAGCAGATTCAGGGAGGCCAGCAGATTGGTTTCTGAAAAATCTGTTGGCCTCCCTGAATCTGCTGGAAATTACTCCCCGTCCCACCATCAAGACGCCTTGAGTTTCGGTGCTCGTGGTAAATCCACCTGGCCTACCACCGAGGCATAGTGAGCACAGAGGATTCCCAAACCGCGACCTCTGGGCCCGCGAGGGTGAGAAAACGCTGGCCCTCCCGCCCCCTCCGTCTAGTCTCCGCCGCCCCCACATGCCCACTGAATACGACTTCCAATACGCCCTGGAGAACACCCACGTTCTCCATGAGCCGGACCGCCGCATCGATACCTTTGGCTCGACGCAGTTCGAGTTTCAGCTCGTCTCCGAGCTGATGGACACGGTGGGAGCCGTGCGCGTGCGGGAGGGGCGCATCACGGCGGAAAAGCCTCTCATCCTGCGGCCTGACCCCGAGCAGAATTTCGGCTTCGAGGGCTTCGGTGATGAGGCGGAGGCTTTTGGCGACTTTTTGAAGCAGCACCTCCACAAGCTGGCCATCCTCAAATACGGCTTCCAGTTCCGCAAAACCGATGTGCAGGAGCAGATCGTGCATGAATCCATGGAGGAAGTCTGCGGCAAGCTGAAAGCCGATCTCCGCATCTCCGGCAATCCCGCCCGTGCCATCATCCAGGGCGTGGATGACACCTGGGAGATCTGCCTTCTCAAATTCACCGTCGAGATGATCGAGAAGTCCTCCAACATCAACATCTTCGATTTCAAGCGCCGCGGCCTCCTCGGCTAAACCAACATGGCAAAGGCTCAGTTCAAGCTCCTGCTCTTTTTGATCGTGATGGGCCTCTTCGCGGGCGTTGTCGCGACGGGCTGGTGGCTGTATGAAAACATCCTCCTGCGCGAGCTGATGGTGGAGAAAGACCTCGCCGCGATGAAGGGCAAAGACCGCCCTCGCATTGATCCCGGCGCACGTCGTTTCGAGGCGGCGGTGGATTTGATCCGAGGCGGCAGCATCAATGAAGGCCGCGATGCGCTCTACAAGCTGCTCCAGCAGTTCCCGGACTCCGCCACCTGTCCCGAGGCCCGCCGCATCATCGGCGAGATCAACATGGACCAGCTCTTCTCGCCCTCCTACATGGCCGGGAAGAAGGAATACATCGTGCAGCCCGGTGATTCGCTCAATCTCATCGCCCAGAAGAACCAGACGAGCGTCGATTTCATCCTCCGCCTCAATGGCATGATGAGCACCACGCTCCAGCCGGGGGATCGTCTCACCGTCGCCCCGATTCAGTTTAATCTCGGCATCTCCGTCGCCAAAAAGCAGGTCATCCTCTTCCGCAATGTGAACGGCAAGGACTACCCCTTCAAATTTTTCACGGCCAAGGAGATCCAGCTCCCGCCATCGACCAAGGTGCCCGGTTCCTACGAGGTGGGGGTGAAGTCCGCGCAGCTTGAAGGCAAGATCGTGCAAAGCACCGATCTGCGTTACCACGAGGCCGAGAAGTGGATTCCGACCAGCAAAAACGGCCTCACCTTCCGCGTCCCGGCCATTGGCAAAGCCGTCGCCGTGCCCGAGGCCGCTCCCCAAGCCGAGCCCGCCATCGCCGCCGTGCCCACCACGCCACCTCCTCCGCCTGAATCCGGCATCTTTCTCGCCCGCGAGGACCTCGAAGAGCTCTTCGCCCTCCTGCGCAAGGGCTCGAAGGTCGATGTCGCTCGCTAGTCACCCCTTCAACAATCCACAATCGGAGTTCATCAATCGACATTCCCCGCTCCCGATGCATCCCACGCCTTCAAACCGCAGAAGGTCGATGTCGCTCGCTAAGCACTACTTCAACAATCCACAATCGGAGTTCATCAAT
>JBILVU010000002.1:0-92294 GCA_044370285.1 Prosthecobacter sp.
GAACCTGAATGAGAACTCAACGAAAGCCATTCAAGACCAGGTGAAGCTCATCCGCGAGGGCGGCTACGGTTTTGCCGAGGTGGTGGATGCCTACATGGAGGAGGCTCCGTTTGTGGCCGACTGGTCAAAGATGACCACCGCACCGAATGTGGTCGTGGTGCCCTTTTTCATCGCGGACGGCCTGCACAGCTTCCAGGACATTCCGGTGCTGCTGGGCATGCGTGAGGAAACCGGGGCCGCCCTGAGCGAGATCGGCCTCTTCTATTCCAATCCGCACCACCTGCATGGCCGGAACCTTTACTACAGCGGAGCCATCGGCACGGAGCCGCTGATGGCGGAGGTCATTTTGGACCAGGTGCATGATTTTGATGCCAAGCATGCGGTGGAAGGTGGACGGTTGGCGGTGGGCTGTTTGAATCAAAAACTCTCCGCTTGGCTCGATGAAGGTCGTGAGGTGATCGGTGAGATCCTTGTGAAGGGGAAAGCGGATGGCGGCTATGCGCTGCGGCATGTTTTGGATCGTGATAGCACCGATCTGGCACCACACGCGGGTGCCATCGCGGCGCGTGAGATTGCCCGCTGCGATGCTGCGGGGAAATTTCGTCCGCTACACTCTGCACCGACGATGAAGCGAGGCTGGGAACTGCATGTGGAAAGCCTCGACGAGCTGCGACTGGCACTCGATTTCTTTTACCCGGCGGCGGTCGGCTGTGCGGCAACCGACGAGGCAGGTCGTTTGACCTCCACACCGCTGCGTGAGCTGCTCGGACGCCAGACGGGCATGTATCGCTTCACGAATACGATCTCCGATGAGCAGGCTTTTGAGATGGTGAAGAAGACCTGCGCGGCCCAAAACTGCCAGCGCCGCATTCTCTGGCCGCTGACACCTGAGCAGCCCTTCCCGGAGGACGAATCGAAGGCGCAGGCAGGAGCCATTCCGCTTCTCTGCATTGAAGCCTGCCCTCATATCGTCTCTGCGGCACGAAAGAGCGCCAAGGAAGCCTTTGAGGCGAAAGAGGCCCAAAGAAAAACGGGCGGTGCCTGATGGCACCACCCGTTTTCAAATACCAGGGAATCTGGTGAAGCTGAATTAGAAGTTCACGGAGAACTCAACCGAGCCGTACATCGAAGTGCCAGCGCCGCCATTGCTGCTGCCGAAGTCAGCGTAGCCAGCCGCGAGGGTCAGATTGGACATGGGGCAGGTCTGGAAGGTGAGGAAACCACCGAGGCGGCGCTCGTCGAACTGGGCGTCATTGAGGTAAATGAATTCAGGGCCGAAGCGAAGCTTCTCGCAGCAGTTGTAACCGACGCGGGTGCGGGTCCAGATGGCATTTTCGATGCTGCTGATCTGGCCGATGGCCATGATGGTGAAAGCACCCACCGTGCCGTAGGCATCGAGGACGACGCGAGCGCCGAAATCTGTGCCGACGTTGTTCGCCGGGTCGATGGCGGTGAGGTTACGGTCACGAATATGAGCACCGACGTAGGCACCGAGCACCCACTGGCCGACAGGGAGGCGGTAGCCGAGGCCGAGATCGGCATCAAAGAGCTGGCCGGTGACGTGGGGAGCACCAGGGATGGTGTCGTAGTTGTAGGAGCCAAAACCGGTGAAGGCACGAACGAAGAGACCGCCGTCGCCCATGTTGCCATTGAGGTCATGCATGAGGCCGCCGCTGAGGTAGTAAGAGTCCTGACGGAAGTCGTAGCCTGCGAAAACGGTGTTGGCGTAAGCTCCGGTGGGAGCAGGAAGCGTGCAGGTGGCACAGGGAGCGGTGCCAGCGAAGGCACTGCCAGCTAGGACGAGCGAAGCGAGGAGGGAGGTGAGTTTGGTCATTTGGTTTGGGTTGGTTGAAACGGAGGCAGATCCTAAAGTGTTACGCAGATTGGGCAATCTTCATTTTATGAAAGTGAAACTGGGTATCGTTCAGCCCTCGCGGCACCGGACGATGAGGCCGAATGCCTTCCAAAAGGACCCGCTTTGTCCGTCCCTCGGCTGTTTCGATCTCGATCACTTCTCCGGTCGAAAAACCTCCCGCCAGCATGATGCGATCGTTTTCATGCCCCTCAGGCGCAGGCAGCCAAAGGCCCCAAAACTGCCCTTGGACGATACATGGCTGCCATTCGCCGCCGAGACCTTTTTCCTTCGTGGCATGCATGTGGCGTGAGAGGCGCACCATGCGGTGCCAATCCACCGAATAGAGACTACGGCGTAGCAGATCGAACGAAGAGGCGTCTAGGCACTCCATTTCCATGATTTCGCCAGTGGCGTCTTTGACCACTACACTCACCCGGTGACCGGGGATGAGGATGTGCAGCCCCTGCCCTGCCTGAGGCCGCTTTTTCCACACCACCTCAGCCTGGATGGTGGAAAGCCGCCGCGTATGGCCCAGCCAAGCACCGCTTTCATCCAGAATGGGCAATTCAGCCTCAAAGAGGTATTCCCGATGCGTGCGCCGCGTGAGCCGGATGCTATCACTGATCCATCTCCAGGAGCGCCAGCAGTTTAGCAGCACCCAAAAAGCCGCCAGAGCCAACATGGCCGGTCCTCCCAACATGGGATCATGCATCCCCCACAGGCCCAAAAGCCTCAGGACGCAAAAGAGGATCGCCACGCCACTCAGCACCAGCAGAACGACGTGCATGGAAAGCCGCGCCCAGGAGACCCGCCCCAGCACATTCTTGAGCGAGGTCTGCCAAGCCATTTTTTTTCCGAGTAAGCCGCGTGTGCATTCGAGCTGGAGAAATAGCCTGCCCATCGAAAATACCTGCCCAGGTAGGAAACGCAGGAAACCGCCCGTGGCCGAAGTCACCGCCGCGATCAGCAGCGCTGGGTAACAAACAAAAATGACCATGTTCATCAAGCCTGGCTCAAAGGGCGTGACGACAAAGATCATGCTGACGACTGGCACACACAGGTAAATGAGCTGCATCCAGCCACCGAGCATGTCCGCCATCATGGCCAGATAGCCCACCCGCTGCCGCCAAGACAGCCCGCGGCACCAGAGTAGCTTTTCCAGTGCGAAACCCTGCATGTTCCCATAGGTCCAGCGGCGGCGTGTCTTGTAGAATTCACTCACATCCGCCACCGCCACCCCCCAGGCGACGGGTTCATCTACCCACACCGTCTTCCAGCCCCGTTTATGAAAGAGCAAAGCGCTGTGGAGATCCTCTGTGAGAGTCGCTTCTGGAAAGCCGCCGATGTCATCCAGCGCCTTATGGCTATACACACAGCCAGTTCCCACGCAGGAAGAGGAATCAAACTGGTCCCGGTGGCTCTGCACCACATCCATGAAGAAGAGCTGCTCATGCCAGCGCCCGCCGCCGGTGACCACATCGCGGTAAACAAAGGCGTCTTCGTTGTAAAACATCTGCGGTGTCTGCGAAACGGCCACCTTGGGGTCTTTCAGATGGCCCACCAGCATGTCGAGAGACTCTCTTTTCGGGATGTGGTCTGCATCAAATACCGCCACCGCCTGCGCGGTGCTGAGTTTGAGTGCATGATTCAGATTTCCAGCCTTGGCCCCCTGATTCACAGGCCGCCGCACATAGCGAATGCCATATTTCTCCGCCAGCGCCTTGAGCTCGTCACGCTTCCCATCATCGAGCAGCCAAGTCTCATGCGGGTAATCGATCGAAACCGCCCCCTGCACGGTCAGCTCGATCATCTCCAGCGGCTCGGTATAAACTGGCAGTAATACATCCACCGTCGGGCGGAAATCCGCCGGTGGAGCCGAGCGCACCCGCACACTCCAAGACTGCCACACATAGTACATTCCCAAAAGCGCCCCATGAATATCCGCGAGCAGGAAGAGGGCGGAATAGGCCATGGCGTGCGGATTGAGCACCGTCACCCGCCACGCGAAATAACCCGCGAGTAGAATCAAATAGGCCACCGCGCCGATTCGGCGGCGTCTGCGGCGGACTTCGAGATAATGGGCGACTTCTTCGGCGTGGCTAAACATGCGGCGCAGCGCATACACGAGGAGGATCACCTGCGCATCTCCGGCTTCATCTCTCCCCTCAAGATGGAAGTTCCAGGCGAGTATGAGAGCAAAAAAAAGGCGCGGAGATCACTCCGCGCCTTTTTTGAGAGTTAGCTCCGATCAGGCGAAGACGCTGGTGAGCGGCTGGCCTTTGTCCGCGATGGTGAAGGGGCGCTTGCTGGGGCTGTAGATGACCTGATCGAGAGGGAGACCGAGGGCGAAGGCGATGGAGGCGTTCATGTCCTGAATTTTGATCTTGTCCTCAATGACCTCGCGGCCTTCTTTATCCGTTTTGCCATAGACGAAGCCGCCTTTGACGCCACCGCCGAACATGACGGCGGAGAAAGCTTTCGGATAGTGATCGCGGCCGACGTTTTGATTGATGTCGGGCGTGCGGCCGAACTCGGTGGTGACGACAACGAGGGTGTCCTGGAGCATGCCGCGGAGGTGCAGGTCGTTGAGGAGGGCGGAGAGGCCCTTGTCGAGCGTCTCGCAGCGCTCGGGGACGGCGACGAAGTTGGCGTTGTGCGTGTCCCAGCCTCCGAGGGAGACCTCGACGAAGCGCACACCACGCTCGACGAGACGGCGAGCGAGAAGGCAACCTTGGCCGAAGGCTTCTTTGCCGTAAGCGGCTCGGACATCGGGGGCCTCGTCGGCGAGATCGAAGGCTTTGAGGTCTTCGGATTTCATCATGGTCATGGCATCGTCATACATGTCGGCGTAGGCCTTGACGTTGCGATGCGGGAAGGTGGCGCGGAAGTCCTTGTCGAGCTCGTCGGCGAGGGTCATGCGGGCCTGCAGCTTCTCTGGCTGGCTGTTCTTGATGTTCTTGAGGCCGTTTTCGGGATTGGAGACGAAAAGAGGTGCCTGAGCGGCGGGGAAGAAGCCGGCACCTGGATGGCGGCTATCATTGCCGACGAAGACGAAATTCGGGAGGGTGCTATTGCCACCGCCCTGGAAGACATTCAGCCAGGCACCCATGGCAGGATGGCGGATGGTGCCGCGCAGCTCGTAGCTGGTGTGCATCATGTAGTTCCCCTGCTCGTGGGCACCCTGGGTGGAGCTGAGCGAGTTGAGGATCGTGCCGTGATGCATGTGCTTCGCGGTGTTGGGCAGGTACTCAGAGATGCGGACGCCATCGGCGCTGGTCTTGATCGGCTTGGTGGGGCCGGCGGTCTCGACACCTTCCTTCACGTCCCAGGTATCCATGTGGGACTGGCCGCCGCTCATGTACAAATAGATGACGTTTTTCGCGGTGGCGGCCTGGCGGAGCTTCGAGGAGCCTTCAAAGGCGGCGAAGGACTTGCTGGCGAGCGAGTTTCCGAGAAGGCCGACGCCGAGGAGCGACGAGGCGGTTTTCGCGGCGAAGTCACGGCGACTGATTTCGCCGGAGCGGAGGAGTTTGGAGGCGAGGTCGTGTTTCATGGCGGTATGTTGTTGTGCGTTGTCTTGTTGGAGAAATGCGGAGCGAGAGGAGCGGCAGATTACTGGATGAAGATGAACTGCTGGGTGTTCAGGAGAGAGAAAACGAGGTCCTGCATGTCGGTGAGGCCATTGTCCTGAGCTTTGAGCCAGGCGGCTTTTTCATTCGCGCTGGGTTTGCGGGAGAGGATGGTCATGTAGGCGGCATCGACCTTGTCATCGGGATACTGGGCCTTGCGAACGGTGAGCATGAGCTGGCTGAAGCTATCGAGGAGCTGCGGAAGGAGGCTTCCGTTCATCATGGCGAGAGCCTGGGGCACGCTGGCCTCATTGTTGGCATTTTCGATGGTCTCGCGGTCGCTCTGGCCGAATTCGCGGAGGTAGTGACCACGCTGGGCGGGGCTTTCCAGCTCGGCGGCACGAACCGTATCACGGCTCATGCGTTCACGGGTGGTGATGTATTTCTTGCGCTCCTTGGGCTCGGTGATGCCGAAGTAATCAGCCTCTTCTTCGTAGGCGGCGCGGAGTTTGGCATTCATGGCCTCCTTTTCTTCTTTGGTGAACTCTTTGCGGTCGTAACCGGGGATGATGACCTTCTCTGTGCGGACGCCATTGGACATCATCATCATGGAATCACCTGCCATCATGGCTGGAGCTGCCTCAGTACCGCCTTTGGTGGTAAGGGCGACGGTTTGGTAGGACTTGCCGGTGACTTTCTCGAAGAGCTTCTTCTGGCCGGTGGTGATGACTTCCGCGTAGGTGACCTTGCGGCCTTCGTTTTGAATGCGGTTCACCTCGCTGCGGATGGCGTCGGATTTGGCTTTGAGTTCTTTGGCCTTGGCAAAGGCGGCCTCCTGCTCGGGGCCGGGTTTCATGGCCTCAGCCTTCTCCTGGGCATCACGGGAGGCAGTGCGAGCTTCGGCGTAAAGCTTCTGCTGGCCTTCGGTACGTGCGCGGTTCATACCGTAGATGGTCGCGGCCTTTTTGAGGCCTTCGAGAGCTTCCTCAGGAGAGAGCGAATCGACGCTGTCGGCGATTTTTTTGGCCTGAAGGATGCGCTGCTCCATGGCATCGCGATTGGACTGATTGATCATGTCCGGGCTGGGATTGATGAGGGTGACAAAGCTGTCCCACATTTGCTCGGCGGTCATGCGGCGGAGGAGAGGACCGGTGAAGTGATAGGTGCTGCCGGCGGCGTATTCCTGGCGGGTGACCTGCGCTTGGTAGGCCTTAGTATTGTAAAGCACTCGAAGAACGGCCTTCATGTCATAGTTGAGGTCGATGACGAGCTTTTCGAGATGCTTTTCCATCTCAGGAATCATCGGAACTGTCATGTCCATGAGCTCGTCGAGCGGCTCAATGAGGGCGAGGCCGAAGACACGCTTCCAAAGGCGATTCGCAATGACGGTGGTGAAGCGCGGGTTCTCAGGGCTGGTCATCCAGCGGGCGTAGGCCTGCAGCGGTGTCTCGCCCGGCTGGCAGACGCAGTCATGGCCCATCATGGTGCCAGCACTGACGACGGACTTGGGTTTCGCATCGCTGTATTGGTAATCATGCGGAAGGGCGAGCTTCGCATCGCGGGTGCTCACGCTGGTATAGCGCATGGTGTCACGCACATCGTTCATGGCTTCCTGGTAGCCGCGTTGCTCCTTGCGGAGCTTGTCCTGGACATCGCGGCGCTTCGTCTGCACGACTTTCATGTCGGCCTCATACTTCTTGTAGGCGTCCGTGTAGGTCTTCTCGGCGGCAACACGCTCCTCCTTGGTCATCTTACCGCTGATTTTCGGACGCTGCGGACGCTGCGGCTCCTTGATGGCGGCACGGGCGGCATCCTCCTGCTCGCGGAGAAGGTCACGCACATCGCCCATGATGCCGCCATTGTAGTCCTGAGTCTGAACGCCGTAGGTGAAGGCCGCCATTTTGAAGAACTGCATCTGGGACCACTTGTCGAAGGGATGGTTGTGGCACTGGGCACACTCGATGCGGGTGCCGAGGAAGATGCGCGTGGTGTTCGCCATGTTATCGAGCGGCATGCCGCGATCCCGCATGTAGTAGCCGATGGCACCGTCTTCCCAGGCCTTGCCCTGCGCGGCGATCATCTCAGCGACGAACTTGTCGTAGGGCTTGTTGTCACGAAGCGATTGCTTCACGAAGTTTGCATACGCCGCGCCGGTGATGGCACCGGTTTGGTTGCCATTGCTGGTGAGGCGCAGCACATCCGCCCAGTAATTGAAGAAGTGCTGCACATAGGCCTCGGAACCGAGAAGCTTGTCGATGAGCTTCGCACGCTTGTCGGTAGCCTTGTCATTGAGGAATGCCTCGGCCTCACGCGTGGTGGGAATGCGGCCGATGGTATCGAGGTAAATGCGGCGGACGAAGGTGTTGTCGTCGGTGGCAGGGTTACCGGTGAGTTTGTGTTTCTGCCAATCCGCCGCGAGAATAGAATCAATGGCAGCGGCGGCAGGCTGTACCTGCGGAGCTGCGAGGGCAGCCGAGGAAAGGCAGAGGAGGGCGAAGGTGGAGGCGAGAGGGCGCTTCATGCTGCCATTTACGACAAAATCGAATCAATATATCACAAACCAGGTAAGAACTCTGAATGCTCCAAGTCCTTCACCGCCAACAAAAAGGCCGTGGATCGCTCCACGGCCTTTGTCACGAAATAGAATCCACTGATATTAGCGGCGGGTGCGACGGCGCAGGAGCACCATCAGACCGGCAGCGCCGATCAGGAGCGCACCACCCGGTTCTGGGATCGGAGCGCACTCACCGTTGAGGGTGACGTTATCGAGGTAAAGCGTGCCGCCCTGGGAACCCCAGGCGTAGAGTTCGACGTGGTAGGTTTCACCATCGGCATCGATACCGGTGGGGAAACCAGCGGAACCCTGGTTGAAGGTGAAATCGAGATCGTTCCAGAGGCCGGTGTTGTTCATCGCGACCGGGCCGGAGGTGCGGTGCTGGATGGCTCCGCTGCTGTCTTCCCAGAAAATGGAGGCCTGGATCGAATCGACCGAATTCACGGTCGGGCGCTTCCAGTCGAGGCTGAGTCCGCTGATGGAGATCGCCTCGCCGGGATTCACCAGCACATCAAAGGCCAGCGTGTTCATCTCCTGGCTCAGATCGCTGCGCACGAAGGAATAGTCATAGGTCTTGTCCCAGCTTGCGAAGCAGCGGAACTTCGAGCCGTCAGGGCCGCCGAAGAAGTGCAAGCTCTGGGAAAGCGTGTTCAGCGACAGGTCGGTCGCCACGAGGCAAGGGGCGCAGTAGGTGACCTTGTTCGGGTCGTTGAAGTTGGTGAGGTTATTGAAGTCGTAGAGCGCCAGAACGTTCTGGAACGGATTGACGACCTGCGAGAAAGCCGACCCGGAGAGGGTGGCGACCGCGGCGAGGGCGAAGAGCAGCTTTTTCATGGGATTCGTGACGTTGAGTTTCGGTTTTGCGACCAGACGCGAGCCTGATAACAGCAGACAACGTTTAGCGGCCCAGTTGCGCCCGAACAATCCCAAGTTTGCAAAAATTATCTCAGAAGCGTCTTGGTATTGAGAATATACTTTTATGGAAGGTCAATTAATCTGAAAAATCCACTCCACCCGGTTTCCATGCTCGTTTCACCCTCTCACCTCCTCCGCACCTCCCTGCTGCTCGGCATGGCCATCACTTCGGCGGGATGCAAAAAGGAGGTCACGACGACGGAGATGATCCCCACCCTCGCCCCGCCCTCCCGCTGCGGAGACCCGCATCGTGTTCTCACGGCGAATGTGCGCCATCTTCCCGCCCCACCACTGCGAGATGGCATCGGAACCTCCAGCATTCAGATCACTACCTCGAATCCCCAAGCGCAGGCTTACTTCGACTGCGGGCTGAACCTGTTACATGTGTTTTGGGAGTTTGAGGCTTACCGGGCCTTTCAAAGGGCGACGGAACTCGATCCCGACTGTGCCATGGCCTACTGGGGCATCGTGATGTGCATGCCCGGGGCCAAGCCCGAGTTCCTCGTCGAGCGTACAAACGCCATGGGCCGCCTGGTGGCTCTGCGTGACAAAGTTTCACCCCGCGAGCACGGCTACATCGACGCCCTCCAAGTCCTCGTCAGCCAAGGCAGCGAACGTTTTGCCGAGCGCCTGGAGGCGCAGTGGCGGGCCGATCCCACGGATACCGATGCCGGAGCGCTGGCGGCGTATTATTTAAAGGACGGCTATACCTCCGATGGCAAACGCACGCCCAAACAAGAGCGTGGCATCCAGATCATCGAGGAGGTGCTCAAACGCAGCCCGAACCATGTCGCGGCGCTGCACTATTCGATTCACCTCTACGAACTCGGCCCGGAGATCGACCTCGCCATGCCAGCGGCGCAAAAAATCGCCCGGCTGGCGCCGCGAGCAAGCCACGCCGTTCACATGCCCGGTCATGTGGCCTTCTTTCGCGGCGAGTATGACGCTGCCATCGACCACTTTCGCGCCGCCTACGCGGTCGATGAGGCCTACCACAAGGCCGAGGGCATCGAACCGGCGGAGAATGAAAACTTCGCGCACAACCTGAACTTCCTCGCCCAAGCCTACGCGGAGGCTGGCAGGCTTCGCGAGGCCTTGCTGTATGCCGAGGAGTTAAAACGCACCCGGCTGGCAACCTCGCGGTTACGCTCCGAGGCAGCCTCCGTCGTCGCCTACGAAGGTCGTTCGCTCGCGGGCCGCCTGCTCATCCGGGCCGGTGACTATGCGCGGGCCGTGGAAACGCTCTCCCGCGAATCCTCTGACCTCGGTCCCTCCACGCCGAAGTATTTCCTCGAAGGTCTCGCGGCCAGCGCCCGTGGCCTCCAGGCGGCTCAACTCGGCAACCGCGACCAGATTTCCATCTCCCTCACCGATTTGGCTCGATGGACCCAATTGCTGAACGATGCCGCCCGCCAGATCCAGCAATCGGAAGAGGTCTTCTATGCGCAGCGGGCCTCGCGCATCCTCGATCTCTTCGCCCGCACGCTGCGTGCTCAAGGCTCCTCCAGCATGCAAACCGGCCGCATCTTCATTGATGGACTCATCGCGGCCGATGCCGATGGCTACCGCATGGACCCGCCGCTCATGCCGCTCTCCGTTCACGAGTTGGCCGGAGCCTTTTACCTGCAACGCGGCGATGCCGCCGCCGCTAAGGCCGCGTATCAACAAGCACTCCTCCAGCGTCCACGCAGCGGCTACATCATGCTCGGCCTGGCCCGGGCAGAAAAACTCGCCGCGAATGGCGCTTCAAACGATCAGACGAAATTCGCCTGGAACCGAGTCATCGAATGCTTTCCTCAGGGTGATTCAAATCTCTCCGCGCTGATGGAAGCCAAGGCTGAGCTGGCAAAGTAAACCCGGTCACCGCTTCACCACGCACTCATCGTGATTCATGAGCGTTTGCACGAGCACGGCTGCGGCAGCGAGTTCCGGCGAAGGCGTCTTCGGCTTCTTCGTGCCCACATCGAGGAGCTTCTTCACGGCTTCGACGCTCTTGGAAAAGTGCGCGAGCTGCTCCGCGTGAAGCTGCTGGCCGATGGATAACTCCTTCGCGTCCGGCAGGCGGCTCAGGCAGTGCAGGAAAGCGCTTTCGATGAGCTTCTTCGTATCGTCTTTGGACTCACCAAGAAGCTTCTCGGCCAGCACGCGGGCAGCTTCGACGAATTGCGGGCCGTTGAGCAGGATCAGCGCTTGCAGCGGGCTGTCCGTGCGCTCGCGTTTCGCGGTGCAAACCGCCCGGCGAGGCGCATCAAAGGCCAGCATCGCGGGCGGTGGACTGGTGCGACGCCAGGTGGTGTAAAGACTGCGACGGAAGACGGCATCGCCAACACTGGGGCCGATGGGTTTGAAGGCCTCCGTCATCTCATACGGATACACCGGCGGGCCACCGATCTGCGTTTGCAGCAGGCCGGAGATGGCGAGCGCATTGTCGCGGATCATCTCGGCACTGAGGCGATGCCGTGGACCACGGGCCAGCCATTGGTTATCGGGATCATCCGCCATCGTCGCGGCATCGGCGAGGCTGCGCTGCTGGTAGGTCTGACTCGACACGATGGTGTGAATGAGCCCTTTCACATCCCAACCGCTAGCGATGAAATGCCCTGCGAGAAAATCGAGCAGCTCAGGATACAGCGGACGCTCGCCCTGGCTGCCAAAGTCCTCCGACGTCTTCACCAGGCCGCGACCAAACAAACTGGCCCAGATGCGGTTCACGGTCACGCGAGCCAACAGCGGATGATTCGGAGCCGTGAGCCACTTCGCGAGGCCCAGACGATTCTTCGGCCATTTCGGCTTCATCGGCGGCAAAATGGCCGGTGTGACTGGGGCGACCTCCTCGCTGCGTTTGTCGTATTCACCACGCAGCAGCGTGTAGGCCTTCTTCGGCTGCGGTAGCTCCCGCATGACCATCATTTCTTTTTGGGCTTCGAGGAGCTTCGTGACCTCCGCTCGGCTTTGCAGCAAAGACGGATCGGCAGCATCGGACGGATCGGAGACATCTCGGCTAAAGACACGAAAATCATCGATTAGGCCGCCTTTGAAGCCACGATCCCGAAAACGCTCGCCGAGTGCAATCGTGTCGCCACCGCCACCGAGGATGTTTTTGGTGAGGTTGTCACGAATGATGTCCACGGCGGCCTGCTGGCCGTCGATGAAGATGCGCAGGCCATCGGCCCGGCTGGAGCCGTCATTGGTGACGACGACATGCAGCCACGTCTTGAGCGGGATGGTTTGCTTCGTGCGGATGGAGATGGCATTGCCCGGCCAGAAGTGAATGAGGGACCATTTGAGCTTCCCTTCCTCGATCAGCAGCTCGTAGCCACGGCTGGCGGCATCCATCCAGGCCCGTGAGCGATGAAACACCACCGCACGCTCCTTCACATCCGGCGTCTGCATCCAGAGCGATACGCTGAAAGGCTCGTGACGCTGAAAATTGCCCACTTTGGTATCCACCGAATCATCGCCCGTGAATTGTATCGCGCTGCCTTCATGCCCCGGCACGAGCTTGTTCTCGCCTTTCAGCGTCGCGGGAGCTTTGGGGTCGATTTGATTCGCCAGCGTGTTCTTCTCCAGCTTGTCGAAGCTGAAGCGAGCGATCTCGCCACGCTGCAAATCGGGCTTCGTGAGAGGCTTCGGGCGCTTCTTTTCCAATTCGGCCACCTTCGCCTTGGCTGCTGCCAGTTTCGCCTTCGAGGGCGCATCCATCATCATGAGCGTGGGGGTGGGCGGCGAGGGTGTGAAGAACGAATACAACCCCGCTTCGTCGATGTTTTGGAACATCGAAAACAGCCCGTAATACTCCTTTTGCGCGATGGGATCGTATTTGTGATCGTGACAGCGGGCACACTCAAACGTGAGGCCAAGAAACGCCGTGGCAAAGGTCTGCACGCGATCCGCCACATACTCCACGCGGTATTCCTCCTCCACGCTGCCGCCTTCCGCCTCCTGCTGATGCAGGCGATTGAAGGCGGTGGCGAGAATCTGCTCATCCGTGGCTTGGGGAAGCATGTCTCCGGCGATCTGCCAGGTCACAAACTGGTCGAAGGGCAGGTTGTCGTTCAGCGCCTTCACCACCCAGTCCCGCCACGGCCACACGTCCCGCTCCCGGTCCACCTGAAAGCCATACGAGTCCGCATAGCGAGAGACATCGAGCCAATCCGAGGCCCATTTTTCGCCGAAGGAGGGAGATTGGAGGAGCTTCGGGATCACATCGGACGGATCGGTCTGGTCGGACGGATCAGGTGGAAGGCCGGTGAGATCAAAGTGAAGCCTGCGCCGCAGCGTGGTGGCCTCCGCCTTCGGCTGGAGCTTCAAACCCCGCTGCGCCAGCCCTGCGCTCACGATCTCGTCGATGCGCTTCGCGGCCTCTGGAATCAGGATTCTTGATTCAGGAATCGAGAATGGAGCAAAGCTCCAATGCGCCTCATACTCCGCGCCTTCGCTGATCCAGCGACGCAGGATTTCCACCTCGGCCTTCGAGAGCTGGCCGAGCTTGGATTTCGGCGGCGGCATCAACTCGTCGGGATCGCTGGTGAGAATGCGGTCGAGGATGAGGCTCTTCTCCGGCTTGCCCGGCACGATGTGGCCGTCCTGGATGGCCGCAGCACGGTCATCGAGTCGGAGATCGGCCTCCCGCTTCTTCGCATCCGGCCCGTGGCAGTGAAAACACTTGTCCGAGAGGATCGGCCGGATGTCGCGATTGAAGCGCAGCTTCTCCGCCGCCTGAGCAGCGAGCGGGAAAAACAGGATGGCGAGGGCAAAACGCATGGGTGAAGCAATTCTCAACGGCCCGCCCCGGAACGCACGCCCGGTGTTTCAGCACAGCGCAAGCCTGCGCCCTGCACCGAAGGCGGACGAATGAGCGCTCCGAAAAAAATGGGCCCCAGCACCGGCAGGCAAAGCGCGAACGTCCAGAAGATGCGCTCTCCGAGCGAACCTCCCATCTGCCAAAGACGAACGATGCAGAAGAGCGAAAGCACCGCACTCATCCCCAGGAGGATGATCGGGGTGAAGCTGGTCTCGGCGGCTGAAAAAGTGTTCATGGCAGGACGGCTACGGCGGTGCTGAGTGGGTTTTAGCCAGAGAATTCTCGAAAGCCATTTGATTGAAGATTGTCGAGCCATCGAATGTTGATTGAAGAGGTACCCCCTTCGCAGACGCCGCCTGATCCTTCAAAAATCAGCAATCGAATGTTCATCAATCCTCAATCCATTCGCCTTGCCTCCTGCCCCTTCGTCATGCTTCATCGGCTCATTCCCTCTCATGTGGCAGGAACTCACCACCCTCTGGCAAAGCATCCGTGACCCGGAGTACCTGCACCTGCTCATCGAGCCGCTGCCGCTCTACGGCCTGGGGCTGGGACTGATGTTCTTCATCGTAGCCTTTGTGGTGGGGGAGAGGCGATGCCGCCTCGTGGCGCTGGCGCTCGTTTGCGTCTCCTGCGCCAGCGTGTGGCCCTACACGGACCTGCGGGCCAAGGCCACGCCGCGCATCATCGCCACGCGACCGCCAGAATACGCCAGCGTGATCCGCGAGCAGACCCAGCGCCGGCTCGACTGGAACTGGCCCTATTACGCGATGACGCTCTTTTCACTCATCGCCCTCTTCACCAGCCAATCGCCCAAAGGCAAGCCGCTGCTCCTCATCGTCGTCATCGGCGGCGCGATGCTGTTTTGGATCAGCATCTGGCTCCACAAAAAAGAGTGTGAGGTCTATCACCGCAACATCGTGCGGTATAAACCACCGCGATGAGTTTCTCGTTTCTTGTCTGACCCTTGAATAAAATGAAAAAAAGCATTCCTGAATTGGAAAGTGCATTTTTTGATCGAGCGCAAAGCCTGCTGGCTATCATTCGCAACTATTCGTTCCCCGAAAAAATTGTGAATGAACTCGAACATCTAGCTTCCAGAGACTTGCGGAGAGTTTGGCAATGCATGGACTTCCGGTCTAAGCGAAAGGCACTTTATACTGCAGATTGCCTCTTCATTAGGGAGCCATGTCTAGGATATGAATGCTGGGAGCAACTATCGGATGAAGACAAGCCAGTATGGACTGAGTTCAGTCAAAACTTGATTGATCTGAATGTTGAAATAGAAATTCAAGACACCTTAACTCAAGATGCAGTTAAACCTGATTTCTCACCAAAACGTGACTTAACCCAAGAAGAAGTTGTAATAGCTGCTGCGCTGGCGGCTTTTGGCAAGCCTAGCAACCTGCCGATTCAGCATCTGTCCGACATTTTATATTTTCAAAGTGAGTTTAACAACCGGAGGTGGACACTCCTGTCTAGTGTTGATAAGCTTTTGTGGCTTTCCAAATACCAGAAGCCAGACGTGGCCACTCTGATCCTAGAATATAAAGGGGGAGAGCAACTCATTGAGGCAATCAACGCCTATTTGGAAACCGACGAATTCAAAGGGATCAAAATTTGAAGCGCCGAGAAGCCCTCAGGGTGCAACTGCTTGACCAACTTGCCCGTCACTCGCTGAAAACGGTCTCACCGCCATCTGCCTGCTCCAGACTCTGTCTGACACCTCATCCACCTCTTCAGAATCAACTCACGGGATCGGCGTCTCCTCAATGAGCATCCTCGCGGTTTCCGCGCCGGTTTGGCCGTCCACGGCATGATCGAGTCGATGCCCCATCACCGGCACTGCCACGGCCTGCACATCCTCCGGCAGCACCATCGCCCGACCTTGAATGAGCGCCCAGGCCCTCGCGGCGGCGAGCAAGGCCAGCCCCGCACGCGGTGAAAGCCCATGCCCGGTGGCGCGACTGGCCGCGAGAAGGTCCTGCAAATAATCGAGCAAGGGAGCCGAGACATGGACCGCTCGCGTCCAGCTTTGCAGCGCATGCAAATCCGCCGTCGAAAGCGCGGCGGGCATCGTTTTGAGCAGATCGCGACGGTCGAGTCCTTGCAGCAGCGCCCGCTCTGCCTCGCGATCCGGCGGCCCGAGACCGAGACGCATCAGGAAGCGGTCCAACTGCGATTCCGGCAGCATGTAGGTGCCCGTTTGCGACGAGGGATTCTGCGTGGCGATGACGAAGAACGGCTCCGGCAGCGCATGCGTGCTGCCATCGGCCGTCACCTTCCCTTCCTCCATCGCCTCCAGCAAAGCCGACTGGGTCTTCGGCGTGGCGCGGTTGATTTCATCGGCCAGCAGCACCTGCGAAAAAACCGGGCCGCGATGGAAGATAAAGCTGCCGCTGTCCCGATCATAAACCGCCGCGCCCAGAATATCCGCTGGCAAAAGATCACTGGTGAACTGCACCCGCCGAAACTGAAGCCCCAGCGCCTGCGCCAGTGCCTGCGAGAGGATCGTCTTCCCCACGCCAGGCTGATCTTCAAAAAGCAAATGCCCCCGCGCCAGCAGACAGGCCACCGCGAGCCTCACGGTATCCTCCTTGCCGAGAATGATCTGCGAGACGGCGCTGAGCAGTACATCGATTTGCTCCTGCGCCTGCCGGGCACTCGCGGCAGGAAGGGCGGCATCGGCCGAGGACGTTTGGGTGCGTGAAGACACGAGGAAAAGCGGGCTGTTAAGCCTGTACTCTCGCCTGAACCGGCTCCAAAGCGCAAGAGATACCTTTATGCCGAGCATCGGCATCTGACAAAAATGCCCTGAGGAGCCTGCCCAAACCTGAATTGCAAATTTTCGCCTCTCCGGCTATCCATCGCACATGACAACGCTCTCGCTTTCACTGCCCGATAAATTCGTCACCCGACTCGATCAGGCTGCCAAGGCCCGCAAAAAGAGCCGCAAAGCCTACGCTCGTGAAGTGCTGGTGAAAAGCATCCCTGCCCCCATTTCGTCGAAAGCACCGAGCCTGCTCGATCTCACACGCAACCTGTGCGGCGTCGGTCAAAGCGACATGCGTGATCTATCCTCAAATCCAGCTCACCTCAGTGATTTTGGAGCATGAACGAGACCGTCATTGTCGATGCCGGACCGCTGGTGGCCTACCTGGACCGGAGCGATCAACACCATGAGTGGGCGGTGGAATCTTTTTCACGGCTAAACAACCCGCTCCAAACCTGCGAGGCCGTGATGGCAGAGGCCTGGCATCTGCTCCGGCGTGGCCGGATCAACCCTGACCACCTTCTTGCCCTGGTGAAGCAAGGTGCCCTGATCGTGCAGTTCGATCTCACCTCCGAAATCGACGCGGTGCGGCTTCTCATTCGGCGCTATGTCAATGTGCCGATGTCACTCGCCGATGCCTGCCTCGTTCGAATGAGCGAGTTACAGGAACCCTCTCGCGTCATGACGGTCGATTCCGACTTCGTCGTCTATCGGCGACATGGCCGACAAACCATTCCCCTGCTGAGTCCTTTCTCCGCCGCTTGAGATGAGCCCCCAGGCAGCTTTCTGATTGAAACTTTGGGATGAGTTCCCCGCAGTTGTGCTATCTTGGCGGCTACGACCTTGAACAACGACCTCCAGAAACCCCAGCCACGCTTCGACGACCTTCGCGGCATCCTTCACTATGTGCCGCAGTTTCGTCAGAAGGTCTTTGTGATCGCCTTTGATGGGGCGCTGATGACGCAGCCGGGCTTTGCGAGCATCCTGCAAGACGTGGCAGTGCTGCAATCACTCAACATTGAGGTGGTGCTGGTTTTTGGTGCTCGCGCCCAGGTGCGGGCGCTGGCGGCCAAGCGCGGCATCACGCTCTATAACGACGACGGCATGGGCCGCACGGATGCGGCGGGCATCGAGATCGCCACGGATGCGATCATGCGGCAGTGCAGCGAGCTGGTGGCCGATCTGACGGCGCTAGAAATGCCGGTGGCGGTTTCCAATGCGCTCGCGGTGCATCTAGCGGGCGTCATTGACGGCGTGGATCTTGAGTTCACCGGCCGCATCGAGCGGGTGGATGAGGAAAGCCTCCGCGCATTGCTCAAAGCCGACATCATTCCGATTTTGCCCCCGCTGGGCTACGACGGCAAGGGAGCCACGTTGCGGCTGAATTCCGATGCCGTGGCCGTGGAGGTGGCCATTGAGCTTCAGGCTGCCAAAGTCATTTTTGTCTCCGAAAGCGGCCTGAACGATCCGGACGGCCAGCGCCTCGCCCAAATCTCCGTGGCCGAGGCGAAGGAGATGTACAAGAAAAAGGACCCGAAGCACGACGTGAGCATGCTTTCGAAGCTGCGCTACGCCGCGCTGGCCTGCCAGGAAGGCGTGCCACGCGTTCACATCGTCGATGGCACGCTCGATGAAGCGCTGCTGGCCGAGCTTTTCTCCAATGAAGGAGTAGGCACGATGATCCATGCCGATGACTACCAGCAGATCCGCAAGGCCCGCACCAGCGATGTGCCGGAGCTGCTTTCGATGATGCAGCAGAGCGTGGATGATGCCGCGCTGGTGCCCCGGAGCCGCGATTCTATTCAATCCAAGATCAAAGACTTCTTCGTCCTCGAACTCGACGGTCACCCCATCGGCTCCGTGGCCGTGCATTCCTATGAAGAAGAGGGGCAAAAAGTGGCCGAGCTGGCCTGCCTCTTCGTGAAACGCAGCCACAAGAACAAAAGCCATGGGCGCAAGCTCGTGGCCTTTGCAGAAGAAACCGCGAAACAACGCGGCTGCGAAATCATCGTGGCCCTCAGCACCCAGGCCTTCCGTTTCTTCGAGGAAAAGATGGGCTACACCGTCACCACCCCCGATTCCCTGCCTGCCAGCCGCCGTGAAAAATACGACAAAAGCGGCCGGAACTCGAAGGTGCTGGTGAAATCGCTGAAGTAGCGGCAGAGCCAAGGGCCTTCGAGCTTGAGGCCTGCCAAAAGCATCTTGGCAAAGCCACGCGATGTGTGTTCCTTTGCCGTCATGAATCCGCCGCCCGTTCCCAGCCCGGATGCCGATCACCTCCGCGTGCTCGCCATCTGCCACTACATCACCGCCGGGCTCACGCTGCTGATGTCCGGCTTCATCCCGCTGCACTATGCGATCATGAAGATGGTCATCACCAGCCCGGAGATGATGAAACCCAAGCTAGGGCAGCCCGCGATGCCTTTCGATCCGGCGGAGTTCTTTGCGATCTTCCAGTGGTTTTATGTCATCGCCGCCCTGTTCATGCTTTCTGCCGTCATCTTGACCGCAATCTCCGGCCGCTTCATCCAGCGGCGTGTGAACCGGCTCTTCTCGCTGATCGTGGCCGGATTCATGTGCATGTTTTTCCCCTTCGGCACGGCCTTGGGTGTCTTCACCTTCATCGTGCTGACCCGCGAATCAGTGAGGCGGCTCTATTTTGAAACAGAATCCCAACCATGAAAATCGACGCACTCGCCCGCCTGGAACGTCACGCGAAACGTCTCGCGGAGATCGCCGCCGTGCTCGGACGGTATGGACTGGCGGATCTTTTCGGCGGCTTCAAGTATGCGTGGCTGCAGGACCGCTTGAAGAGCTCGGATGGGAAATCGCTCACGGAAGGGGTGACGCAAGCGGCTCGGGTGCGCATGGCGCTGACGGAGCTGGGCACTACCTTCATCAAGCTAGGGCAGATGCTCAGCACGCGAGCGGACCTCGTCGGTCCTGAAATGACAGAGGAGCTCTCCGAACTGCAATCCAACGTGCCGCCCGATGCGGCAGAGGTAGCGCGAGCCACGATCGAAAGTGAGCTCGGCGCTTCCATCTCGGAGTTGTTTGCCCGCTTTGAGGATGAACCGCTCGCAGCGGCTTCCGTGGCCCAAGTACATGCGGCACTTCTTCCCACGGGGCAGAGCGTGGTGGTCAAAGTGCGGCGGGCAGGCGTGGCGGAGCAGGCGGCCACGGATCTGGAAATCGTGCAGGCACTGGCGGAGCTGCTGGAGAAGCACTCCCCTGCCCTGCGGGCCTACCAGCCGCTGGCGCTCGTGCGCCAATTCCGACGGTCTCTGCTGCGGGAGCTCGATTTCAGTTACGAGCGGCAGAACCTCGAAGAATTCGGCCGCAATTTCGCCGATGATCCCACGGTATGCATCCCGGAGGTATTTCCGCATCTTTGCTCGCATCAAGTGGTCACCATGGAGCGGCTGGAAGGCATTCTCGGCAGCGATAAGGAGGCCTTGCAGCAGAGCGGCGACGACTTGGGCGAGTTCGCTCGACGCGGCGCGAACATGTATCTCGAAATGGTCTTTCGCGATGGCTTCTACCATGCCGATCCGCATCCGGGAAACCTCATCCTGCTGCCGGGCAATGTCGTCGGCGTGATCGATTGCGGCATGGTGGGGCGCATTGAAGAAGATCTGCGCGATGAGGTGGAGGCGCTGCTGCTCGGCATCGTGGAGCAGGATTCGCATCTCGTCTCCGAGCAGGTGCTGCGCCTGGGTGCCGTGCCGCGAGATTGCGCACGAGAAAAGCTCCGCGCCGATCTCCAAGACTTCATGGCCGACTACACCGGCATGCCGCTGAATGAAATCCGTGTCGGCTCGGCCTTGAGCAACCTCGTGGAGATCATCCGCAGCCATCACATCGTGCTGCCACCAGCTCTGGCGCTGCTTTTGAAGACGATCATCGTGCTCGAAGGCACCTCGCGGCGCCTCAGCCCGGAAATCAGCCTCACCGAGCTGATGCAGCCGTATTCCTCGCGGCTGATGCTGAGGCGCTTTTCGCCCCGTCGCATGGCGAAACGAGCCCGCCGGGCCTGGCGTTCGTGGGATCGCCTGCTCAATGCGCTGCCGAAGGATCTCGCCGATCTGCTCGCCCGCTTCCGCGATGGCACGCTCACCGTGCATCTCGATCACCGGCACCTCGATCCCATCGTGAACCGCCTCGTGCTCGGCATCCTCACCGCCGCCGTCTTCCTCGGCTCCACCGAGTTGTGGAGCCGCGAGGCCAAACCGCTCCTTTTTGGCGTCTCCGTCTTCGGTGCCCTCGGTTACGCCATCTCCCTCTTCCTCGGCTGGCGGCTCATGCGGGCGATCCGGAAGTCGGGGAACATCCAGTCAAAGGATTGAGGGTTTCGTGATTGTATGAACGCTACGACGAACAACGAGAGCACTCTCTACGGCAAAATCTTCACGCAGATCTCGCTGAGGCCAATGCTTGGGTTTGTTACGGAAGCGTTCAAAGACAGCCAAATCCGTATTTCATCCCACATTACCAAGGAGGAATACATTCGAGCCGAATTGGGGCTCGATGGGATTCTGATCATTGAATCCATCTCCCCGACTGAGTTCCTGATCCACGGTGAAGCTGAATTTCCAGGTGACCTTCAACAAGCCGCCGAAATACTGTCGGACGTTCTCAAACGTGAAGGAATGCTGTTCCGCTTTGAAATTTACCAAGGTGACACGCTCTACAGTGAAGCCCATCACCTTGCAGAAGGCTGATGAGACTCGAAACTTTGAACTTGGAACGCGGACTCTTTTCGCCGAAAACCTCCGCCGACTTCTGACTTCTCACTTCTGACCTCTCACACTCCCCCAACCATGTATTTCCTCGGCATCGACAGCGGCACGCAAAGCTCCAAAGCCATTGTTCTGGACCTCGACACAGGCAAAATCCTCGCCTCCGGCCATTCGACCTATGATTTGATCGAAGGCCTGCCACCCGGCCATTTGGAGCAGGACCCGCAGACGTGGACCGATGCGGTCGATGCCTGCGTGCAGCAGTGCCTGGAGCAGCTCGGCGCGGACAAAAAGAAGATCGCGGGTATCGGCGTGAGTGGTCAGCAGCATGGCCTGGTGGCTCTCGGAGCCGATGACAAGCCCGTGCGCCCCGCGAAGCTGTGGTGCGATACCTCGACGCAGGCGCAGTGCGCCGAGATCGCGCATCATTTCGGCGGCCAGCCGGGCGTGATCGCGATGGCGGGCAATGCCATGCTGCCCGGCTACACCATTCCGAAGCTGCTGTGGATGAAGCAGAACGAGCCGGAGAACTTTGCCAAGACGAAGACCATCCTGCTGCCGCATGATTACCTCAATTTCTGGCTCAGCGGCGTGAAGCGCATGGAATACGGCGATGCCTCCGGCATGGGCATCCTCAATGTAAACACCCGCCAGTGGTGCTACGAGATCTGCGATTACATCGATCCCAGCGTGCGCAGCATGCTGCCGCCGCTCGGCTCGTCGAAGGCGGTGCATGGCACGCTGAGCCGTGAGCTGGCGGTGAAGTGGGGGCTGAATTTCGATGTCATCATCAGCGCCGGCGGCGGCGACAACATGATGGGCGCCATCGGCACCGGAAACATCAAGCCGGGCGTCGTGACCGCCAGCTTTGGCACCAGCGGCACGCTCTACGGCGTGGCGGACAGTCCCGTGGTCGATGGACAAGGTGAAGTGGCCGCGTTTTGCGACAGCACGAACCAGTGGCTGCCACTGGTCTGCACGATGAATGTCACCGTCGTGACCGAGCAGGTGCGTGAGATGTTCCGCTGGGATTTGAAGCAGCTCGAAGTCGCCGTGAAATCCGCTCCCGTCGGCGCGGACGGCCTCATGTTCCTGCCTTATCTGAATGGCGAACGCACCCCGAACCTCCCGAACGGCACCGGCATGATCCACGGCCTGCGCCCCACGAACATGACACCGGCGAACATGGCCCGCGCCGCCGTGGAAGGTGCCACGCTGGGCCTCGCGTATGGCTTGAAGCGCTTCCGTGACCTCGGCATGAATCCGACGGAGATCCGCCTCACCGGTGGCGGCAGCAAGAGCGCCACCTGGCGTCAGATCGCCGCCGATTGCTTCAACGCGGAAGTCGTCACGCTCGACACCAGCGAAGGTGCCGCCCTCGGCGGAGCCATCCAGGCCGCCTACGCCCACGCCAACCAAGGCGGCACCGAAAAGGTGAGCTACGTGCAGCTTTGCGCCAAACTCGTCACCCTCGACGAAAGCACCCGCTGCAAGCCGAACGCCGAAAACGCCGCGAAGTATGCCGCACAGCTCGAAAAGCAGATGGAGCTCACCGGCCGCTTGAATCAGACGGGTTGGCTTTAATCGTTTGAAGCCATGAGACTCGCCATCGCTCTGCTTCTGCAAATAGTGGCACTGTTTTTTGCCAATATTACAGTAGCAAAGGGAGGCTACGATACCGTTTTGACGCTCTCACTTCTGTTCACCTGCCTTGCTGGTTTGCTTTTGATCCAGCCCTTTCGTCTTGGAGGCATTGCGCAGAAGATCATGTGCCTTTTGATCGCCCTTCCGAGCCTTTTCGTATTTGCTGAGTTCCTGGGGCGTGTTTCATTCCTTCGCTAGCCATGCCCCGCAAAATTCGAGAACTCATCCGCGACCTGGAACAGGCGGGTTTTTACCTCGTCAAAGGCCAGGGCAAGGGTGATCACCGCAAGTTTCGGCATCCGAAAGTAGCCCGGTTCGTGATCCTTGATGGACGAGATGGGCAAGATGCGCATCATTACCAAGAGAAGCATGTCAAACAACGCATCCGGGAGACCAATGCATGAGAACACAAATCCAACGAGTCGCCGAACGCTATCTAAAGCTCGTCCGCTGGAGTGACGAGGATGGTGTCTTCGTAGGCAGCATCCCGGATCTGTGCGGGGATTGTTGTCACGGTGACACAGAGGCCGAGGTCTATGAGAAGCTCGTCCTGATCGCCGAGGATCTGGTCGCGGATTACTTGGAAGAAGGTAGCACGCTGAAGCTCCCGCCCGTCTCCGTGCGGCCTATGCGTGAACTCGTGGCCGCCTAAGCTGCAAAGATGCACCCGCCGTGCATGTTTTGGCGTTCACTGTGCCAAAAGAGGCAAAGCGGGCGGTGGAAGCCAAGGGACGGTGGGAAGATTCGTTTGATGCTGCATGTCACAGGCACGTCCCATTCTCTTTTTGCTCGCCGCAGTGGCGGTGATCACGGCGACATCGTTTTTCATCAAACAGCCGGAACCTGCTCCGCGTAAGCCAGCGGCCAAAATGACTGAAAATCTCACGGCACCTGAGGTTTCGCCCGTCATTCCCATGGTCACGGCGGAGATGAAGGATGGGAAGGTCCTCTTCGAGCAGGTTTGCTCGGCCTGCCACGGCATGGACGGCGGCGGGAAAGCGGAGTTGAAGTCGCCCGCCATTGCTTCGTTGCCGGAGTACTACGCGAAAAATCAGATCGCCAGCTTTCGTGAAGGCCGCCGGGGCCATCACCCGGAGGACACGCAGTCGTTTCTGATGGGCAGCATCGCCAAGCAGCTCACCGCAGCGCAAGCGGAGGCGGTGATCACGCACCTCACGAAAATGCCGCGCACCATCCCAGCAGAGATCGAAAAAGACTCGAAGGATGCGGACCTCGCCAACGGCATGATGCTCTTCCAGGAGCGGTGCATGGAGTGCCATCGCTACAATGCAAGCGGCGAGATCGCCTTTGCCAGCCCTCCTTTGATCGGCCAGCAGGCGTGGTATCTGACGGAGCAGATCCACAAGTTCAAAGACGGGCGACGTGGCACGGTGAAGGGCGATGTGAATGGCGCGAAGATGGTGCTCTCGTCGAACTTCATCGAAGATAAGCAGATGCTGCGAGACATCGTGGCCTACATCGTCTCCCTCAATCCCAAGCCGGAAGGGGCGGCGGTGAAGGATGAGAGTCCCTTTGAGTCAGCCTCGCGATGAACCGCAGTCGTTGACACAGGGCGGCACGCATGCCAAACACGGCGCTTCCACACGCGCCGCATTGAAGTACCTCACGATCATCCGCCACGCCAAATCCAGCTGGGATCAGCCGGGTGTGCCGGATCATGACCGGACGCTGAATGATCGTGGACGCCGGGCCGCACCCGCCGTGGCGGCCTTTCTCCACCGCACCTACTTCGGCGGCGGAGGCGGTGAAAAGCTCCTGCCATCACCGGATCGCCTCGTCAGTAGCACGGCTCAGCGTGCTCTGAACACCGCTCAAATCATGCGTGAGACCTTTGCGATGCCGGCCGAGAGCATGCTGCTCGATTCCAAGCTCTACCTAGCCCAACCGACGACGATCCTGGATTGCGTCCGCAACTTTGATGAAAAGTGGAATCACGTCTGCATCTTCGGCCACAATCCCGGACTGCATGAGTTTGCGGATAAAATCCTCGCCCGCGCCAGCGTGCCGAAAATGCCCACTTGCACCGCCGTGCTGATGGCCCTGCCTCATGAGTTTTGGGGCCTTGCGGACTGGCAGGAAGCGCAGCTCATCGGCTACATCACGCCCAAGTCCCTCGAACGCCGCTTCCCGGAACTCTACGGCAACATCTCCCAAGGCGACGGGGACGATTGATCCACGGGTTCACTCCGAGTGGATGCCGCAGATCTGCAGCACCATTCGGAAGATATTGCCGAATCGTGAGCCGTAGGGCCGTGCAGGCCGCAAAATGGGCCAGCCACGTTGTTTCGCCACCGGCTCCAGTTTGAGCGTGGGATGCACGCACACTGGGTTGCCGGTGAATTCGAGCAAAGGGAGATCGGCATGGCTGTCGGAGTAGCTCCAGCACTTCGCCCGCTCTTCATCAGTGAGTTCGAGAACCCCGGGCACATCGGCGCACATGGCGGTGATCTTCGCATCGCGCTTGTTATTGCCTCGCGGCAGTTTCGGCAACAGCGGCATCTTTTCTCCGATCACCATTTTCGTGGCGATGCAGTGGTCAAACTCCAGCTCGCGGGCGATCTCGTGGGCGTAGAAATCCGGACTGGCGGTGTTGAGCACGAGGATGCGGTTCTGATGGCGATGACGCAGCATCTCAGCTCGCAGATCGGGGTAGGTCCAGCGCTCCACGCTCGTCGCGGCGAACTCGCGGGCGAGCTTTCGGAGTTCGTCCACCGGCATGCCCCAGAGGTAGGCATTGAAGGCCCGCTTGGCCGTGTCCGTGCTGGCAAGGCGACAGGCCCGGGCGAGGGCGAAGGGGATGAAGAAGGCATGCAAAAACACCCGCCAAGGCTGCCGGCGAAGCACAAAATTGCAGAACAGCGCCTGTGTGTCGAAAGGCAGCAGAGTGTGATCGAGGTCAAAAAAGGCAAACTGTCGGGCGGGCATGGGCGAATGACGGATGCAGTAGGGTAAATGTCGAACGAGAAAATCTGCCTTGTCTCCCGCCTTTCCGCACTGCAAGTCTCGCTCCAACTCATGTCCTCACGCACCCTTCCAGTCCTGCCCGACGCCCACGGCCATTTCGGCAAATACGGTGGCATGTTCGTGCCCGAAACGCTCATGGCAGCCCTCACCGAGTTGTCCGATCATTATGAGAAGGCCAAGGCCGATCCCGCCTTCCACAAAGAGCTCGACGGCCTCCTCCACGAGTATGTCGGCCGCCCGACCCCGCTCTACTTTGCCGAACGCTGGACCGAGAAGCTCGGCGGAGCCAAAATTTATCTCAAACGCGAGGATTTGCTCCACACCGGCGCCCACAAGATCAACAATGCCCTCGGCCAGATCCTACTGGCACGGCGTCTCGGCAAAAACCGAATCATTGCCGAGACCGGAGCTGGTCAGCACGGTGTGGCCACTGCGACAGTTTGCGCCCGCTTTGGCTTCGATTGCACGATTTACATGGGGAAGGTCGATATGGAACGCCAGGCCCTCAATGTGGCCCGCATGCGTTTCCTCGGTGCGAAGGTCGTCGCCGTCACTGCTGGCCAAGCAACGCTCAAAGAGGCCGTAAACGAGGCCATGCGCGATTGGGTGACGAACGTACGCAATACGCACTACATCCTCGGCTCCGCCCTCGGCTCCCATCCCTTCCCGATGATCGTGCGTGATTTCCACCGCATCATCGGCGTGGAGGCTCGTCGGCAGATTTTGGAGCGTGAAGAACGCCTTCCCGACCTCCTTGTGGCTTGTGTGGGCGGCGGCAGCAATTCCATCGGCCTCTTCCATCCCTTCCTGAACGACAAGGATGTGCGCATGACCGGCGTGGAAGCCGGTGGCGACGGCATCATCCCCGAGCGCCACGCTGCCCGCTTCCAAGGCGGACGCCTCGGCGTGCTCCAGGGAACCAAAACCTGGCTCCTCGCCAATCCTGATGGTCAAATCGAGCTCACCCACAGCGTGAGCGCCGGGCTCGACTACGCCGCCATCGGCCCCGAGCACGCTTGGTTGCACGATGAAGGCCGCGTGACCTACAACTACGCCACCGACTCCGAAGCGCTCGCTGGTTTCCAGGAGCTCAGCCAAATTGAAGGCATCATCCCCGCCCTCGAAAGCTCCCACGCCATCGCCGAAGTCAAAAAAGTGGCTCCCACGATGCGAAAAGATCAAATCATCCTCGTGAACCTCAGCGGCCGTGGAGACAAAGACGTGGCCCAGGCGGCACGAATGATCTTTGGTGAGGAATTGAAATTCTGACGGCATGAAGGCGTGGCTAACGGTTCTCTGCGCCTGTGTTTTCTCTTTCGAAAGCACTCAAGCAGAGACCAAACGCATCCACGTCTTCGTCGCTCTGGCCGACAACGAGCATCAGGGCATCTCCAAGGTGCCGCCAAAGATCGGCAACGGTGATGATGCGGCGAACAATCTCTACTGGGGAACCACCGACGGATTCAAATCCGTTTTTGGCCGCAGCAAGGCATGGAAACTCGAGAAGACTGAGGAAAACCCCACATCACAGATTCTCGAGCGCCGCAGCTACCGCCACACCTCGAAGGATTGCGTGCTCGTGGCCGAGGCTTGGGGTGGAAAGAACATTCACCCGTGCCTCGAAGCCTTTTTCGCGAACCTGCGCGACCGCCAAAGCGATCTCAGCGCCTTCATCGGTCACAACGGCCTCATGGATGGGCCTTTGACCGTTTCACCCCTGGACACCGCGACCTCGACGGACGCCATCGTCCTCTGCTGCATGAGCGCAGGTTGGTTTAAACAGTATCTCGAAGCCCTCAAAGCCCGCCCGGTGCTCACCACCGAGCAGTTCATGTATCCCGGCTCCTTTCTGCTGCGTGATGCACTCGATGTCTGGCTGCGCGGCGGCCCGCGTTCCGACATTCGGATGGCTGCTGCCCGTGCGTATGCGGCGAATCAGAAAATCTCCGTGAAGGCTGCCGAGGGCGTGTTTACCAAGCTGGAGTGATACGAAAGCAAGATCGGACCGATCCGTCCGATCAGACCAATCCCCGCCCAAAAAAACCGCCTCCGGCTTTTGAGGCTCGGAGGCGGTGTGGGGATGGTTACAGGGCTGATCAGGCGGCCTCTTCTTCGGCGGGAACCATGGGGCTTTCCGTCTCGTGGACGTCGAAGCTGCGGTTCTTGAGGAAGCCGGTGCCGGCTGGGATGAGGTGACCCATGATGACATTTTCCTTGAAGCCGCGGAGAAAGTCGTTCTTCGCGAGCGTGGCAGCCTCGGTGAGCACACGGGTGGTGTCTTGGAAGGAGGCGGCGGAGATGAAGGATTCAGTCTCGATGGAGGCTTTGGTGATACCAAGAAGGACCGGCTCGGCATCGGCGGGCTTGCCACCCTCGTCGGAGATGCGGGCGTTTTCCTTCTCGAACTCGGTGCGGTCGATCTGATCGCCCCAGAGGAAGCTGGTATCACCTGGATCGGTGATCTTCACCTTGCGGAGCATCTGGCGGATGATGATCTCGACGTGCTTGTCGTTGATTTCCACGCCCTGGGCACGGTACACTTCCTGCACTTCATTGACGAGATGCTCACGAAGGGCCTGCGGGCCAAGGATCTCAAGGAGATCATGCGGAACGACGGGGCCGTCAGTGAGCTGGTCCGCCTTGCTGACATGGTCGCCATTGGAGACGAGGATGTGCTTGGAGCGGGGAATGAGATGCTCTTCCTGCTGGCCGGTGGTCGGATCGGTGATGATGACACGGCGCTTGCCGCGGACGAGGCCGCCGATTTCGATGATGCCATCGATACGGGCGATTTCGCAGGCGTCCTTGGGCTTGCGGGCTTCGAAGAGCTCGGCCACACGCGGCAGACCGCCGGTGATGTCTTTGGTCTTAGCGGCCTTACGAGGTGTCTTGGCGACGGTTGTACCCCCTTCGACCTTCTCGTTGTTCTTGACGTTAACGTGAGCGCCGGCCGGAATGGTGTAGCTGGCGAGAATTTCGTGCGTCTTCGGATCGGAGATGACGATCTGCGGATGCAGGTCTTCCTTATGCTCGATAACGACCATTTCTTCGTTGCCGGTCGATTCGTTTTTCTCCTTGGTGAAGGTAATGCCGCTGATAAGGTCGCGGAATTCCACTTTACCGGCCTTGTCGGTGATGATCGGAATGCTGTAGGGGTCCCAGATGACGATCTGCTCGCCCTTCTTGACGTGGGCACCATCGGGTTTCGCGATAACGGCACCGATGACGAGCTTGTGGCTCTCCAGTTCGCGGCCGTCTTCATCGTGAATGGAGAGGGCTCCATTCTTGGTGAGGGCGATCCAGTTGCCTTCGACGGTCTGCACGGTGCGGATGTCCGTAAGGCGGAGCGTTCCGGCGTTTTTGGTGAGGATAAAGGGCTGCTTGAAGGCACTCATCGCAGCACCACCGGTGTGGAAGGTGCGCATGGTGAGCTGCGTTCCAGGCTCGCCGATGGACTGGGCGGCGACAATACCGACGGCTTCACCGATGCGGGCGACCTTCTGGGTGCCGAGGTGGAGGCCATAGCACTTGGCGCAGCAGCCACGCTTGCTTTCGCAGGAGAGCACGGAGCGAATCTTGAGCTTCTCGACGCCGATCTTCATGAGGTGATTGGCCTCTTTCTCGGTGACGAGTTGGTTCGCCTTGATGACGACGCTCTTGTCCACGGGGTCATGGACGGTCTCACAGCTCGTGCGGCCGTAGATGCGGGTCTTGAGGTCCACGATTTCTTCGTCGCCTTGATAGATAGAAGCGAGTGTGATTCCATTCGCGGTGCCGCAATCCTGCTCGGTGATAATGACGTCTTGGGACACATCGACGAGCTTGCGGGTCATGTAACCGGAGTCAGCCGTCTTGAGCGCCGTATCGGCCAGACCTTTACGGGCACCGTGCGTGGAGATGAAATACTCGAGCACGGTGAGACCTTCGCGGAAGTTCGAAATAATCGGACGCTCAATGATCTCACCGGAGGGCTTGGCCATAAGGCCGCGCATGCCAGCGAGCTGCTTGATCTGCGTGCGGTTACCACGGGCACCGGAGGTGACCATGACGTAGAGCGGGCTGTGATGTTTCTTGCCGTCGTTGTGTTCCAATGTGCGGAAGAGCTCGTTTGTGACCTGCTCACCGACCTGGGTCCAAATGTCGATGATCTTTTGGTAACGCTCACCTTGAGTGATGATACCGCGGCGATGCTGCTTATCGACTTCCTCGATCTCTTTATAAGCCTTCTCGACGCCGACTTTCTTCGCCTCTGGGATGACCATATCAGTAATACCGATGGAACAGCCAGATTTGGAGGCTTCGCTGAAGCCAAGGGATTTCAGGCGATCAAGAGCGAGCACGGTCTCGTGCTGGCCGACAGCTTGGTAGCAGCGCCAAATGATGTCGGAAATCTGTTTCTTGCCGACATTGGTATTGATGAAGCCGACGTCTTCAGGCCAGATTTCATTGAAGCGGACGCGGCCAGCGGTGGTTTCGATGACGACCTTGGAAGGATCGCCATAAGCACGCTTCGGCTTGTTGTAGTCCGGGTTGCGATAAAGGATCTTGTCGTTCACCGATAGACCGCCTTCGGTAATGGCGAACTCGACTTCGGCCGGATCATTGAAGATGGGGAGACGATCTGGGTGATCGCTCTTTTTCTTGTCGTGGTTCGGCAGTTCGCGTAGGTAGGTGAGGAAGAAGCAGCCGAGAGGAATGTCCTGGCTGGGGTTCATGATGGGCTTACCAGATGCAGGCGAGAACAGATTGTTCGGCGCGAGCATGAGGAGGCGGGCCTCCATCTGGGCTTCCACGGAAAGCGGAACGTGAACGGCCATCTGGTCACCGTCGAAGTCGGCATTGTAAGCCGTGCAAACAAGGGGATGGACGCGGATGGCTTCACCTTCGATCAACTTCGGCTCGAAAGCCTGGATTGAGAGACGGTGGAGGGTCGGCGCACGGTTGAGGAAGACAGGGTGACCGCGAGTCACTTCGTCGAGAATATCCCAAACCTCGGGTGTGCGGCGTTCGATCATCTTCTTGGCCGAACGGACGGTATGAACGAGGCCCATTTCCTTCAAGCGGCGGATGATGAAAGGCTCAAACAGCACGAGCGCCATCTTCTTCGGCAGACCGCATTGGTGCAGGCCGAGCTCAGGACCGATCACGATAACGGAACGGCCGGAGTAGTCCACGCGCTTGCCGAGAAGGTTCTGACGGAAGCGGCCTGACTTGCCCTTGAGCATGTCGGAGAGAGATTTGAGGGGACGATTGCCCGCGCCGGTAACCGGACGGCCATGACGACCGTTGTCGAAGAGGGCATCGACGGCCTCCTGGAGCATGCGCTTCTCGTTGCGGATGATGACATCCGGTGTGCGGAGCTGGAGGAGGTTCTTGAGACGGTTGTTACGGTTGATGACGCGACGATACAGGTCGTTAAGGTCGGAGGTGGCGAAACGGCCACCTTCGAGAGGAACGAGGGGACGAAGGTCCGGCGGGATGACCGGGAGCACTTCCATGATCATCGCTTCTGGACGGCTGTGGCTCTCAGCGAAGCCCTGGCAGAGCTTGAGGCGCTTGGCGAGCTTCTTGCGGGTCTGCTTGGAGCGGGTCTTCGTCATCGCTTCCTGGAGATCCTTGATGGCATCCGTCAGATTGATCTGCGAGAAGATATCGCGGATGGCTTGAGCACCCATGCCGACCTTGAAGGCATCAGCACCATACTGTTCCTCAGCTTCGCGAAGTTCCACTTCGCCGAGGAGCTGGCCGCGCTGGAGGGGCGTGGAGCCGGTATCGACGACCATGTAGTCTTCATAGTAGATGACGCGTTCCAGCGAGCGGGCGGTCATGTCGAGCATGAGGCCGATGCGGGAAGGCATGCACTTGTAGAACCAGATGTGAGTCACCGGCACGGCGAGCTCAATGTGGCCCATACGCTCACGACGCACGCGGGAGAGAGTCACTTCGACGCCGCAGCGGTCGCAGATGACGCCCTTGTGCTTGATGCGCTTGTACTTACCGCAGGCGCATTCCCAGTCGCGAGTGGGTCCAAAGATGCGCTCGCAGAACAAGCCGCCTTTTTCAGGCTTGAAAGTGCGGTAGTTGATGGTTTCCGGATTTTTGACTTCGCCGGAGGACCAGCCGCGAATGCGGTCTGGCGAGGCGATGCAGATCGACACGTAGTCGAATTCGCTGGCCGGTTTGGTTTCCCCGAAGATTTCTTTCAAGCTGGGTTCAGACATGATGGTGATGAGTTAGGAGGTTGCTGCTTGTTCTTCTGTTCTTTGGGAATGCGGCGGATTAAAACCCCGCCGCCGTGGCGAAACGCTCAAGACCTTCGAGCTCAGCTTGCTGTTCTTCGGATCCGGCACGTTTATGCACCTTCACATCGAGTCCCAGGGACTGCATTTCCTTGATGAGCACGTTGAACGACTCCGGTGTACCAGCCTGAAGGGCGTGGTCACCTTTGACGATCTGCTCGTAAATGCGTGTGCGGCCCTGCACGTCGTCAGATTTGACGGTGAGGAGCTCCTGAAGCGTGTAGGCGGCACCGTAGGCCTCAAGCGCCCACACCTCCATTTCCCCGAAGCGCTGGCCGCCATACTGGGCTTTACCACCCAGCGGCTGCTGCGTGACGAGCGAGTAAGGACCGACAGCACGGGCGTGGATCTTGTCAGCGACAAGGTGTCCGAGCTTCAGCATGTAAATGTATCCAACGACGGTATCCTGCGTGTAGGGATCTCCGGTGCGTCCGTCATAGAGGCGGGATTTGCCGGTAAGGCCCATCCATTCATAGCCAGGCTGCTTCTTGGCATCCTTGATGAACTCCATGATCTTGGACTCGTGGATACCATCGAATACTGGTGTGGCAATTTTGAGACCTAGGGCCTTAGCAGCGATACCAAGATGGGTTTCGAGTACTTGACCCACGTTCATGCGTGATGGCACGCCGAGTGGGTTGAGGCAGATGTCCACCGGCACACCGTTTTCGAGGAACGGCATGTCTTCTTCCGGCACGATGGTGGCGACGACGCCCTTGTTACCGTGACGTCCGGCCATCTTGTCACCGACGGAGAGTTTACGCTTGGCAGCAACGAACACACGAACCTGCTTCACCACATTGGATTCGGCGGCGGATTCAGAGCTTTCGATCTTGTCGAGGTTGCGCTCACGCTCGGTGTCCGCATCGCTGAACTTCTGCTCGAAGGTCTGGATGGCATCGAAGAGCTTGTTCCGCATTGGCGAGGCATCCATTTCGATGCTGTCGTAGTTTTCGGCGACACGACGGAGCATCGCTTTGGACACCTTCTTGCCTGCGGCGACGATGATTTCGCCGGTCTGGCCGTTCACGATGTCATTGTCCAGCTTGTCTTCACCGATGATCTCCTCAAGGCGATCCGTGAGTTGATCGGAGAGCTCCTCCTTCTTCTGGCGGTAGTCTTCTTCGATCTGCTTGATGTGCTTCTTGTACTCGGACGGGGATAGTTTTTCCTTGTCGCTCTCAGCGCCGCTGGTGCGATTGGCGACGCGGACATCCATGACGATGCCAGCGCAACCGGATGGCACGCGGAGGGAGGTATCCTTCACGTCAGCAGCTTTCTCACCGAAGATCGCGCGGAGCAGACGCTCTTCTGGAGCGAGTTCCGTTTCAGATTTCGGAGTGATCTTGCCGACGAGAATATCGCCTGGCTTCACTTCCGCACCGATGCGCACGACACCCTGGGAGTCGAGGTTCTTCAGCGCCTCATCACCGACGTTCGGAATGTCGCGAGTGATTTCTTCAGGCCCGAGCTTGGTATCACGAGCGATGACTTCGAAGTCTTCGATGTGGATGGAGGTATAGATGTCCTCCTTCACGATGCGGCGGCTGATGACGATGGCGTCTTCGAAGTTGTAGCCGTTCCAAGGCATGAACGCGACGAGCATGTTCTTGCCGAGCGCGAGCTCGCCGTTGTCGGTGCAGGGACCATCGGCGATGACATCGCCCTTCTTGATCTTCTGGCCGTTTTTGACGAGCGGGCGCTGGTTGATGCACGTGCCGGCATTACTGCGGCCAAATTTGCGCAACGGATAAACGAAGGTGCCCTTCTCCTCCTCGGTCTGGACGGACTTGATGGGGTCAGCGAGGAATTTGTCCTCTTTGCATGGCAGTTCACCATCCTTGGTGACGATGATGACATCGGCGGTAGAGGCGGCTACGGTGCCGTTTCCGTCCGCGACGATCACGGCACGGGAATCACGGGCCGCCTTGGCTTCCATACCGGTGCCGACGAACGGAGCTTCCGCTTCGAGGAGTGGCACGCCTTGGCGTTGCATGTTCGAACCCATGAGGGCGCGGTTGGCGTCATCATGCTCAAGGAACGGGATCAGAGCCGCTGCGACAGAGACGAGTTGCTTCGGAGACACGTCCATGAGCGTAGCCTTTTCAGGCTCCACTTCGATGAACTCACCGCGGTAACGCACGGTAATCTTCGGGCCTTTGAAATGACCTTTTTCGTCGATCGGGTTGTTCGCCTGCGCGATATAGTGATTTTCTTCCTGATCCGCAGTGAGGTAATCGATTTTCTCGGCCACGTTGCCTTCTTTGCAGGGACGATATGGCGTTTCGATGAAGCCGAACTCATTGATACGGGCGTACGCACCGAGAGAGTTGATCAGACCGATGTTCGGACCTTCCGGCGTCTCAATAGGGCAGATACGGCCGTAATGGGAAGGATGAACGTCACGGACTTCGAAGCCAGCACGGTCACGATTGAGACCACCAGGCCCGAGAGCGGAGAGACGACGCTTGTGGGTCAGTTCCGCGAGCGGATTGATCTGATCCATGAACTGGGAAAGCTGACTGCGGCCGAAGAAGTCACGCACGACGGCAGCAAGAGCCTTCGGATTGACGAGCTTCGAGGGCGTCATGGTATCCATCTGCACGTCGAACAGCGTCATACGCTCTTTGACGAGACGCTCCGTGCGGGAGAGACCCACGCGGCACTGATTGGCGAGGAGTTCGCCGACAGCGCGGACGCGGCGGGAACCGAGATGGTCAATATCATCGAGAAGGCCTTCGCCACCGCGCAGTTTGAAGAGGTAGCGCATGGCGGAGACGACGTCTTCGGCACCAAGGATGCGCATGTCGCTGTCCACCTTGAGAGTGAGCTTTTGATTGATCTTGTAACGGCCGACGCGGGTGAGGTCATAGCGCTTCGGATCGAAGAAGAGGCGCTTCACGAGGGCGCGGGCGTTCGGCGTGGTGGGCGGATCACCCGGGCGGAGGCGCCGGTAGATTTCTTTGAGAGCCTCGTCTTCATCATGTGCCGTGTCTTTGCGCAGGGAAGTGATGAGAAGGTCTTCCGGGGAGGCATTGACGATCTTCACCGATTTGTGACCGAGCTGCTGAAGCTGGCGGACCACGCCCTGAGTGAGAGGCTCATAGGCACGGGCCACGATGAGTTCGCCATCAAGGATGTCTTTGAAGAGGATTTTGTTCGCGAGGTCTTCCTCCGAAAGGGATTCCTTGATCTTGAGATCCTGGATGTCGTAGAAGAGCTTGAGGATGTCCTCGTCGTTCGGGAAACCGATGACACGCAGGAGCGTGGTGGCGAGGAATTTGCGACGACGACGGCGGCGGTCGAGATAAACGTAGAGGAGATCGTTCGTGTCGAACTGCACTTCGAGCCAAGTGCCGCGGTCAGGGATGATGCGGAAGCCGTGCAACCAGCGGCCGTTGAGATGCTGCGTCTGCTCGAAGCAAATACCAGGAGAACGATGAAGCTGGGAGACGACCACACGCTCGGCACCATTGATGACGAAGGTGCCGCGAACAGTCATAAGCGGGATTTCGCCCATGTACACGCGTTCCTGCTTGGCTCCGGCCTCGTCTTTGAGCTCGTAAGTAACGTAAAGCGGGGCGGAATAGGTCTCAGCCTCTCGAATGGCTTCCAGCGAATTGAGCTTGGGCTCGCCGATCTCGTAAAGAACGAAGTCGAGCGTCATCTTTTCGTCGTAACTGGTAATGGGGAAGACTTCTTTGAAGACCGCCTGCAGACCAACGTTTTTGCGCTTGGAGGGAGAGATGTTCTGCTGGAGGAACTCCTCATACGAACGGAGCTGGATCTCGATGAGATTCGGCGGCTCGGCGACTTCGTGGATCTTGCCAAAGTTAGTGCGCTGGGACATGGGACGAGAGGACGGGTTTTGGGACAATTTGGGGTGGCAAAATGCGCTGTGCGCGGCGGAATTCAGACGACGAGGCTGAACTCGGCCGCACACGGCGGGAAGATCGCACTTTCACCAAAAAACACGGTTGAAGCCGTGATACCGGTGAAGGCGAAGTAGGGCGCAAAACGGCTCGAATCGCACGAAAACCCTTCCGCACGGTCAAAACCGCGCTGGGAGAGATTTTCGGAGAAAGAGCCTGTCATGCTATGGATGGGATTTTTTCGGGGGAAAAGCCTATTACGATATTTAAGGGAATCGAAAAAGGCTTTTTGAGTTTTCGGGCCGATCAGGACCGCGTGGGGAGTACTTTATACTGCCGCCACGCGGCCAAAGAGCGTATGTCGGTTGAAGGACCAGACCGGGATTACTTGATCTCGACCTTGGCACCAGCGGCTTCCATCTTCTTTTTGATCTCTTCCGCTTCTTCCTTCTTGACGCCTTCTTTGAGCTTCTGCGGAGCGCTCTCGACGAGCTTCTTCGCTTCAGCAAGGCCAAGGCCCGGGACGACGCCACGGACTTCTTTGATGACGCCAATCTTGTTCGCGCCAGCATCGGTAAGGATAACGTCAAACTCGGTCTTCTCCTCAACGGCCGCAACAGCGGCACCACCACCGGCTCCAGCGGCAGCGACAGGAGCAGCGGCGCTCACGCCCCACTTCTCTTCGAGGGTTTTGACGAGGGTGGAAACTTCGAGGACGGTCAAGCCACTCAGTTCTTCAACGATTTTGTTCAGGTCAGCCATATTAGTGTGTCGGTATCGCCGCTTTCCGAAGCATCGGAGGGTTTAAGAGCAAATGCTTTTGCCCCGGCAAGGAACCATTAGGTGTTTATGTGTTCAAGCCGTGTGACGGGCTATCAGGTCAAATTTGATGTGTTTGTAATGAGTTAAGCAGCGACGGCTTCAGCAGGGGCCGCCTCGGCGGGGGCAGGAGCCTCCGCTGGAGCTTCAGCAGGAGAGGAAGCATCTGCTGGACCACCGTCCTTCTCTGCCTTGGCCTTGAGGGCACGGGCAAGAGCGGAGCCGGGAGCCTGCAAGACGCCAAGAAGCATCGAGTAAAGGACTTCGCGGGAGGGCAGATCAGCAAGAGCCTTGATGGTGGCGACATCGAGCAGCTTGCCGTCAAGCACGCCAGCCTTCATCACCGGCTTCTCGAATTCGGCGGCAAAGTTCTTCATGATCTTCGCGGTGGCGAAGATTTCTTTGACGCCAGTGACGAAGGCACTCTGGCCGGTCAGGTGAGTGCTAAGGTCATCCGGGTAACCTGCTTTTTCAGCAGCTTTACGAACGAGGTTATTTTTGAAGACGTGGATTTCGGCTCCGACTGCGCCGAGGCGCTTACGAAGTTCGGCAAACTTATCCACTTTGAGGCCAGTGTAATCGACGACGAGCAAGAACGGCGAGGCGTTCACGCGGCGCAGGACGTCTTCGATGAGCAGTGTTTTTTCAGCATTCATGGGTCAGGTCTGCGCGGAGTTTAGAGTTTGATGTACTTAGAGACGTCGATGCGCACAGCGGGGCTCATCGTGGACGCCAGTGTGATGGTCTCGACATAGCGACCGCGAGCGGAGGCAGGCTTTGCACGCGAAACGGCCTCAATGAGGCTGCGTGCGTTGTCGGCGAGCTGCGAGACATCGAAATTCACTTTGCCAATCCCGGAGGCTATGTTGCCATTTTTGTCGAGCTTGAAGTCAGCACGACCAGCCTTGACGGCTTTCACCGCGCCGGCGGTGTCGTCCGTGACAGTGCCCGTGCGTGGATTGGGCATCAAACCACGAGGACCGAGTTGTTTACCGAGTTTACGGACTTCATTCATCGCAGCAGGAGTGGCGATGGCGACATCGAAATCCGTGAAGCCTTCTTTGACCTTGGCGATCAAATCTTCGTAGCCGACGATTTCAGCACCGGCGGCTTTGGCAGCCTCAGCAGCATTACCAACGGCGAACACGGCGACACGAACCGACTTACCAGAGCCATGAGGGAGCGGGCAAGTGCCGCGAACCATTTGGTCTGACTTCTTCGGATCGACACCCATGCGGAAAGAAAGGGTGACGGTCTGGTTGAACTTGGTGCCAGGGAGCTTACGGAGCAGGTCAGCGGCTTCCTCAAGCGAGAATAGCTTTCCTGCCGGGATCATCTCGGCGGCTTTTTTGTAGCGTTTGCTTCGGGTTTGCATGGTGGGGGGCAGTGTTGACGAACGGGTGTGTTCTCCTGCGGTGGGTTTGGGGTGGGAAAAGATTAATCGGTGATTTCGATACCCATCTGGCGGGCGGTGCCAGCCATGATGCGGGAGGCATGCTCGAGATCCTGCGTGTTGAGGTCAGCGAGTTTCAGCTTGGTGGCCTCAAGGAGCTGGGCCTTGCTGATTTTGGCGACTTTCTTCTTATTCGCCTCACCGGAGCCAGAAGCGATGTTCGCCACCTTCTTGAGAAGGTTTGAGGCAGGAGGCTGCTTGGTGATGAAGGTGAAGGATTTGTCTTTGTAAACAGTGATGATCGTGGGGAGCACATCACCGCCTGCCTTCTGAGTGGCCGCATTGAACTCTTTGCAGAAGGCCATGATGTTCACGCCGGCCTGGCCGAGGGCGGGACCGATTGGCGGAGCGGGGTTTGCCGCGCCGGCTTTGATCTGCAATTTGATTTGTTTGACGATTTCTTTGGCCATGTCTGGGGGTCCTTAGGTTTTTTGTGTTCTGGGAATGGTTTCGGCGAAGCAATGCGGGAGAAGAATTTAAGCGGCATCGGCCTTCTCGACCTGCCAATACTCGAGATCGACAGGGGTAGAACGTCCGAAGATATTGACCGAGACACGCAGCACGCCGCGCTCGGGATCGATCTCCTCGACAGTTCCAATCTGGCTCTCGAACGGACCGTCGGCCACGCGAACGCTATCACCTGGGCTGAAGGCGATTTTCGGAACAGCCCCCTCTTCTTTTTCGCGTGCCTGTGCCAGCATGGCATCCACGTCACGCTCGCGCATGGGCATGGGATTGTCTTTGCCGCTAGCGAAGTTGAGCACGCCATCAGTCTCTTTGATGAAGTACCAGGAGCGATCAATGATCCTGTTGTGTTCATCCAGCAGGTGGCAGTTCACAAAGACGTAACCTGGATAGTACTTACGGTTGTGCTCGCTGCGCTTGCCTTTCTTGACCTCGGAGACTCTCTCCATGGGTACAAGGACGCTAAAAACATGGTCGCCCATCTCTTCGGTCTGGATGCGGCGTAGCATGTTCTCACGAACCTTGTTTTCAAGGCCGGAGCGAACATGAATCGCATACCACTGATCTTTTGCGGCGGGGATGGCTGCCATGGTTAAAGGGTCGGAGGCGGGTGAGGGGGACGAAATAATGCCGGATAGCCCCGGCGGGCATACTACTTACCAAACCAAGACTGGGCAGCTTGGAATGCTTCGCGGAACGACACGTCAAAGACAGCGACGAATGCTCCGAGCAAAATCATCGCGATGAAGACCACCACAGTGGATTCATTCAGTTCACGATATTTGGCGAAACCCTTTTCTTTCGGGTCCCAGGGCCAGGTGGCTTTTCTCAATTCGAGGAAGACCTCGCTGAGATATTTGCGGATTTTGCTCATGAAGCGTGACGTGTGAGGCGGATTTGCAGATGATTCGTGATTTCTTCGCTGGCAGGCCAGGAGGGACTCGAACCCCCAACCGACGGTTTTGGAGACCGCTACTCTACCAATTGAGCTACTGACCTTTGTAAGCGAAGACGCTTCCCGAAAAGGATAGCGAGGAATATCGATTCTAGCAAGCTCGTCCCTGCTTTCGCCGGGAGATGAGATCACCGCCGGGCCTGACGCCAGACCCGGCGGGACTCAAACAAACGAACTTGCGCGGAGGCTTAGTCGAGGATTTCGGCCACGCGGCCGGCACCCACGGTTTTGCCGCCCTCACGGATGGCGAAGCGGATGGTCTTCTCCATAGCGATGGGGGTGATGAGCTCCACAGTGATGGAGACGTTGTCACCAGGCATCACCATTTCGACGCCTTCTGGAAGGGTCACGGAGCCAGTCACGTCCGTCGTGCGGAAGTAGAACTGGGGGCGGTAATTGTTGAAGAACGGCGTGTGACGACCGCCTTCGTCCTTGGAGAGGACATAAACCTCAGCCTTGAACTTCTTATGCGGGGTGACGGAGCCGGGCTTCGCGATGACCTGACCGCGCTCGATGTCGGTCTTCTTGGTGCCACGCAGGAGGAGACCCACGTTGTCGCCAGCACGACCTTCGTCGAGCAGCTTGCGGAACATTTCGATGTCCGTGACGGTGGTCTTGGCAGTCGGGCGGATGCCGATGATTTCGACTTCGGACATCTTCTTGACGATGCCACGCTCGACACGACCGGTGCAGACCGTGCCGCGACCTTCGATAGCGAACACGTCTTCGACGGGCATGAGGAAATCCTTATCGATGGGGCGCTCAGGCAGCGGGATGTAGCTGTCAACAGCGTCCATGAGCTTATGGATGTTCGCTTCGTGAGTAGCATCACCTTCGAGAGCCTTGAGGGCGGAACCCTTGACGATCGGAATGTCGTCACCTGGGAAGTCATACTTGGAAAGCAGGTCGCGCACTTCCATCTCGACGAGGTCGAGAAGTTCGGCGTCGTCAACCATGTCCACCTTATTCATGAATACGCAGAGGGCGGGCACGCCAACCTGACGAGCAAGCAGGATGTGCTCACGGGTCTGGGGCATCGGGCCGTCGGCGGCGGAAACCACGAGAATGGCTCCGTCCATCTGGGCGGCACCGGTGATCATGTTCTTCACATAGTCAGCATGGCCGGGGCAATCGACGTGTGCGTAGTGACGCTTGTCGGTTTCGTATTCGACGTGGGCGGTGTTGATGGTGATGCCGCGTTCTTTTTCTTCGGGGGCCGCGTCGATCTGGTCGTAGGCGCGAGCCTGAGCGAAGCCTTTCTTGGAAAGGACAGTCGTGATGGCAGCGGTGAGGGTGGTCTTGCCGTGGTCAACGTGGCCGATGGTGCCGATGTTGACGTGCGGCTTGTTACGTTGGAATGCTTCTTTGGCCATGTGGGTGGGTGAGGGGGTGCGCTTGTGTTCGTTTGTTGATTGTCGAAGGACCCCGTCGCAAAAAAGCAGCCGCTGGAGCTGTTAGAGGGACTTGAACCCTCGACCTCGTCCTTACCAAGGACGTGCTCTACCACTGAGCTATAACAGCATAACCTGCGGCGGCCCTGTGGAAGGAGGCCTCCTCCTCTTTCGATAAGAAAACCGGGGCACGTTGAACCTTGACTTGGCGTCAAGGGACAGTACACCCCGGCCTGCGAATTGAAAAAGTGGCCGGAGAGTAGGAGGTCCGCCCCATCTGTCAAAGTCTTTTTATGCTTTTCAAAAGCTCTTCCCGCCAGATTCCCGACGGGGTTCTGTTGGGACAGATCCAATCGACTCCGCATTTGCACGCTCCTCCCCGGCCTGCCATACTCTCCCTCCCCAACGCTAGTCAAAAAAACTGATGGTCCATCCCTTCCTTACGCAGGACTTCCACCTCCGGTGGTCAACCCTCACCCCAGCCCCTATCCAGAACGACATCCGCGAGGCTCTGAGCCGAGCACAGATGAAGCTGGATGCCGTCATCGAGCAAGACCGGGGCAAAATGAGCTTTAAGAGCGTCATCCTTGACCTTGATGAAGCCACAAGGGAGCTCAACGAAACTTGGGGTCTCGTGCAGCATCTCGATTCCCTCTGCAATTCACCTGCCCTGCGGGAGGCGCATAACGCCATGCTCCCCGAGGTGAGTTCTTTCTTTGCAAAAATCCCTCTTAACGAGCACCTCTGGGACCTCCTCGTCACCTACAGCAAGACCGAGGACGCCCGCCAACTTTCTCCCGTGCGCCAGCGTGCCCTGCGCGAGTGCATGGAAGGCTTCATCGAAGCCGGTGCCGACCTTCCGGCGGACAAAAAGAAGCGCATGGAGGAGATCGAGTCCGAGCTTTCCCAGGCCACGCAGAAGTACTCGGAGAACGTTCTCGACTCCACCAACAAGTGGGAACTGCTCATCGAAGATCCCGCCAAGCTCAAAGGCCTACCACAATCCGCCATCGCTGCGGCGAGGGCAGATGCAGCGGTAAAGGGCCTCGGCACTGAGGAGAAGCCCGTATGGCGCTTCACGCTCAAGGCTCCCTCGATGATCCCGGTGCTTGAGTATCTCGATGACGCTGCCATTCGCCGCCAGGTGTGGGAGGGGACAACCTCCATTGGCCGCACGACGGAGCACGATAATACGGCCCTCGTCTGGAAAATCCTCCGCCTCCGCCATGAGAAGGCGCAGATCATGGAAAAGGCGAATTTCGCTGATTACATCCTGGCCCACCGCATGGCGAAGAACGGCCGCAGTGCTTTGAATTTCATCGAAGACCTTCACCGCCGTGTGCGGGATGCTTTCCAGCGTGAAACCATCGAACTTCAGGAGTTCCGAGCCGATGCACTGAACAAGGCCGCCGACCTCTTTGAGCCCTGGGAACTCGCTTTTTGGTCCGAAAAGCAGCGAAAGGCGAAGTACGACTTCGACGAAGAGGAACTCCGTCCTTACTTCCCTCTCGATAAGGTGCTCAACGGCATGTTTCGCCTCGCTGAGATCGTTTTCGATCTTCGCATTACCGCCCGCGAGGTCGTTTACATCGAGCCCGGCAAAACCGCTGAAGGCCCAGCCACCAGCACGCAGCCTGGAAAGCCCGGCCCGGTCGAGGTCTGGCATCCGCAGGTGAAATTCTACGAGGTGCGCAACGAGAAAGGCACCCACATCGGCTCCTTCTATGCCGACTGGCATCCACGCGATTCCAAACGCGGCGGCGCTTGGATGAACTACCTCAAAATGGGCATCCCGCCGAATGGCGACCACGACCGCCGCCTCCACCTCGGTCTCATTTGCGGGAACATGTCACCGCCCGTCGGCGATAAAGCCGCGCTGCTCACCCACGACGAAGTCTGCACCGTGTTTCATGAGTTCGGCCACCTCCTTCACTTGCTCTGCGGCAGCGTCGAGGTGCCCTCGCTCAATGGTACCAGCGTCTATTGGGACTTCGTTGAGCTGCCCTCCCAGCTTCTCGAAAATTTCTGCTGGGAACGCGAGAGCCTCGATCTCTTCGCACGCCATCATGAGACCGGTGAGGCCATTCCCGCCAGACTCTACAAGAAGATGCTCGCCGCGAAAAACTACCGCAGTGCCAGCGACATCATACGCCAGCTCAGCTTTGGAAAGCTCGATCTCGAACTGCACATGAAGCACGCCACTTCTGAAGGTGCCGATCTCGATGTACTCTCCCGCCAGATCCTCGACGGCTACCTCATGGCCTTAAAAACCGAGTCACCCAGCATGGCCCGCCGCTTCGGCCATCTCTTCAGCAGCCCCACAGGGTATGCGGCGGGTTACTACAGCTACAAATGGGCTGAGGTGCTCGATGCCGATGCCTTCACCCGCTTCCAAAAAGAAGGTGTCCTCAATCCCGCTGTCGGCCGTGACTTCCGCGATAAGATCCTCAGCAAAGGCAACAGCGAAGATCCTGCCAAGCTCTTCCATGATTTCATGGGCCGCGATCCTGATGCGAAGGCGCTTCTCGTGCGAGCCGGGCTAATGTGATCGTCAATTCCCGAAGAACTGATCGCCCTTCACCACCGTGCCGTCACGCAGTACGACGGAGAAGGTGCCACCATTCGCCTTGGCTAGCCGGTCCATCTCCGCCGCAGCATCGGTCTCCATCATGACGCTGGTGTGAATCACGGTGCGGGTCATGGAACGATTGTTTTCGCTGGTGATGATGTCCACCCAGCCTTGCTCGTCACTCTTCTGGCCGTCGGTCATGAAGAAAATGATGTCGGGCTTCGGATTGGCTTTCAGCGCCATCAGCAGGCCGCTGCCCCAGTTGGTGCCGCCGGGATTATCTGCCTCCTGCACGATCTTCCGGCTGTCCGCCAGATTGAAGGGCGAGGCCAAAAGATAAGCAAAGGTGGGGATCTTTGCCTTCTTCCATTCGTCCGAGGTAATACTCCAACGGAACTTCTCAAACGCGGCGGACTTCTTCGGATCGATCGTGTTATGCGGCCAGGCGAAGTCGGAGAAAAACAGGATCTGATACTGCGTGCCGGAGGGCACCCGGCCCAGACTTTTGACGAGCTCCTTCTTGAGCACATCAAAGCGACTCGTCCCCCCTTCGCCGACCTGCGACATCGAAGCAGACACATCCACCACGAAGACCACCCGCCGGCCAAAAGCCGTCTGGCCGAGGAAGCTGAACATGCCGCCCTTGCCGATGCCCGCGCCGAAGCCACCACCACTTCCTCCTGCGCCCATGCCTGCATTCAACCCGAGACCGCCGGAGAGTTTTCCTAGTTCCATGCGCTCCGTCATGCCGGAAAGGTTCAGAGAGTCCATTTCCATCTCCGGGAGTTGAACGTCGGCCGTGATGGACTGCACCGTCACCCGGGACATCGGCTTGTTCTTGAGCCAAGTGTTCTTCTTCTGCCTCACCTTATGCTCCAGCGCCTCGGAGGCTGCCGCGGACTGTGGGCTGCCGCCGGGCAAAAAGTCCACCTGCTTGTCCATCACATGGCGCACGGTGATCGCTGCTCCGAGGAGCAAAATAAGCGCATGAATGCCTACGCTCACCCCTAGTGAGCTGGCACCGATTTTGGCTTTCCAGTCCTGCCACCAGCGGCGGCGCTTTTCTTCCACGGTGAGAGGCACCTCCGGCACGACGTCGGGTTTTGGAGGCTGAACGATCTCTGAGAGCTTCGATTCCACCTTCTCATCCTTGCTCAAGGGCAACACCTCAACCTTCGGAGCCACGACAGGAGGCGGTTCATCCGCTTTTTCTTCAGCCTTCAGGGCTAGCGTCTCGACATGTTCCACTCGTGGCGGCTGAATGAAGATGGCAGGTGCCTCCTCCACAGGTTTTGGCGCTTCCACGAACACTTCCGGCTCAGGCAACAACTCCGGCTCAGGTTCCACGACCTTCATCTCCGGCTCAGGCACATGCACTGGCTCCGGTTCAGCGGGCGAAGCCGCCACCTTCCGCGCACTTTGATACTCATGCCACTTCTCATCGCGGTCGATGAGGTCATCGTCGTCCACGTCTGCCACGGTAGGCAGGGCGCTCAAATCAATGTCGTGGCGGGCATGGCGGCTCATTCGGAGTTCGGGCGGTGACTTTCGAGCCTTTCCGCATCCGTTCAACGGACATTCTTCGCGGCACATTAGCCGTGAGTGTGATAAAACTACCTTTGAGGCGCTTCTGCGGCCTTCGGCACGGCAGGAGCAATCGGTGCTGGAATCACGATGGGAGCAGGAGCTGGCGTGAGCTGCACCGCAGGCGGCGGCATCTGCTGCCAGTAAGGCATCGGCGGACGTTCCGTCTGCGCTTTGATCAGCAGCCAGAAGAGAAAGGCCAGCACAAAGGCCACCAGCTTCTCACGCCAGTTGCTGACGAGCATATTGCTAAATCGTGTGCCCCAGTTCATGGCCCTCCTCCTTGTCTTTTTTCACTGGCGTTCCATCGCCGTTGCTGTCCCCGGATAGGATTTCATTGATGCGCTGCCGCAGCTCGTCCGGTTCGAGATCGTGCTCCAGCTTGCCCTGATAGCAGAGTGACAATGCACCCGTCTCCTCACTCACCACGAGGGCGATGGCATCCGTCTCCTCCGTGATGCCCATGCCAGCGCGATGACGCAGGCCGATGGCGCGATCTTGGATGTCTCGCTGGCTCACGGGAAAAACGCAACCGGCAGAGGCGAGGCGCCCCTGATCAATGATCAGCCCACCATCATGCAGCACGGTCTTCGGGTGGAAAATCGTCGCGATGAGCTCTGTCGAGATCGCCGCGTCGATCTCGACGCCAGATTCGGCATAGAGTTTGAGATCAATGCCACGCTTCAGAGCAAACAACGCCCCACACCGCCGCGAGGAAAGCTGCTGCATAGCCTCCATCAGCAGGTCGAGCGCCTCAGGATCAGGTCGGTTAAAGGAAAACATCCGGCTGCTGCCCAGTTCCGCCAGCACACGGCGCAACTCCGGCTGGAACAGCACCACCAGCGCGATGGCAAGGAAGACGGACACACGTTGCAACAGCCAGGTGATGACCTCCAGCTCCAGCAGCAGCGAAATGAGCGCCAAGCTCAAAAGCAGAATGAGCAGCCCTGTCAGGATGCGGGCACCACGCGTGGCCCGGAAGAAGAGATACCCATGATACGCCAGCGCGGCGAGGATGAGTATTTCCACGCCGTCGCGCCAGTGCGTTGTCAAAAAGTCCCACATGCGGTCAAGTGCCGCCCATGATGGCGCTCACTCCGCTTTTGGCAAAAGGAAGGTGAACCTCTCTGCGCCTACTTCTTCGCTTTGTTTGGGATCTGCGGCTTCGCTTCGGGATGCGTGGCGAGCAGCTTACGAAGCTCCGCGACCACCTCGGGCTGCTCGGCGGCAAGGTTCTTGGTTTCGGCGGGATCGTTCTGGTAGTCGTAGAGTTCGAAAACGGCAGTCTCAGGTGCTGCACTAGGCTTTTTCCATTCCACGAGGCGATGCCGCGCCGTGCGAATCGCCCGCCCGATGATTCCCTGCGGCCGCGGATACACATGAATCACATGGTCACGCGTGCTCGCAGACGGATCGGCGAGCACTTGGGCAAAGCTGCGGCCATCGACCTGTTTGGGCGCGGGGAGTTTCGCCAGCTCGGCAAGCGTCGGATTGATGTCACAGGTCTCGATGAGCGCTTCGGTGCGCTTTCCACCCGCGATGCCGGGCGCAGCGACGATGACGGGAATTCGCGCCGCCTGTTCATAATTCGAGTGTTTGCACCACATGCCGTGATCACCCAGGTGCCAGCCGTGATCCCCCCACAGCACGATGATCGTGTTTTCGGCCAAGCCATTCGAGTCGAGCGCATCGAGCACCTTGCCGAGCTGCGCGTCCATGTAGCTCGTAGCGGCATAGTAGCCGTGGATGAGGTGGCGAGCCTGCTCGGGCGTCACCGGGCCTTTTTCGGGCATGTCTTTGTATTGCCGCAATTCACCCCACGAGGTCGGCGCGAAGTCTGGAGCACCTTCGGGCGCTTTTTGAAGTTCCGGCAGCTTGAAGGCCGCGGCCTCATAGAGGTCCCAATACTTCTTCGGAGCCACGAAAGGCAGGTGAGGCTTCAAAAAGCCGATGGCGAGGAAGAAAGGCTCCTCCGGCTTCGCTTTGGCCGCCGCGAGACGCTTGATTGCCTCCTCGGCGATGATGCCATCGCCGTAGCGATTGTCCGGCACATCAGCGTTTTCCGTGGCCGCACCGCGAGGCAGTTTCCAGGCCTCCTTCTTGTTCTCAAACAACGCCTGCTCGCGGGTGGACTCCGGCGGATTGTTCTCCGGCAGCGCATAGCTGATCGTCTTCGGGCTAAAGTGCGGCACGCTCCACGAGGCCTCGTCATTCACATTGCCATGGCCCACATGGAAGATTTTTCCGAGCGCCTCAGTGCGATAACCCTGTGCCATGAAATGCTGCGGCAGCGTGACGGCATCCTGCACCGCTCGGCGGAAGTTTGTGCTCAGCTCGTAGATGCCGAGCGTCTGCGGTCGCAGGCCGGTGAGCAGGGTATTTCGCGAAGGGGCGCACACCGCCTGATTGCAGAACGCCTTTTCAAACAGCACGCCGCGTGCCGCGAGGCGGTCGATGTGAGGCGTCGTTACGATGGAGTCGCCGTAGCAGCCGATCACCGGCTTCAAATCATCCACGCAGATGAGCAGGACATTCGGTTTCGAAGCCGCCGTGAGCGTGGAGGCGATGGCAAGGAAGGTGTAAAAGGAGCGGAACATGAGCACGCCGATAACGAAGGCATTCTTCGCATGTGACGCCTTTTTTCAGATTCAGGCAGGTTGAAGAAAAAATCTTGGAGGGATCAAAACACCTGCGGGGTAGCACCCCATGAGCGCGACCAACCATGCGCTCAATCAAAACCAACCCAACCCGAAACAAACACCCAACCATGAAACCCACCCTGCTTGCGATCCTCGCCGTGACCACCCTCGTCTCGTGCAACGCACCCTCCGTGCCTAGCCTCACGCAGACCTACAATGGCAAGCCCGTGCTCACCCGCGCCAGCCATCCCTCAGGTGGCAGAATGACCGAGGTGGACGGCGTTTACCTCGGCCGCCGCTACTACCATCCGCCGGGAGCCAAGACGGGACTCGCTTGGATTGACGTATATGGTCAGCGCTGATCCATGCGCCCTCCTCTTTCACCCTCAAACCTAAGCCTGCACCTGCCATGAAGCCTAATGATCCCGATCCGCTCGATGATCTGCTCGCCCAGTGGCAGGTGCCGCAGGCCGAGACACCGCCAGACTTCCGTCGCGAAGTCTGGCGGCGCATTTCCGCCACGGAACCCGAGCCCGGCTGGATCGAAAAACTCGCCTGGTGGCTCCTCCGGCCAAAGCGCGAGGCTTTCTGCGTCGTCGCCGCCATCGTGCTCGCCGTGCTTTGGGGCCTCACGCATCCGCCGCAGCCGGAGTTCACGCCGCATGACGCCTACGTCATGTCCGTGAGTCCCTTTGATCCGCATCATCTCGACGGTCGCTACCCATGACACCCGCCGGACGCATCGCCGCTTTCCTTTTTCTGACTGCCGCCGCTGCTGGAGCCGCGCTCTGGGCCACCCGCGAGAGCCTGCGCCCTCGTGAAAATCCACAGGAGGTCGGCCTCCGCTGGCTGAAGGACGCGTATCACCTCGATGAGGCTACCTTTGAAAAGGTCAGCGCCATGCATCGCGACTACTTCCGTCAGTGCGACAAGATGTGCCGCCAGATCGACGAGGCAGATCGTCCGCTGCTCTGGCGGGCGCGGCGCCAAAAGCGCCAGCCCGGCGAACTCGATGCGCAGCTCACCCGCGATCAACTCGTCTGCGGCGACTGCGAAAAAGCCGCCACCGAGCACTTGAAGCAAGTCGCCCGGCTCATGCCTGAAAACAGCGGGAAACGCTTCCTCGAAGACATCCTGCCCGTGATGCAGCAGCAGCGCCGCGTGCATGACGAGAATCTCTCCTCAAATCTCCGCCGATGAGCAGCCCCGCTCGTGACGAGCTTGATGCCGAACTCATGCGCACCCTGGCCGAGGGGGACGACCTCGCGCTGAATCACCTCATGGATGCCTGGAGCCAACAGCTCATCAGCTACCTCATGCGCCTCACCGGCAGCCACGCCACCGCGTGCGATCTAGCGCAGGAGAGCTTCGTCCGCGTTCATCGGCACCGCCTGGAGTATCGCGCCTCGCAGAAGTTCTCCACCTGGCTCTTTGCCATCGCCACGAATCTCGCCCGCAACCATGCCCGCTGGCGATCACGCCATCCCGAAAGCCTCACCGAGCCTGAACAACTCCGCGAGCTACCCATCGCCGGCTCCAGAGCCTCACCCGATCAGCAGGCCGCCACGAACGAACGTCTCGCCGCCGTGCAACAAGCCGTCAGCGAGCTGCCGCACGACCTGCGTGAGGTTTTGATCCTCTCCACCTGGCATGGCCTGAGCCACGCCGAGATCGCCCGTATACAGGACACCACGGAAAAAGCGGTCGAAGTGCGCCTTTATCGTGCTCGCAAGCTGCTGCGTGAGATGCTCGGCGAGCATCTCAAGGCGTGAGCGTTAGCCCACATACCGCTCCCGCAGATGCGCCACATGCCATTTGGCATCCGTCGCCTTGCCGGTGGCCGCCTGCATGATCTCCGTTGGCGTTAATGCCGCGCCATAAGCATGCACGTAGTCACGCAGCCACTTCAGCAGCGGCGAGTAGTCGCATTTCTCCAGGCCGGTGGCGATCTTCTTGTTCTTCTTCGCCGTCGCGAAAAGCTGGGCGGCATTGAGATTCCCGAGCGTGTAGGTGGCGAAGTAGCCGAGGCCTCCCATGCTCCAATGAATGTCCTGCAAGCAGCCACGGCGGTCATCCGGCGGCGCGAGGCCGAAAAGATCGCGAAACTCCTCGCTCCACACCTTTGGCACATCTTTGACCGCCAGCTCTCCCTTCACCAGACGACGCTCGATGCCAAAGCGCAGCAGGATGTGCAGGTCATACGTCGCCTCATCGGCCTCCACGCGGATGAAGCTGAATTCGCTGCGCAGCATCTCCTTCATGAAGGCATCCAGCTTCACCTTCTTCAGATGCGGGAAGAGCTCCTTCGCACGTGGCAGCCACTTCGCCCAGAAGGTGCGGCTGCGGCCCACATGGTTCTCCCATAGGCGGCTTTGCGATTCGTGAATGCCCAGCGAGGCCGCGCTGCCGCTCGGCAGGCCGTAATCGAGTCCCGGCAGGCCCTGCTCATACAAACCATGACCCGCCTCATGCATCACACCGAAGAGCGACGAGAGGAAATCGCTCTCATCATACCGCGTCGTGAGCCGCACATCACCCGCACCCAGCGTCGTGCAGAAAGGATGCGCCGTCGTGTCGATACGCCCGGCTTCAAAATCAAAACCGAGGCTCTCCGCGATCTCGCGGTTCAAAATCTGCTGCTTCTCAATCGGGTAGCGACCCTTCAAAACACCCGGTTTGACCTTCTTTGACCTCGCCACGGCTCCACGGGCAATTTCTGCCAGTTGCGGACGCAGCTTCGCAAACAGCGCCGCCACCTCGCGGGTCTTCGCGCCGCGTTCGTAGAGGTCCAGCAGCGCATCGTAAGGCTCATCGGCATAGCCAAACAGATCCGCCTTCCGCCTCGCGATGCTCAGCAAGTGCTCCAAATACGGCGCAAACATCGAAAAGTCCGATTTCGCCCTCGCTTCGACCCACGCGGCTTTGGCATGCGTGGCCGTCTCGCTCTCCTCCTGCACCAGTTTGGCCGGTAGCTTTGTGGCACGATCAATGTCACGACGCAGGCCGCGCACGTTCGCCGCCTGCGTGGGAGTTTCCGGCATCTCGGCCTCCGCTTTGTCGAGCAGCTTGCGAGTCTTCGCAGAGGTCAAAAGTGCATGCGCCTTGCCCGTGAGGTAGGACATCTGGCGGGCACGGAAATCGAGCGCCTTCGAAGGCATATAAGTTTCCTGATCCCAGCTCAGCACCGCCTCCGTCGAGGTCAGCAGCGAGATTTCCGAGACGATTTCACAAAGCGATTGGTAGGCGGACATGGTGCCATGCTCTGGCAGCGTCTCCACGCGGCATCAAGCTGGAATCATCTAGCCTCATCAGCTTCGCGTGCTATGGCTGCCGCCCGCTATGTCCGCCGCTCCCTCTCCTGCCACGCCTCCGCGCTCGAATCATGCCATCCGCCTCTTCCTCGGCCTCGTCTGCTTCCTGGCGGGCGCGGCCATCATGGTGATCGAAATCAGCGCCTTCCGCCTGCTGGCACCTTACTTTGGCAACACCGTCTTCACTTCGACCGCACTGATCGGCGTCATCTTGGTGGCGTTCAGTGTCGGCGGCTATCTCGGTGGCTGGTTGGCAGATCGAAAGATGGCGCTCGACCTCATCGGCTGGCTGCTGGCCGGCGCCGCGGTGCTCACGCTGTTCATTCCGGCGCTGCACGCAGCCTTCAGCCTGCGTCTTAGTGCGGGCGGCGTGATCAGTGGCCCAGTGATGATCTCGCTCATTCTATTCTCGGTGCCCGGTGTGCTGCTCGGAGCCGTTTCACCTGCCTCCGTGCGCTTTTACAGTCTGGCGGACAAAGACAGCCACATCGGAGCCTCCGCAGGCACGATCAGCATGCTCGGTTCCCTTGGCAGCTTTGTGGGCACCTTCTTCTCCGGCTTCTTTCTGCTGCCGAGCTTTGGCGTGAAGAGCATCTTCCTCGCCGCAGGCCTTGTCTTGCTGCTGCTGGCTGCGGCGGCCTTTGTGATGGCTCGTAATTCACTCAAGCAGCAGCTCCCCATCGTGCTCAGCGGCCTCCTCGCCGGCTTCATCGGCTGGCAATCGCAGCCACAGGCCATGAAGGACGTCATCTACGAGCACGAGAGTGTCTATCACCACATCCGCGTGCTCGAAAACGGCGAGAAGCCCTATCGCTACCGCGTACTGATGCTCGATTCCACCCAGGAAGGCGGCATGAACGCGGACACCGGTGAGCTCACGCTTCCCTACCAAGAATACTGGAAGCTCGCCCTGCTGCGTGAATCCGAAAAGGTGAACAGCGCCCTCTTCATCGGCGCGGGAGCCTTTGGCATGCCGGAGAATGTCTCGCGTGATTTTCCGGAAGCCAGCGTCGATGTCGTCGAGATCGACCCACAGGTCATCGAGGTGGGTAAAAAGTTCTTCAAGCTCGACGAGCATCCCAAGGTGAAGGCGCACGCAGCGGATGCGCGACGCTTCCTCAACCTCGCTGGCGACAAACAATGGGATCTGGTCTTTGGCGATGCCTACAACGGCCGTCACGCCATTCCATCGCACCTCGCCACGCAGGAGTTCTTCCAGCAGATCGCCGATCACCTCACGCCAGACGGTGTGTACATCATGAACATCATCGCCAGCGTCAACGGTCCGCAGTCCGAGCTCACTGCCGGCATCCTCTCCACCTTGCGAAACGTCTTTCCGCACATCCAGGTTTTCGGTGTCGGCGGCAGGCCGGATCAAACTCAGAACGTCATCTTGCTCTGCGGCCGTCAGGACCTTCGTCCGCGCTTCATGGACCGCTATTTTGCCCGCGGCTCATGGCAGCAACGCCTCACCAGCCGTCTCATCCCCACCGGCCAGCTTCCCAAGCCCCGCCTAGCATTTACCGATGATTACAACCCCGTCGATGCCATCATCGCACGGGGTCTGCTGGAGTAGTTCGTCCTCGTCCTCCTACTCGAACTCGTCCTCGACCCTCCAGCCTCACTCACAGGACCAGCATTCAAGGCTCGACGAAGCGCCGAAGAATCCTTTTCAGATCGCTGAGGCATCCCTCACCCAATGTGCGCCGCATAAGCTGCGGGCGTCATGAGCTTCTCCACCTCGGCTGGATTCGAGGGCTTGATCTTGAAAATGTGACCACCGAGGTAGGGATCGGTGTTGATGAGGCCGGGCTCGTTTTGCAGCGCCTCGTTCACCGCCACGATCTCGCCACTGAGTGGCGCGTAAATGTCGCTCGCGGCCTTCACGGATTCGATCACGCACACCTGCTGGCCTGCCGTCACCACGGCTCCCACCTTCGGCAGATCGACGAAGACGACGTCCGTCAGTTCCGCCTGCGCATGATCCGTAATGCCCACTGGCGCGGGATCTTGCATCGGGTCGATCCATTCATGGGAATCACGGTAGCGGAGATTGTCGGGGATTTTGCTCATGGGTGGGTGGGGAAAAATTAGCCGCAGAAGCCTAGCTCGGCCCAGTGGCGAAGGGTTTCAGGGTGAAGATCAAAGCCATTCGGCCAGGTCAGGACGCCGTGATCGAGATAAACTTGGCTGAAGTAGTGTTCGTCGATGAGTGGCCGCGACATGGGGCCTCGCTCAGCAGACTGGATCCACGGTTCGAAGTCCACTTCAGCCATGAAGTCATCCTTGAACCGCAGGCAGAGACGAAAGCCCTCAAGGACACGCACATTCTTGAGGTGGTAATGCTGGATGTCGCTGATCACCGGCCCCATCTCGTAGTCATCAGCCTGCGGCGCAGACTGGCGAGGGAAAGGTTTAGCAGTGGGTGCGACGGCTGGCATGGTGATCAGGGAGGCGGAATGCGTTTTAATGCTCGCTCATCTTGGGCGAGTTTCCAGTTTTCTTCCAACGCCGCCCGGTTTTGGGCGACCCAACCACGGATCATTTGCATGCAGGAGGAAGGCAGACGTCCTTCGAGAATCATGCCCGTGCGAATGCACACGCTGGCCTCATCCTGGCCGTGACTGGCATGGAAATGAGGCGGCGGGTGCTCGCGAGGCCCGAAATACATCGTGATGCGAATGCCGCTGAATCTGCAAATCTCCGGCATGAGTCACCCCTTTTTCCAAAACGGCTTCTTCACGATTTCAGCCGGGAATTGGCGGCCGCGCACTTCAATTTCAATCTGGGTGCCAAGGGCGGCGATGGCACTCGGCAGGTAAGCCATGCCAATACCAGCGCTGAGCGAGGGGGATTGCGTGCCGCTGCACACCTCACCCACGATTTGCCCGCCGTGAAGCACCGGATAGTGCGGACGCGGCGGCGGAGCCGTGCCGGTCATGCGAAAGGCCGCCAGCTTGTCCGGCATGCCATTGACTTTTTGCGCCGCGAGAGCCTCGCGACCCGTAAAATTACCTTTCTCCATAGCCACGAAGAAACCGAGCCCGGCCTGGAGCGGCGTGCGTTCCTCGCTGAGATCGTTTCCATAGAGCGGATAGCCCATTTCGAGGCGCAGCGTGTCACGAGATCCGAGACCGCAAGGGACGCCGCCTTCGGCTTTGACCGCATCCACGATGCTGCGGAACCAAGTGGCCGCTTTTTCAGCGGGGACGAAGAACTCAAAGCCATCCTCGCCGGTATAACCCGTGCCGCAGAGCCACATCGGGCCGCTTTCCGTCATGCTGATGAGGATCGTGTTCTTCTCAGGATAGGGAGCACTGCTCTCAAACACCCGCTGAAACACCTCGCGACTGCGCGGCCCCTGCACGGCGAGGCCGGCGGTGAAGTCGCTCGCATTCGCCATCATCACATCATCCTCCTCGGTGAGCTGCTTTTCGAGCTGCTCCCAGTCCGCATCAATGCGGGAGGCATTCACGACGAGAAAAAACTCCCGCTCACTCGTGCGGTAGGCGATCAAATCATCCACCACGCCGCCTTTGTCATTCAGCAGCAGCGTGTAGTGGCCCTGCCCCGGAGCGAGCTTCGACACATCATTCGTCAGCGTGCGGTTCAGAAATGCCTCCGCTCCCTTTCCGCCCACGAGAAACTGGCCCATGTGCGAAATATCGAACACGCCTGCGGCATTCCGCACGGCTTTGTGCTCCTCCACGATACCCGAATACTGCACCGGCATCTCCCAGCCTGCAAAAGGCACCATGCGGCCTCCGAGTTCGAGATGCACATCGTGGAGCGGCGTTCGGCGGAGGGAGGTGGATTCAGTCACAGCCCGAGCATCGTGGGAAGCGGCTGCCTTTTGTCAAACCACCCCGCCACGATACTCGCCCGGTGCCACGCCCACCCAGCGGCGGAAGACACGGGAAAAAATGGCCGCGTTCGCATAGCCCACGCTGGCCGCCACGACCTCCAGCTTGTCGTTTTCACGTTCGAGGAGCCTTCGGGCCAGTTCCATGCGCAGGCAGGTGAGGTGCTGCATCGGGCTGCGCCCCAGTTCCTTCATGCAGAGGCGACGCAGATGCTCCGGGCTGCAATGACTGCGGTGCGCCAGCTCCGCCAGCGTCCAGTCACGACGCAAATCCTGCTCCACATCGGCCCACAGCTTTGCCACACGCGGTTCGCGGCTCCGCCACGGCTGCGCGATGCGGCGGATGGTGCCGTGCAGCAGTTCCAGCCAGTGATGCAGCATGCGCGGCTCTTTTTCGCCCTCCCACTCGCTCCGCAGGCCGCAGATAATTCGCCCGATCTCCCCTGCCTGCGCCACCGGCATCACCGGCGATGCCGCACCGACGACGGGCGTCACAAAACTCGGCTCATCATAGCGCACCCAGGCGAAGCACCACTTTTCACGCCCCTTCGCCTCGAAGGCATTCAGCACCCTCGGCGGCGCGAGGCACACCATGCCCGGCTTCACCCGCTGCCAGCGTCCATCGAGCAAAATCGAGCCTTCACCACTCACACAGGCCATCACAAAACTCCCCTCCGGCGTCATCCTCACCCGCCGATACGGCGGCAGTGCCTCATCCATGCCCAGCCTCGCGATGCGGTGCGTGCTCATCTCCGCACAATCACACGCCTCGATCACCCAGCGGCGGGTTTTGGGCCCGTCGATGGTGGTTTCAGCCAGATCACCCGTGGTTTGCATCCTCGCATTAAAGACCACTCCACCGTTCTGTCACGCGCAGGTGCATTTCAGGCATGACACCGTGCATGCGTTCCTGCTAGCCTGCGTGCTTCATCCCGTATTCCCACCATGCGCCTCGCACTCCTTTCTCTCCTTTTCGTCCCTTTCGTCCTTCACGCCGAACCCGTCAGTCTCTTCGACGGCAAAACGCTCGACGGCTGGGACTTTGATCCCGCGATGTGGCGTGTGGAAGACGGCGTGATCACCGGCGGCTCCACGACGAAGAAGATCAAAAAGAACGACTTCATCAGCACGAAGAAGAGTTACCAAAACTTCGAGCTGAAGCTCAAAATCAAAGTCAGCGGCGATCCGAAGACAGGCATGCTGAATAGCGGCATCCAGATCCGCAGCGTGCGTGAGGGCAGCGCCATGAGCGGCTATCAGGTGGACTGCGGTGCGGGCTGGTTCGGCAAAATCTACGACGAGCACCGCCGCAACAAGATCATCTGGGCACCCACGCCCGAGCAGCAGGCCGCGCTCGACAAGGCCATCGACGTCTTCGGCTGGAACGAATACCGCATCCGCGCCGAAGGCACGCGCATCCAGACCTGGATCAACGGCGTTCACTGCATGGACTACACCGAGACCGATCCGAACATCGCCCTCGACGGCCACATCGCCCCGCAGGTGCACAGCGGCGGCGTTTGCCTCGTGCAGGTCAAAGAGGTCACCATCGAAGAACTGCCCGCCACGCCCGGTGCGCCCACTTGGCAGAGCATCGGCGGCGTCGAAGGCATGAAGGCCAAGCTACCGCCGAAGCCGCAGGCCGATGCCGCGAAGCCAAAGCGCGACATCTCCTACAACGACGTCCAAGGCACCTCCAAAACCGCCGAAGAGCAGCAAAAGCTCTTCCACCTCCCCGAAGGCTACGAAATCGAGCTCGTCGTGCAGGAAAGCGAAGGCCTCGGCAAATTCGTCAGCGTCTATTTCGATCAACGCGGCCGTTTGTGGACGCAGACCGCGCTGGAGTATCCCGTCGATTCGAATGAAAACCCCGCCGCCGCCGAAGCGGTGTATGCGGGCAAGGGCAAGGACAAGGTGCTCGTCTATCCGAGGGAGTCTTTGAACGCGAAGATTCCCGCGGGTGGACTCACGAATCCCACCGTCTTCGCCGACGGCCTTGCGATCCCGCTCGGCATCCTGCCCTGGGGCGCGGGCGATACCTGCTACGTCCAGCACGGCCACGATTTGAAGCTCTACAAAGACATGAATGGCGATGGCAAGGCGGACACCTTTGATGTCGTCCTCACCGGCTTCGGCGTGCAGGACTCGCACCTCTTTCCACATCAATTCACGCGGGCACCCGGCGGCTGGATTTGGATGGCGCAGGGCCTCTTCAATAACAGCAAAGTCCACAAACCCGGCAGCGATGTCGTCGTCGATTGGCCCAAGTGCAGCATGGCCCGCATGCGACCCGATGGCAGCGAGTTCGAAGTCATCAGCACCGGCCCGAACAACATCTGGGGCCTCGTCATCACCGGCGAAGGCGAGACCTTCATCCAGGAAGCGAACGACTACGGCTACCCCGTCATGCCCTTCCACGAATACGCCTACTACCCCGGCGGCATGGAGGCATTGAAGAAGAGCTACCAGCCTGATTTCCCACCTCAGGCCGAGTTCCGCATGGGCGGCACGGGTTTGAGCGGCTTGGCGCTGATCGAAAGTGGTTCGCTCAGAGACAAACAGGCCGCGCACACCATGGCCGTCGCCAATCCCATCACCTCCAAGATCCAAACCATCGCCATGCATCGCGACGGCGCGTATTGGAAGCTCGCCCAGCTCCCCGACCTCATCACCTGCGACGACCCCTTCTTCCGCCCCGTCGCCCTCACCAACGGCCCCGACGGTTGCATCTACATCGTCGATTGGTACAACAAGATCATCTCCCACAACGAGGTCCCGCGTGCCCATCCTGACCGCGACAAGACGCGGGGCCGCATCTGGCGCGTGAAGCCAAAAGCCGCGAAGACCGAAGTGGCTGATTTCACGAAGCTGGGCACCGAGGAGCTGATCGCATCAATTGGCAAAGAACCTGTCGGCAAAGCGCATCTCGCATGGCAGGAGCTTCTCGACCGCAAACAGCTCCCGCTGACCCATTTTGCCGCTCAAGAGTATCTCGCCAGCAGTCAATTCGGGCAGATCAGTCAGATCGGTCGGAGTCTGTCCGATCAAAACATCTCCGTGCTCCTCGCCTTCGCCAAACCCAGCCTTACCAACGGCCCCACCATCGCCTCCTCCCGCGGCAACAAGCAAATCCCCGTGCGCGAGGCCTATGACCGCGAGTTCGAGCGCTTCCTTGTCCGCATGTTCCTGGAGCGTCATCCAGAACTCGTCGCGAAGTTCCTCGACTCCGAAGCCGCCGCGAAACTGCCCGTGGAAGCCCGCGTGCTTGCCTCGCTCGCGTTGGAGCCGAAGGCGAGCGCTTCCCGCGTCGCCAAACTGCTCCCACAGCTCGACCGCGCCCCGAATGACGAGGAACTCCTCCGCCTCGCCCAGTTCCCCGCCGAAGCCGGTGTCGGCGAAGCTCTCCAAGCCCTCCTCACCAACGAAAAATCCCGCGCCGCCGTCGCCGAGAAGTTGCTCGCGCAGCGCACGAAGCTCGATGCGAAGCAGATCGCGCCGTTGTTGACGGAAACGGCGAAAGGCATGCTTTCTGGAAGCGCGATTGAACTCAAACCGAAGGCCAATCCCAGTGTGGAAGCTCACAGCTTGGCTTTGAAACTCATCAGCGGCTTTCAACTGACGTCTTTGGAAGATCAGATCGTTACGGGCATGCAATCGAGCATCGCCGTCAGCAGCGGTGACTTGAGAATTCCGTTTGGAGGCGAGCTGACGAGTGACCCGGCTCGCATCGTCGAAGTGTTGCATGCCTTGCGCGATATCCACAGCAGCGCCGCAGATATCTTCGCATCATTGAGCACGATGGGAGCGCCTCAGGTGCGCGATGCCGCCCTCGAAGCCCTCGCTGCCTCCCGCGCACCGAATGCTGGCACTAAGCTCCTCGCGCTTTATCCTTCACTCCAGCCGGCACAGCGCCGCAGCGCCTTGAACGCGCTTTCCAGCAGCAAAGCCGGAGCCAAGACCATCGTCACCGCCTTGCTCGACAAAACGCTCCCACAGGCCGACCTCGACGGCCCCACCGTCGAGCGACTCGCCACCGTGCTCGGCGATGACCCCGCCATCACAAAGCTCCAGCAGCAGCTCGGCGGCATCTTCCGCGAGGTCTTGCTGCTCGACGGCCAGGACACCGCGTGGGTCGATTCCAAGATCACGCTTGATGGCCCCTTCACCGTCGAGGCCTGGGTGCGGCTCGCGCCCGGCATCGGCAATGAAGACAGCCTCCTCGGTATGAAGGGCGGCGTGGACATGAATTTCTTCGGCGGCAAATTCCGCGTCTATGCCGGCTCCGAGCTGCACGACGTCTGCGTGGCCACCAAACCCATGACACCCGATCTCTGGACCCACCTCGCCGTCACCCGCGATGCCCAAGGCCTCATCCGCATCTACCAAAACGGCGAACTCGACGCCACCGGCAGCAAGCCCGCACCCGCGAAGTGGGAAAACTGCCAGATCGCCTGGAGCGGCCCCAAAAAAGGCACCGAGGGCGCGATGATGGAGTTTCGGGTTTGGAAGGTGGCGCGGAGCGCTGCGGAGATTCGGAACGGCTTTGATAGGTCATATAGGCCGGATAAGACCTATACGACCTATCTCAAAGCCGGTGAAAAACTCGGCAAAGGCGCCCGCCTTGCCAAAACCATCGACACCCCGCCGCTGCTCACGGAAGAAGCCGCGAAGGCCCTCGACACCAAATTCGCCAAATTCACCGCCCTGGCCCCCAAAGGCGATCCCCAGGCCGGAAAAGCCCTCAGCGCCCTTTGCATGGCCTGCCATCAGATCGGCAGCGCGGGCGGTCAAATCGGCCCCAACATCTCCGGTGCCGGCGCCATGGGCCTGGAGGCCGTCTTGCGCAACATCCTCACGCCGAACGCCGCCATGGAGCCCGGCTACCGCATCTACCGCGTCGAAATGAAAAACGGCGACCTCATCGACGCCTTCTTCGTCAGCGAAGACAAAGATGCCGTCGTCATCCGCCAAGCCGGCCTCCCCGACCGCCGCGTCCCCAAAGCCGACATCCGCAGCACCAAATTCATCCGCCGCTCCCTCATGCCCGAAGGCCTGCTCGATGCCTTGCAGGACCAGCAAGTCGCCGATCTGCTCGCGTATCTGATGACGCTGAAAGGCTAACAAACCTCGCGACAGCGTCCTGGAGTGCGCTGGTCCTCCAGCGCTTTCAAGGCACGTGAGACGCACGAAAAGCTCCAGAGCACCTGAACTCAAGACGGCTTGATTGTGGGACGGGGAGTCATTTCCAGCAGATTCGGGGAGGCCAGCAGATTACCTCAGAAACCAATCTGCTGGCCTCCCTGAATCTGCTGGAGAATAAGGAACTTTTTCGGGAGGTCTGGAGCACTACAAAACGCTGTCGCGCCAATTGGATGCCTATTTGACTGCGATGCTATGAGCCGATAAGCCTCCACGAATCATGTCTTCCACTATCCCCGAAACCGCCTCCAAGTCCGCTGTGCCAGCCGACTTGGAGATTAAAGATGCCCAGCTCATCTTCAACCACGTGTGGAAGCAGCTCGAAGCGGATTACGGCCGTGTTAATCTGCGCTTTCCGAAGGAGCTCATCCTGCTCGGTGGGGCACCGGGAGCAGGTAAAGGCACGAACACAGACTTCATCCGCCAGGTGCGCGGCATTGATGCGCAGCCCATCGTCGTCAGCGCCCTGCTCGACACGCCGGAGGCCCGCGAAATCAAAGCACGCGGCGGCATGGTGGGCGATCGCGAGGTCGTGGGCATCCTCATCCGCAAGCTGCTCGAACCCGAGCAGCAGAATGGGGCCATCCTTGATGGCTTCCCGCGCACGAAGGTGCAGGTGGAGTGCCTCAAGATGCTCTTCGACAAGATGGTGCGCCTGCGCCGCGACTTCCTCGACACACCGGACGCAGCGCACTTCAAGCAGCCCATCTTCCACATCATGGTGCTCTTTGTCGATGAGGCCGAAAGCATCGCCCGCCAGCTCAAGCGCGGTCAGGAAGTGCTCGTTCACAACGCGGAGGTGCGAAGCTCCGGCCTCGGTGAGCTTTGGGAAGAACGTGCCACCGACTTCGATGCCTCGCTGGCGAGGAATCGCTACAAAGTCTTCAAAGAGAAGACCTACGATGCGCTCGTCTCGCTGAAGGAGATCTTCCATTACCACTTCATCAATGCTCAGGCTCCGTTGGAACTGGTGCAGGAAAACATCGTCAAAGAGCTGGAGTATCAAAGCTCCCTAGAACTCGACCCGCGCACCTTCGACCTCCTCCGCAAGCTCCCGCTCGCCAGCGAGATCATCCGCCATGCACGGCAGGACCTCGTGCGCCGCCTCGATGCCTACAAGGTCGAAAAGCCCCAGATCATGGAGTCCGTTGTCGAGTTCATCGAGGGCAAGATGATGCCCATCATCGTCCGCCACGCCATCTCCGGCCGTGCCGACATCAACACCGAGGACAAGCTCTTCCACGACCCCGAAGCCCTCGCCATCCTCATCGACATCTTCTCCGAGCGCGGCTTCCACGCGAAGACCGATGTGCACGTCATCGAAATCCCCGACAGCTTCGACCTTCAAACCGGCAAGATCGAATGCCGAAAGAAAAAAGTCTTCCGCATCGGCATTCAGTTCAAGGGTTCGGAGATCCGACGCGGCTGATGAGCAAGGAGAGGCTTGTCATTTGCCTCAGACCAAGCCGGGACTTGGCAAGTCCCGCTCCTTGAACGAGCACATCACCTGATGCCTCCCTCCCGTCTCGATTTCCAACTGCAAGCCCGCGCCAGCGGCTCGCGGGCTCGTGCGGCGACGTTTCGGACGTTGCATGGCGTCATTCAAACGCCGCTGTTCATGCCGGTGGGCACGCAGGCGACGGTGAAGGCGCAGACGCCGGAGACGCTGGCGGCTTCGGGATCGCAGATTTTGCTCGCCAACACCTACCACCTGCTGCTTCGGCCAGGGCCGGAGGTGTTCGAGCAGATGGGCGGCATTCATCGCTTTATGAAATGGCCTGGGTCGGTGCTCACGGACTCGGGTGGCTACCAGATCTTTTCGTTGCCGCATTCGCGGTCGATGACGGAGAAGGGCGCGGTGTTTCAAAGCTATGTCGATAACCGGCGCATCCTCCTCAGCCCGGAGCTGAGCATCCAGACGCAGCGCAGCATCGGCAGTGACATCATGATGGTGCTCGACCAGTGCATCCCGAGCACCGCCGATGAAAAAACGGCGCGGAAGGCCCTGCAGGTCACGCAACGCTGGGCGGCACGCAGTCTCGCGGCCCGCGAGGACTCGCCTCAATCGCTTTTCGCCATCGTGCAGGGTGCGTTGTATCCGCATTTGAGGCAGGAAAGCGCCGCCGGACTCGTGACGATGCCTTTCGATGGCTTCGCCATCGGCGGACTGGCCGTGGGAGAGGAAAAACATCAGCGCGAGGATGTGTGCGAGCTCACCGCCGCGATGCTGCCGGAGGATCGTCCGCGTTATTTGATGGGCGTGGGCATGCCGATTGATCTGCTGGAAGCCGTGCATCGCGGGATGGACATGTTTGACTGCATCATCCCCACGCAGGTGGCGAAACGCGGCACCGCTTTTACCTCGCGCGGCATCGTCGAGCTGCGGCGCAGCGTATATAAATTCGCTGATGCACCGCTGGATGCCGCCTGCACCTGTCCGGTGTGCGCCACGCACTCGCGGGCCTACCTGCATCATCTCACGAAGACGCAGGAGACGCTTGGCTGGACGCTCATCGGCCAGCACAACATCCACTTCTACCACCAGCTCATGCGTGAGATCCGTGCGAGCATTCTCGAAGATCGCTTCCTGCCGCTTTACCACGAGAAGCGGGCCATCCTCGCCGAGGAGGATCTCGATCATCCGGTGAAGCCGCCAAAACGCGGTCAAAACTCCACGGTGAGTGAAATCGGCCAGTTTGAGCTTCACAGCTCGTCGATCCGTCATCTCGAAACAGGTGCGGTGGTGCCGACGGAGATCCGCGAGGAGCTTCCAGAGCTTGTGAAGCTGCTGAAGGCCAAACACGAGACGCCGGTCATCGTCTTGGATGAAGGCCTTGGAGCCGGGGCGGCGGCTTTGTCGTCCATTTTGATCTATGAAGGCCTCGCTCAAAAACAAGCGGTGAGGCCGATGCACATCGTGAGCGTAGCGAAGGATCTGGATGCCTTGCGCCTCGCATTGACCCACAAGAAAATCTTCTCTTGGCTGCGTCATGGGGCGGCGGACACGCTGTTGCATCGCGGAGCTTGGAAATCACGTTTTTGCCCCGGCTTGAGCTGGAGCCTCGCGAAGGATGAGGAAGTGCCAAAGCCGGATCTGGTGCTGCGAACGTTCAAGGTAGTCCATGCGCATCATGAAGCGGAAGTGGTCGATTGGTCGGAATGTCTGGCTGAGTCCGTTTCGCTCTGAAATTTGGACTGCGGCAGCCTGCTGCCGCTTTCAGAAGGCCAGCCTGCTGGCCGTCGAATGATGCCAAGGCCATCCAATGCATGGAGCACCCTCACTCACGCCAGTTGTGGGCCAGCTTGTGTCTCAAAACCAACGGCGGCAGCAGGGCTGCCTCGAAAGAGCGGCAGCAGGCTGCCGCAGTCCAAGGAACAATCCCCATGCTTCATCCACGACATGCCACACGCTGCTCATGCGTGTAAACATTCATCGTCTCACCGCGGAGGAAGCCGATGAGGGTCTGGCCGGCATCGTGGGCGAAGTCGATGGCGAGGCTGCTGGGGGCGGAGATGGCGGCGACGAGGGGGATGCCGGCAGCGAGGGCTTTTTGAATCATCTCGAAGGAGACGCGGCCGCTGAGGAGCAGGATGTGGTGATCGAGCGGCAGGAGGTCGTGCATGAGCGCATGACCGAGGATCTTGTCGAGGGCGTTGTGACGGCCCACATCTTCGCGGGAGACGATGAGGTTGCCTTCGAGGTCAAAAACGGCGCAGGCGTGCAGGCCGCCAGTTTTGGAAAAGGTCTCCTGGGTGGCGCGGAGCTTGTCGGGTAGTGAAGCGATCAATTGAGGAGACACAGCCCATTCTGCGGTGACGGGCGGAAACTGACCGAAGACGCTTTCGATGCTCGTTTTACCGCACAGGCCGCAGCTTGAGGCGCTGAAGACATGCCGCGTGAGCGAGTCCCAGTTCACCACGGCTCCACCGAGGAGCACATCGACGACGTTGCCATGCTTGTTATTGACGCTGGGGCATTGGGAGACTTCGAGAATGTCACGCGGATGCTTCACCACGCCTTCGCTGACGAGAAAACCAGCGGAGAGCTCCTCATCGTGACCAGGCGTGCGCATGACGACGGCCACGCTGCGGCCCTCGACGCGGATTTCGAGCGGCTCCTCACGTGCGGCCACATCCGCCACCTCGCGTGAAGCTCCAGCGGCATCCACTTTGAGCACACGCACCTCGGTGATCGTTGGATGGGCGGTTTCCATCAGGTGGACTCCATGAAATCAGCCGGAAGGATGCCCACGGGCACATGACGCGGCTCGGCGATGAGGCGCACGAGCTTGTCGAAGATCTCGCGGCCCTTCACGATCTCGATCTGCACGCGCATGAAGTAGAAGGGCACATCGGCAGGCGGCAGTTTGGGAAAGCGCACGAAGTCCTTCTCGGTCGTGACCATGCAATGCACATCGCGGCGCTGGCAGCGCTCGATGAACTGCGTGATCTCCGGCCCATGAAAGCGGTGATGATCCGGAAACCGCGCCGTGACCTCCACGCGAGCACCGAGACGGCGCAGACCGTTTTCAAAGCTCTCCGGCACGGCGATGCCGCTCAATGCGCCAACGAATTTTCCGCTCATCTCGTCCAGCCCGAGCTTCGCACCGGTATAAATGTCCTCGAAGTGCATGGGGCGGTGGCGGCACTCGATGATCTCGGCGGCCTTGTTGTAGCGGCGGATCTGCTTCACGAGATCCTCGCTATCGCCATCGCTCTTGGTGATGAAGATGTAGCTGGCACGGCGCAGGCTGCGCGGCGGCTCACGCAGCGTGCCGCGTGGGAGCATGTGGCCATTGCTGCCGAAGGGCGCGGTCTTGTCGATGAGCACAATGTCGTGCCGGTGCTTCAGCTTGAGATACTGTAAACCGTCATCGAGCACTAAAACGTCCGCGCCGAGATGCTTGATGGCATGTGCGCCAGCCTTCACGCGGTTCTTATCCACCACGACGGGCACGCCGGGGCAATTTCGAGCGAGCATGTAGGGCTCATCACCGGCCACATGCGAATCGAGCAGCACCTTCTCCCCATCGCTCACGATGCGCGGCGGGGCTTCCGGCGGCTTTTCCACGAAGCCGAGCTTCGCGCCGATCCGCTTGAGCATCGGCGCTTTCTTCTGGCGCTTGCTTTTGTAGCCACGGCTCAGGATGCACACGCGGCGACCGCGTTCCTGAAGGGCTTTGGCCAGCATTTCGACGACGGGCGTCTTGCCGGTGCCGCCGACGGTTAAATTGCCCACGCTGACGACGGGCACGCCGAGATGATGGTCGTGGATGAAGCGCTCGCGGTAGAGCTTCAATCGCAGCGAAACGACACTCGAATAGACGACCGCCAGCCCACGGAAGGCGACTCGCAGCAACGAAGCACGAATGCCGCGGCGGTTATGAACCACCACTTCCGTCACAAAGTTTTCGAGGTCTTCCAGAGCTTCCTTCACAAGGTGGCACTGGAGCGCAGGACGGGGATGCGCTCAAGCACCGATGCGAAAGGCCGCCTCGGAGAGGCGGAGTACGTTTAAATCTCGCCAAAGTGCTTCTCACGGACGTCCACGATGGCGTTGAGCATCGTTTCGGCCTCACTGCGGACTTTAGCGTCGAGGCTGCTGGCGCTACGATTGAAGCGGCGATAGAGGAGCTTCAATTGGGCGCGGATTTCGTCCTTGCTCATCTTCGGCGTGATCTCGCAGAGCTCCTCGGGCGTTTGCACTCTGGCCGGAGCCGGAGGGGCGGCATTGCCTTTGGCGACTTGGTTGAGCACACCGCCTTTGGGGGCCTCGACGGGCTTTTTGACCTCGGCAGCGGGTTTGTGACCGGTGAGAGACTTCGAGAGGGATTTGAGGATCTTGAACATAAATGGCGTGATTTGAGGTTCCTGAGTCCTGGGGTTATTCGATGCGCATCGCTCGCAGATGGGCGCTGCGGCGCTTGAGTTCCTCGTCGCTCAAAACGCCAGCTCCCTTGTAGCTGACGGCGACTTCCTTGCTGCGGCCGGATTGCTTATCGACGATGAGGGCGCGGACGCGCTGGTTTTCGTCGTAGCTGAAGGTCACGGCGATCTCGCAGCCCTTCGGACGGCCGGCGGGCACGTCGAGGGTGATGCGGCCGATGACATCGACGTATTTCGCGTCGGGGTCCTCGCCCTGAGTGATGTCCACCTCGATGATGCGCTCGTTGTCCTCGCTGGTCTGATACACCTGCGTGCGGGAGCAGGGGATCGGCGTGTTTTTCGGGATGACGATGGAGTTCATGAGCTTCTCCTCCTTCGTCTTGGCGTTGTAAACCATCGCGAGAGTGCCGTAGCTGGCATTGCAGACCTCTTGGATCTTGGCGGACTTCTTGGCGAAGAGCGCCGCACCGAGGGCCACGCATTCATCGACATTGCCGCAGCTCTTGGGCACCTTGCCGAACATCTTTTCGAGGATGACCTTCACCTTTGGAATGCGGGTGGAGCCGCCGACGAGCACGACGTGGTCGATGTCGCTCGTTTTGAGCTTCGCGGAGTCCAAAGCCTGCTCCACGAGGAAGACGGTGCGGGTGAGCATGTTGCGGATGAGCTTCTCAAAGTGCTCGCGGGAGAGATCAATGCGGGCGATGCCGGAATTCTGATCGTTGGCGACGGTGTCGTTCACGCGTTGGAGCTTCGAGAGCATCTTCTTGGCGTCTTCCGTGGCCTGGAGCACACGGCGGCGGTGGCGTTCGTCGGAGAAAAGCTCCGCGCCGGTCTGCTTCTTGTATTGCTCCGCGTAGGCATCGAGGAGGATGTCGTCAAAATTGCTGCCGCCGAGGTGGCGGGCACCTTCGGAGGTGAGGATCTTGATGTTGTCGCCCTCGACTTCGAGGATCGTGGTGTCCAGCGTGCCGCCGCCCAGGTCATAGACGAGGATGCGGCCCTTCACGCCCTGCGAGTGAGCGTAATACACGGCAGCGGCGGTCGGTTCGTTCACGAGGCGCTTCACCTTCATGCCGGCCATTTCAGCGGCGGCGATGGTGCTCTTGCGGGCGAGTTCGTTGAAGTTAGCTGGCACGGTGATGACCACATCGGTGATGTCTCCGCAGATTTTGGAGCAGTCACGCTTCAGCTTGGAAAGGATGAGCGCGGAAATCTCGGCGGGCGTCCATTTCTTACCGTCGATCTCCACGAGATGCTCGGGATCGTCCATGTGGCGCTTGATCTGGAAGATCGTGCGGTCCGGCTCACCGCCATCGCGTGCGGCGCTGCCCACGAGCTTCACATCCTCATGCGAATCGAAAAAGACGACGGAGGGCGTGAGGCGCTCGCCATCGGAATTCGGGACGATTTCCGGATTGCCGTCCGGTTTCAGGTAGGCCAGGCCCGAGAGGGTCGTGCCGAGGTCGATGCCAACGTATTCAGCCATAAGAGTGGGAGGGTGAGAGATGAAATGTCAGAAGTAAGAAGTGAAAACGGCTATTGGCTGGAGGTGCGGACTTCGACCTTCCGCAGGATTACCTCGTGTCCTTCGCTGCGCGAGTAGATAAAGCCGGTGCGGCAGCTTTCGACGACGCGGGGTTTGGCCTTGCCGGGCGTGCTGTCCACCACGGCGATGCGCTTACGCAGCTCGACATCGACCTCGGTGCCGCTGGGCACGTCAAACTCGGTGACGCCGTGCTGGAGGAGGATGTCCTCGAAGCTCTGCCGCAGCGTGTGGAGCTGGGTGACGATGTCATTGCCGCCGTTCACACCAGAGTAGCGTTCCTTCAGCGCGTCGATGAGGTCGATGCGTTTGATCAAATCGTTGGCGAACATCACCACGGTCGATTCGTCCGTGCCGAGGCCTCGACGGAGGATTTCGTGCTTCTCTTCCAGCTCGCCGAGCTGGCCGCGGAGGCGTTTTTCGATCTCCTGCCAGTGTTTGAGCTGCGCCTCGGCCTGAGCCATCTCGCTGCGCTTCTCGTCGAGGCGCACAAGCTCGGCCTTCGTCTGCTCAATCTGGGTGACGATGCGGGCTTCGGCGGCGGCGTGATCGTTGATGCGCTTTTCCAGTTCGGCGATGCGCTTCTTCTGCTCCACCTCGTAGTTTTGAAGCGTGGAGGCCTGCTTCTGGATGTCGCTGCTGAACTGCTTGAACTCCGCCTCGGCGGCCTCGCGGTCCTTGCGGGCCTGCTCGGCGCGAGTGGTCTCGCGGTTGAGGGTTTCCTGAGCGGCATTGACCTTCACCTGGATGGCGAGGTCTTCTTCCGAAGCCTTGCGAATGGCCTTCGTGATCTCGTTCTGGCGTGATTCGAGGTTCGAAATGGCCTCGCCAAGGCCGAGCATCTTGCCACCGACGTGGATGAACTCACTGAGACGCGTCTGATGGCTGTCGATCTTGCCTTGCAGCTCCTTGAGCATGCTGTCCGCGCCTTGCAGATCGAGCTTCTGATTATCGACGATCTTGGTGAGGCGCTCCTCGTCGGCCTTGAGGTTCTGCACGCGATCAAGGCGGGTACGAAGCTCGTCGTCGATCGTGGCGGCTTCCTTCTTCGTGGCGGAAACTTTCGCCCGCAGGTCCTTCAATTCCTTGTCGGTATCCGCGAGGGCGGCTTCGGCAGCGCGGGTCTGCTCCTGGGCGGCTTTGAGCTTGAGGCCTTCCTTGTCCACATCCTCCTGTGCTTTCATCACCCGCTGCTGGCGGAGTTGGTGGGCCTCTTCGAGCTGCTCGATCTGCTGCTGCAATTCGGCGAGCTTCTTGTTTTGCGTATCCGTGGTGACGTTGAGGCGCGTGACGAACTGCGAGGCCTCGTCACGCTGCTTTGTGAAGGTGGAAAGAGCGGCTTGGATGCCGGCCAGTTCGGTGGTGAGCGTGGGAATCTGCTTCCGCAAAGCCTTCTCCTCGGCGCGGGCGTTTTCGAGGCTGGCATCGGCTTCGTTGCGGGCCTTTTCGGCGGCCTGCTGAGCGGCGAGAGCCTTCTGAAGACGGGCCTCGGTATCGGTGGCCTTGGTTTCGGTGGCTTTGAGCGTTTTGTTGAGGTCGGCGAGCTTGCTGGTCTCGGCTTTGAGGTCGGATTCGAGAGCCGCAAGGTCGAGGCGCAGCTTGTCCTGCTGCTTGCCGAGTGTGGCGACGTTCTTTTCCTCGGCGGCGCGGGTCTTTTCGGTGTCCTTGAGGTTTGTCGTGGCGGCGGCGAGGCGTTCGTTGATGTCTTCGAGTTCCTTGAGTCGCGATTCGCCCGTGGCGACGCGTTCCTGAATGCCTTTGAGGCGTGTCTCGGCCGCGTTGGCCTCGGAGAGCTTGGCTTTGACTTCCGCATCCAAGGTGGAGCGTTTTTCGCCGAGAAGCTTCTCGAGGTTCGTGGACTCGATGCGCAGCGCTTCGGTGGCCGTTTCGGCTTCCTGGCGTTGTTTGACGGCCAATTGCATCGCATCGAGCGCGGCCGTTTTGTCCTTCGTGAGAGCGGCGAGCTCGTCGGCGAGGTTTTGGGCCTGCGCACGCGTTTGCTCGACCTTGCCGCGAAGATCCGGCAGGAGCGCTTCGAGATCCGTGCGCTCTTTGGTGAGGCGCTGGGCTTCGGAGGCGATCTTGTCGCGGTTTTGCGTGGCGGCGGTGATGGCGGCGGAAAGCTCGGCGTGCTGCTTGCTGGCCTGATTGAGTTCCTTGAGGCGGTCTTCGAGCCCGGCGGTCTGATTCGTCAGCTCGGCCACGCGTTTCTCCGCGGCGACGATTTCCTTCTGCTTCGCGGCGAGGCTGTCCTGGAGGTTTTGATGATCGGACTGGGCGGCGGCAATGCTCTGCTGCGTGGTGGCGTGCGTGCTGGTGAGCGTGGCGATGACGGCCTCCAAGCCGCTGATCTTCTCCGCGAGCGTGAGATGATGCTGCGAATTCTTTTCCAGCGAGGCGACGGACGCGGCCAGCTCCTTCGTTTTCGTGGCGAGCGAGGCGGTGAGTTCTTCCAGTTCGCTTTTGGTGCTGGCGACTTGAGTGGCGAGCTTCTTGTCCTCGGCCTGAGTCGTCTTGAAGTGTGCTTCCGCTGTGGCGGCCAGTTCCTGGACGTTTTGGAGACGCTGCTCGGCGGTGGCGATTTGCGACTGGCGGTCGCTGAGATCGGTCTCGGCTTGTTTGATGTCCTCGCGGAGCTTGCCGAGATCGTGCGAGAGATTCGTCTGCTGATCCTCAATGGTGCGGACTTCTTTTTCGACGGCCTCGCGACGCGTGGTGAGTGTCTGGATGAGCAAATGCTGCGCCCGGCCATGCTCGGTGGCGGCGAGAAGCTCGCGGGTGCGCTCGTCGCGATCTTTGACCAGCGCGGCGACGGCGGCGACGACTTCCGCTTTGTGCGATTCGACGGCTTTGAGTGCCTCGTTGCTGTCTTTGAGGCGTGAATCGGTGTCCGAGAGATCGGAGAGCTTGTTTTCGAGGTCGGCAGCCTTGTCTTCGAGGGCTTTGACCTGCGCGGCGAGATCGTTCGAGCGAGTGGTGCGCAGTTCGATTTGGAGATCGAGTTCGTCGCGTTCCTTGGTGGCGGCTTTTTGCTGCTCGGTGGCTTTGGCCTGGGCTTCGGCGGTCTGCTTTTGAAGCTCCGCCAGCTTGGCTTCGGCGGCTTTTTGCTTCGCGTCAAAATCGGCCTGTGCAGCATCGCGTTCCTTGCAGATGCGCTCGAACTCGCCCTTCGCAGCCTGCTGCTTCGCGTTGAAGTCATCGACCTCGGCGCGGAGCGTGGTGAGGCGCTGCTCGGAGCCGCTCACGTCTTTTTGATGCGTCGTCTGCGTGGCGAGAAGGGCGGCGATGGCCGTTTCAAGCACGCCACGCTGATCCTGCATCTGGCCGAGCTGCTTGGTGACCTCGACGAGCTTCGTCTCGTTGCCACGAAGCGCCTCGACGCGGGCTTTGAGCGCCGTTTCCTCGCCGCTGGTCTGGGCGAGGCGCTGCTGCGTGTCGAGAAGCTGCTCCTGCGCTTTTTGGAACGCCGCGTTTTTGGCTTCGAGGTCGTCGGTGAGCTTGGCGAGGTCTTTGTCGAGCTTTTGAAGCTCGGCGCCGCGTTTGGATTTCAGTTCGGCTTCGGATTTTTCGGCCTCGGCCTTGAGCTTGGTGAGTTCGGCGACTCGTGTTTCACTCGCGGCGATGTCTTTGGTGAGCGCGGAGAGTTTTTGCTCGGCGGACGAGGCGTCCGCGCTCTTTTGCGCCAGCGTGGTTTCGAGGGCTTTGAGGTCGCCGGAGAGCTTGTCGAGCTTGGTTTGGGCGGACGAGGCGTCCGCGCTCCTCGTGGTGATTTGCTCGGCGAGTTTCGCGGCCTCGGTCTGTTTCGCGGCGAGGTCTTTTTTGATGGCGTCTAGCTCGGCGGTGCTCTTTGAGAGGTCTCGGAGGCGTGTTTCGCCGGTAGCGATGTCGGCGGTGAGTTTGGCGAGCTTTTGCTCGGCGGACGAGGCTTCCGTGCTCCTTTGCGCCAGCGTGGATTCGAGGGCTTTGAGGTCGGAGGTGAGCTTGTCGAGCTTCGTTTGGGCGGACGAGGCGTCCGCGCTCCGGCTGGTGATTTGCTCGGCGAGTTTCGCGGCCTCGGTTTTCTTGGCGGCGACATCTTTGTCGAGGGCTTGAAGCTCGGCGCTGAGTTTCGTGCGTTGCTCGCCTTCGGATTTTTCGGCTTCGTTGCGGCGCTGGACGAGTTCTTTGATGCGGGCCTCGGCGACGCTGATCTCGGCGGTGAGCTTGCTGAGCTTTTCCTCGGCGGAAGTGAGCGCGGGCAGCTTGGCTTCGAGGGTTTGGGTTTGCTCGGTGAGCTGCTTGAGCCTTGCCTCGGTGGCGGTGGCGCTTTCGCTGAGCTTGGCAAATTCGGCCTGCTTGGCGGTGAGGCTGGCTTCGAGGCCTTGGAACTCGACGGCGCGTTTTTCGCCTGCGGCGATGTCGGCGACGAGTTTGGAGAGATTGCGGCTCGCGGCGGCAGCCTCGGCCATGTTCGACGACAAGGTCGATTCGATGGCCTTTGCCTGATCGGTGAGCAGGGCGTGCTTTTTCTCGGTGGCGGTGAAGTCGGCGGTGAGCTTGTCGAGTTCGGCCTGCTTGGCGATGAGAGTCGCTTCGAGGGCTTTGAGTTCGCTGCCGCGCTTGGATTGAAGCTCGGCCTCAGATTTTTCGGCGTCGGCTTTGCGGGTGGTCAGCTCGGTGAGACGGGACTCGGCGCTGGAGATGTCGGCGGTGAGCTTCGAGAGCTTGGTTTCAGCGGACGAGGCGTCCGCGGTCCTCTGCGCCAGTGAGGATTCGAGAGATTGGAGCTTCGCGGTGAGGTCGTTGAGCTTCGTTTCGGCGGACGAGGCGTCCGCGCTCCGGGTGGCGAGCGTGGCTTCGAGAGCTTGGAGTTCGCTGCTGCGCTTGGATTTGAGTTCGGACTCGGACTTCTCGGCGTCGGCTTGGAGCTTCGTCAGCTCCGCGATGCGTGACTCGCTGGTGGCGATGTCTTTTTGAAGCGCAGCGAGCTTTTGCTCGGCAGCGGTGAGTTCGGGGAGCCGGGCTTCGAGGGCTTTCGACTGCGCGGTGAGCTGCTGGAGCTTCGTTTCAGCGGACGAGGCGTCCGCGCTCCGGGCGGTGAAAAGGGCGACGAGGGTGGCGAGTTCGGCCTGCTTCGAGGTGAGCGTCGATTCGAGGCCTTGCAGCTCGCTGCTGCGCTTGGATTTGAGTTCGGACTCGGATTTTTCGGCATCGCCTTTGAGCCTCGTGAGCTCGGCGAGGCGAGCCTCTGTGGTGGCGATGTCTTTTTGAAGGGCGGCGAGCTTTTGCTCGGCGCTGGCGGTATCGGTGGCTCGCTTGGCCTCGGCGGCGGAATGGATGCTTTCGAGGGCTTTTTGCGCGGTGGCGAGGTCGGCCTCGGCTTTGGTGACGAGGGTGCGGGTGGAATCGAGCTTGCTCTCGATGTTGCCGAGATCGCGGCGCTTCTGGTCAAACTTGGCGGCTTCGGCTTTGGCGTTTTCCACCTCGGCGCGGGCGTTTTGGACCTGCTGGCGGAGCGTTTCGGACTCGGACTTAAAGCCGGTGAGGCTGGTCTGGGTCTCGGTGAGTTCTTTTTTGCGGACTTCGAGCGTGGCTTCGAGGCTGCGGAGTTCATCGCGGCGACGCTGTTCGACCTCCGCCTCGATTTTCAGCGCGTCGCGCTGCTGGCGAAGCTTTTCGATTTCGTCGCGGAGATCGGCGGCTTGTTTCGCGGCGGCGGGGTCGGGCTTCGGGATGAGCGAGGGCGGCGGCGCGGCGGGAGACTTCTGCGAATCGCCGGTGGAGGAGGCCATGCGATGCACGACCGGCTTCGTCGGCTCGACCTTGCCGGTGTCTGGCGAAGGCGGTGACGTGTCGTCTTTGTCACGGGCGGGAATGCCCTCGGTATCGCCGCGGCGGCCGTCGATGCGCGGCGGCTCATTTTTGGTGGCGACGGCTTTGGAGGCGCCGACGGGGGCGAGGCCCTTCGGTGCTCGCTCGCGAAAGCGGCTTTCCAATTGGCCGAACATGATGCGATCCCCGCCTTTCACGCGGGCCTTCTCGATGCGCTTGCCGTTGACGAAGGTGCCGTTGGAGGATTTCAGATCGACCAGCTCGTAAACGCCGTCCGGCTGCTTCAGGAACTCGGCGTGGAAGCCGGAGATGAAGGTGTTGTCGATGACGATGTCGTTTTTCGCGTCACGACCGATGGAAAGACGGTCTTCGAGCACATCGAAGACGAATTCGTTACCATCGTTGAGATTGAAGGCCAGGTACGGCATGCGGCGGACGCAGAAAAGAGGCGGGTGAAAGCGGGTAAACTAGCGGGGGAAAATCAGTGAAGCAATCTTAATGAAATTTGGCGGACAAGAGGGAAGATGGGCGGCTATTGTTTCAAAAATCAGTCCGATTCCAAGCATTCAGTTAAGATTACCAAAATATGACCACGAAAAGTTACCGTCGCGATTTATGGCTTCTCACCCTGGCCGGGGCGGCCTTTCTACTCGGCTGCGCCGCTCCCCTGCCCCCAGCGCAGGCCGGTTTGACCTCGGCGCAGATGAACCGCGTGGGCCAGCGCATCTGGCAAAACGAGTGCGCTGGCAGCGTGGCCGGCCTGACGAGCTGGAACGGCGGGGAGGACTTCGCGTCGCTGGGCATCGGCCATTTCATTTGGTATCCGGCCGGACGGCGCGGGCCATTTGAGGAGAGTTTTCCCGGTCTCGTGAGGCATCTGGAGGCTCGCGGCGTGCCGATGCCGGGCTGGACCAAAGGTGCATGCGCCTGGATCTCGAAGGCGGCCTTTGACGCCGACAAAAATGGCCCGCGACAGGGCGAACTGCGAAAGATCCTGGCCGCGAATGTGGGCCTGCAAACCGAGTACATCATGCTGCGGCTCCAGCGGGCGTCGGGCAGCATGAGCGGCGCGGCGAAGACGGGCTTCACGGCTTTGAGCACGACGCCGGAGGGGATGTTTTGCCTGATCGACTATGTGAACTTCAAAGGCGAGGGCACGAACCCCAAGGAACGCTATCGCGGCCAAGGCTGGGGCCTCATGCAGGTGCTCGAAGACATGCGCGGCGGCACGCCCGCCGCCTTTGCCGAAGCCTCCAAACGCGTCCTCAGCCGCCGCGTGGCGAATTCCCCGCCCGAACGCGGCGAGCAGCGCTGGCTGGCCGGCTGGCACAACCGCTGCGAGGCGTATAAGCGGCCGCTGTGAGGTGACCTCACTGACCTGATTGACAGAGTGACGGCGTGACTGGCGTTCGCTGCGCCTCCATGAAGACCCTGCTCGTCCTTTTGTTCCTGGCCTCCCCGCTGCTCGCGGCGAAGCCGAATGTGCTTTTTCTCTTCGCCGATGACCACACCTACGAGGCGGTGCGGGCCTTCGGGCACACGGATATCGACACGCCGAACCTCGACCGACTCGCCGCACGCGGCACCACCTTTACCCGCGCTTACAACATGGGCTCGTGGAGCGGCGCAGTGTGCGTGGCCAGCCGCACGATGCTCATCAGCGGACGCAGCGTGTGGAGCGCTGGCAAAATCCACAAGACCACCGATGCGGAGCGCAAGGGCGGCGTGCTCTGGCCGCAGCTCATGAAGAAAGCGGGCTACAAAACCTACATGACCGGCAAGTGGCACATCGAGACCGATGCCGCGAAATGCTTTGACGTGACACGCGATGTCCGCGCCGGCATGCCGAAGACCGTTCCCTCCGCCTACAACCGGCCCATCGCCGACCAGACGGATGCGTGGAGCCCGTTCGATCAATCCCTCGGCGGTTTTTGGGAAGGCGGCACGCATTGGAGCGAGGTGGTGGCGAATCACACCCTCAGCTTCCTCGCCGATGCGAAGCAAGGTGGCGATTCCTTCTTTATCTACGCCGCCTTCAATGCCCCGCACGATCCACGGCAGGCACCGAAGGACTTCGTGGACCGCTACCCGCTCAGCCGCATCGCCATGCCAGAGAATTTTATTCCCGAGTATCCGCACAAGGACGCCATCGGCTGCTCGCACAAGCTGCGGGATGAAAACCTCGCGCCGATGCCCCGCACCGAACTGGCGGTGAAGACGCACCGCGCCGAATACTACGCCCTCATCACGCATCTCGACTCGCAGATCGGCCGCATCCTCGATGCGCTCGATACCTCCGGGCAGGCGGAGAACACCTGGATTTTCTTCACCGCCGACCACGGGCTCGCGGTGGGACATCACGGCCTGTTCGGCAAACAGAACCTGTATGACCACAGCGTTCGTGTGCCCTTCCTCGTGGCCGGCCCCGGCGTAGCGAAAGGCGCGAAGAACGACGCCTCAATCTACCTGCAAGACGTGATGGCCACCGCCCTCGATCTCGCCGGGGCGGAGAAGCCCGCGCATGTTTTCTTCAACAGCCTGCGTCCGCTGTTGAACGGCGAAAAAAGCCGTTACGAGTCCGTCTATGGTGCCTACCTTGAACTCCAACGCGCCATCACGCACGATGGCTGGAAGCTCATCGCCTATCCAAAGGCCAAGGTGCTACGACTTTACGATCTGGCCGAAGATCCGCAGGAGATGCAGGACCTCGCCGTGAAGCCCGAGCATGCCGCAAAGGTCAAAGACCTCCTCCAGCGCCTCGTGAAGCTCTCCGCCGATCTCCACGACGAGGTGGATTTGACGAAGGTGTTTGGGGAATGAACGTCGCGCCGCTCACGACCGTGAGCTAGCCAATGGCGTGAATCTGCCCGGAAGCGGGATGTGAATGAGCAGCAGCAGGATCGAGCCACCGATGAAGGGCAGCCAGGCATCCTTGCCGGGGCTGCCGAGGCCGTTGACGAAGCCGAGGACGCCGATGCTTTCGCTGAGGGCAAAGACGATGATGTTGCCGATCATGAAAAAGCTCTGCCCTGGAAGTGTGTCGATGGACACTTTGCCTTTGGCGAAGCCGCCGAGCATGAAATGGCGGAGCACAAAGGTCAGCGTGGCGTTGACTCCGGCCACGAGAGCGAAGATGTCCGTATTTGATTCGCCCTTGGGCTCGCTGGTATCAGTGGTGAGCACAAAGATGAAGAGGAGCTGACCGATGATGAGGGAACTCCAGATGAGGAAGACGACGAGAAAGACGGGGCGGATAGGCATGTGCGGGAGAAAGTGGAACAGGTTTTTAACCTGTTCGCTTCTGATGAACAGGTTAAAAACCTGTTCCACTTTCTTCAAGGCTTCAGCCAGTGCTCGAAGAAGCGGTAGATGGCCTCGTTGGATTCCTCGTTGGGATCGTGCTTCTCGCGGTTGGTCATGGAGACGCGGTCGGTGAAGCCCAGGAGCTGGTTCACGGCGATGGCGTGCTTGAGCGAGAGCCAGCGCTTCGGCGGGTCTTCTTCCCCACCAGAGACGAGGAAGGGTCGCGGAGCCATCAGTGCGTGCAGTTCCTGAAGGTCGTGGCCTTTTTCGATGAGCACTTTGTATGCACCGGTGCGCGGGCTGTCCGCTCGAACGAGACCGGGTTTGCGAGCGAGCGAGGAATCGAGGCCCAGATACCATGGCTCCTGGTAGTTGATGCTGTGGCGAGTTTCCTCAAACACGATGCCGGGATCGCTCCAGGCGGCACAGGCATATTTTTCCCAAAGGCAGGAGCCAAACAGCGACCACTTCCCGCCATACGAATGGCCGACGATGCCGATGCGGCCGGCATCGACCTCCGGCTGCGCGGCGAGGGCGTGCCACATGTTGGCGCAAATGTAGCCGAGGTAAGACAGCGGCTGGCATTTGGCCTCGGGGCTCAAAACCGGTTTTCGCGCATCGCCACCGGGTGAGCCGATGCAAAGCGTCACAAAACCACGACGGGCGAGCTGCCAGGCAAAATCACGCAGCGGTTTCGGACCGAGTCCGGCGCTGGTTTCGGGATCGTAATACGGCACGAAGACCGCCGGACGTTTGCCAGAGGCTTTCGGTAGCAGCAGGTAGCCCTCGCCAGTCTGGCCGGGGGCGATCTCGATGCGCACTTTTCGCTGCGTGATGCCTTCTTCGCGCTCTTTGGTTTCCAGCACCTCGACGCGGGGATTCTCGATCACCTTCGGCCAAGCGCCCATGAGGCCGTGCCAGTCCTGGAGGATCTCCTCACGGCGTCGCGGCCAGTCCTGCGCGGTCTTCACCGGGCTGCCATCGCGAAAAATCAGCGGTGAAGCTCCCAGCGCCGGTTGAGAAGCAAACTCCGTCGGCATCGTGGTGTAGGGTGCCTCGGCGAAACCGAGTGTGAGGAGCGAGAAGAAGGCGAAAGCGAGTTTCATCTCCTCCAAGTCGTGATCAAACCACCCAACGTTTCAGTCTTTGCTCATCCCATCTGCGCGATGATCTGCGCCGCGACGATGCGCAGCAGCATCGTGAGCGGGTAAACCGCCGCGTAGGCGATGGCCGGTGAATCACAGCGGGCCATCGTAGTGGCAAAGGCGAGCGCAGGTGGATCGGTCATGCCGCCGGAGAGCAGGCCGCAGAGGTTCATGAAGTTCATGCGGTGCCATTTGCGTGCCACGAAGCCCACCAGCAGCAGCGGCAGCATGGTGACGAGCACGCCGAGCAGCACCCATTGCAGCCCCTGTGTCGAAAACACCGTGGCGGCGAATTTTTCGCCGGAGAGCAGGCCCACATTCGCGAGGAACAGAATGATGCCGAGTTCGCGGAGGGCGCGATTGGCATTTATCGGCATGTGCATGACCATCGGCCCGAGGCGGCCGAGATGACTCAAAAGGATCGCCACGACCAGCGGACCTCCAGCGAGGCCGAGTCGCACGGGCGCAGGAAGGCCTTCGATGTGCACGGGATACAGCCCGAGTAGTACGCCGAGTAAAATGCCCGCGAAGATCGCGGCGAACTTCGTCTCCTGAAGCATGTGAACGGCATTGCCGAGCGCTTGCGTGGCGTGATTGAGGCTTTCTTCATCGCCCACAAGCTGGAGCATGTCGCCAAATTGCAGCCGCACATCTGGCAGCGCGGTGAAGATGAGATCGCCACGGCTCACGCGGGTGACAGTGACATTGTGAAGATGCTCCAGGCCGAGCTCGCGGACGGTTTTGCCCAGCATGCGCTTGTTTGTCAGTACCACGCGGCGGTAGGTGACATCGCCGGGAGCCTTCATGAGGTTCTCCGCGCTCACGCTGCCGATGACGAGGCGGAATTGCTCGAGGTGCGATTGCGTGCCCACGGCCATGATCGCATCGCCGAGATGCAGCCGCGTCTCCGGCGTGGCGGCTTTGACCTCCGTTTCATTCGCGGCGCGATAGCGGGAGATCACCACGCCGGTTTCCTGAATGCCGGGCACCTCGGCCAGCAGGATGCCATCGAGGTTTGGATTCTCGACGCGGAGATTCATGCGCTGGAGCGCCTCGATGCCCTCGCCCTGTTCTTCGCGAAATTTCGCCGCTTCCGCCGCCACATCGATTTTGAAGATCAGCCGCAGCAGGATGAGCGAGCCAATGATGCCGACGATGGCGAGCGGGTAAGTGGCCGCGTAGGTCAAAGCGGGCAGCGTGACGAGATCCTGCGCGGCTCCCGAAGAGGCGAGGGCTTGCTGCGCCGCGCCGAGAGCGGGTGTGTTCGTGGTGGCACCGGCGAAAAGGCCCGCGATGGCCGGCAACGGCATGCCGAGCAGCCAGCCGCCGATGCCAGCGACTACCGCGCCACCGGCGACGAGGATGAAGGCATAGCCATTGAGCACGCGCCCCTGCTTTCGCAGCGAGGCGAAGAAGCCCGGCCCCATCTGCATGCCGAGCGCGAAGACGAAGAGCACGAGCCCGAAGTCCTTCAAAAAGTGCGAGACCTCCGTTTCCGGCCTCAGGCCGAAATGCGCCGCCAGCAGGCCGGTGAAGAGCACACCCGCGATGCCCAGTTTGATGCCTTTGAAGCGCACATTCCCCAGCCCGATGCCCGCGAGCACCACGATGCTTAAAACGAGCAGATCATGGGCGACGGGCGAGGACTCATGCAGGCGATGGAGAAAGGACATGTGTCCATCTCCAGTGGCATGAAGAGTGCCAGCCGTCCCGCTCTTTTGCATGCCGATCTTGTCATGCGGCGGCTGGCGTTCACTGCGCGGGATTTGGCATGGGCATTATGCACCTTCCAGGCGGCCTTTTTCCTGCTTTGAAAGGTCTCCTATGAGCGACCCTTCCCCTTCTCTATACGAACGCCTCGGCGGCGAGGACATGATCTCCACGCTGATCCCCGCGTTTTACGTCCGCGTGCTAGCCGATGCCGAGCTGGCACCGTTTTTCCGTCACACGGCCCTCGAAAAGCTGCACGACATGCAGCGCGAGTTCTTCACCATGGCCACCGGCGGTCCGGTTTCGTATTCCGGCAAGCCTCTCGCCCATGCGCATCATGGTCGCGGCATCTCGAAGCATCACTTCGCCCTCTTCACCACGCATCTCGTCGATACCCTGCTCGACATGGGTGTGACGCAACTGGAGGCCGATGAGGTCATCGACCGCGTGAACACCTTTGTGAACGAGATCACCGGCACGTCGTATTGACGCGGTGGATCACTCGCAGCCGATGTCATAGACCTGCACCTTATTCGCCAGCGGCAGGAGGGTTTCCTTCACGGTGTTTTGATGCACCGGATGCTTTTCATAGGCGTCCATGTCCGCCTTGCTGGCGAAACGCATCACAAAGCCGACATCGAAACTGTCATCCACGATGGGGCGCTCGCTCGCCACGGCTGCGCCGACGCTGAGGTGCTGGATCTCTTGGATCTCCGCCTGGAACTTCCTCGCACAGGCGATGAGCGTGGCGCGGTCGGCGGCATTTCCAGGACGCTTCAGCCACACCAGCACGATGTGCTCGACCTTGCCCTTCGGCGTCGTCTGACAGCAGGTGCAGGAGTTCAAAAACAGCGAAACAGCGGCGGCGAGGATGAGAGTGGCGTTCTTCATGACGTTGGTTAGCCTGACACAACATGAAAAACCCGTCGAGACTGTTTCTGCTCCTTTTCGCCTTCTCCGCCTGCGCCGCGCAGGAGGCCTTTGACCGCCTCACCTTTCACGCCGCGCCGAAACCGCTCTCGACGACCGCGAAGACCAGCGACTGGCCGCGTGTGCTCGGTCCCTCGGATGATGCGACTTCGCTAGAAACGCCTCTTTTGAAAAAATGGGCCGCAGGCGAACCCAAAGCCGTGTGGGAAGTGGCGATGGGCGAGGGCTACAACTCGCCCGCGATCAGCGGCGAGCATTGCGTGATCTTCCACTCTCTCGAAGGCAAGGAAACCATCGAGTGCCTGCATCGCGAGACCGGAAAACGTTTCTGGCTGCACGACTACGCGGTGACTTATCAGGACCGCTACGGCTTCAGCAATGGCCCGCGAGGTAGCCCGGTGATCGCCGAGGGCATCGTGGTGACCTTTGGCGTGACCGCGGAGATGCGGGCGCTGGATTTGAAGACCGGAAAACTGCTCTGGAAGCATGATCTGAAGACGGAGATGCATGTGCCGCAGGATTTCTTCGGGGCTGGAGGCACGCCGTTGATCCTCGACGGCCGTGTCATCGTGAATGTCGGCGGCAAAAAAGGGCCGATTGACGACTCCGAAGGCCTTCGCGACCGCAAAGAGCGCCTCGCTGAAGCAGGCGTGAGCGTGGCGGCCTTTGATCTGAAGAGCGGCGAGGTCGTTTGGAAGGTCGAGGACGCGTGGGGCGCGAGTTACGCCTCCCCCATTCCTGCCAAGCTGCACGGGCAGACGAAGGTACTCGTCTATGCCGGCGGCGAGAGCGATCCAGCCACGGGCGGCCTCATGTGCATCGATCCGAAGAGCGGGAAGCTGCATTCAAAATTCGCGTGGCGTGATGACGAATACATCCAGGCCATCGGCACCTCACCCGTGGTCATTCCCGAAAAAAACCGCGCCTTCATCACCACCGCGTATCCGAAGGGCCGACCGCTCGGCGGCGTGATGGTGGAGTATGACGCCGACTTTCAGCCGAAGGAGGTGTGGAAGTCCACGAAGCTTGGCGTGCACTGGATGAACCCGGTTTATCACGACGGCCATCTCTACGCCATCGACGGCGAGACCGAGCCGAAGTCCCGCCTTGTCTGCGTGAACGCCGAAACCGGCGCGGAAGTGTGGGAGCAAAAGATCGAGTGGGAGGATGCGGAGTTCAGCCAACAAACCGGCCGCGCCAATCCCACCCGCCTCAGCATCCTCCGTGCGAGCCTCATCCAAGCAGACGGTGCCTTCCTCTGCCTCGGCGAGATCGGTTCCCTGCACTGGCTCGACCTCAGCCCCGCCGGAGCCAAAGTGATCGCCCAAGCCCAGCCCTTTTACGCCCTCAACACCTGGAGCCTGCCTGCCTTGAGCCATGGTTTGCTGTATGTTCGCCAGCAGCAGAAGGATCTGATGCAGAAGACCGGTGAGCGGATCATTTGCCTCGATTTGAGAGGGGAGTGAAGCGGTTGACTTTGCCCCGGCCGCCCCCACACTCGCGGCCTCATGGGACTCCTCGATTCACTCGCTAAAAACGCGCTGGGCAGCATGCTCGGCGGCTCTTCCAAACAAGATCCTGCTGCGATGCTCAGCGGCCTGCTCGGTGAAGCGGGCGGCATCGAAGGGCTGAAATCTCAGTTTTCATCCGCCGGCCTCGGCGAGCAGTTTGCCTCGTGGGTTTCCACCGGTGAAAACCAACCCGTGACCGAGGACCAGATGCAGAGCGCCATCGGCCCGGATGTCCTCCACGGCCTCGCGAGCAAGCTGGGCATGAACACCAGCACCATCATGCCGCTGCTGGCGCAGTTCCTCCCGCAGGTGATCGACAAGCTCACGCCTCAAGGCCAGATCACCGACAACCAGCCCTCCAGTGGCCAGCTACAAAGCGTGCTCACCAGCGTGATCAGCAGCGGACTCGGTGGTCTTTTTGGTGGCAAGAAGTGATCGCTTGAACAGTTTTTCTTCCACGGCATCGTCGGCTCCATGCCGTCGCTGCCGCCCATCATCGAAGAACCTGCCAGTCCCGAGGTGGACTGGCTGTTTCTCGATTTGAACAGCTTCTTCGCCAGCGTCGAGCAGCAGGAAAATCCGGCGCTGCGGGGCAAACCGGTGGCTGTGGTGCCGGTGATGACGGATGCCACCTGCGCCATCGCGGCAAGCGCCCAGGCGAAGAAATTTGGCATCAAGACCGGCACGAACATCGGCGAGGCCCGCCACAAATGCCCGGACCTCCAGCTCGTGCTGGCCCGGCATGATAAATACGTCGAGTACCACCACGAGATCATCAAAGAGGTCGAGCGGCACTACCCCGTGACCTCCATTTGCTCCATCGACGAGATGGGGCTGCGCCTCGACCGCCTCCGCCGCCCGCTCCCAGCCGCCATCGACCTTTCGAAGCGCATCAAGGCCGGCCTGCGCCGCACGATGGGCGAGTGCATCACCTGCTCCGTGGGTCTCGCCCCGAACCGCTTCCTCGCCAAAGTGGCCTCTGACATGCAAAAGCCGGACGGGCTGGTCATTTTGACCGCCGCCGAACTTCCGGGTCGTTTGCTCGATCTGGAACTGCGTGACCTTCCCGGCATCGGCCGGCGCATGGAGCCGCGACTGCATGCCGTGGGCATCCGCAGCATGCGAGATCTATGGGAAGCCACTCGCGAGGAAATGCACCGCGCCTGGGGCGGCGTGGTGGGGGACCGCTTCTGGATGGCTTTGCATGGCGAGCCCTCCGAGGACGAGCCTGAGCAAGATCCCAAAAGCATCGGTCACAGCCATGTGCTCTCGCCCGAACTGCGCAAACCACCGCAAGCCGCCATCGTGCTGCGTCGGCTGCTTCTCAAGGCTGCCAGCCGCCTGCGGCGCTCCAATCACCGGGCCACCGAGATGAGCGTGAGCATTCGCGCCGAGGACGGGCCGCGTTGCGAGGCACATCTACGCTTTTCTGCCGTCAATGACAGCCTGGCGCTCACCGAGGTGATGCGCCGCCTGTGGGAAAACGTCATGCACCAGGCCCGCTGGCAGCGCGTGAAGAAGGTGGCCGTCACGCTCTCCGGCCTCGAATCCCTCACCCAGCCGCAGCAGCTCGATCTTTTCACCCAGGGTGAAGACCCGCGCCAGCGCCGCGAATCCCTCTCCCGCGTGCTCGATGCCATCAACAAGAAGCACGGCCGCGATTCCATCGTCGTCGGCTTCACCCCCGACACCGTGCGCACCTTCTCCGGCTCCAAAATCGCCTTCAACCGCATCCCGGACCGCGAGGAGTTCAAGGAGTGAGTGAGCGAGCAAAAAGGCCCGAGCTTACGCCCCTTCGCCCGCTTTCGGCTCACGCACCACGCGATCGACGCTGTGCTTCGTGATGATATTCCCCAGGGAATCGCGGCCTTTGATCGCGATGGAGTTGAAGGGGAATTTGATCGTCAGATTGCGCAGGTAGAGGGCGGGCTTCAGATGGACCACGGCGGCGAAGGCATTACTCTCCTCTTCCGTCTCGTGGCGGATGAAATAGAGCACCGAGGAGCCGGGCGTGCCCTTCGTGAGCACATACTCCTTGTCACGCGTGATGCCGCCAATGCGGAAGCGCTTCGCCATGACGTTGCCCTGACGGCCATCGCGATACACGAAGCTGTAAACGGCCTGATCGTCCTTCTTGAAGAGGTTGATATAGAGCGGGTTCTTGCCCACGAAGAACTTCTCTCCGGCCTTCGTCACGCTCATGGTGCCGTCTTTGGTGAAGAAGATCACATCATCCAGCGGCGAGCACTTGCAGATCGGCTCGCCCTCACGCTTCAGGCCCGTGCCGGCAAAGCCGTCCTTGGCGTTGAGATAGAGCGTCTCGTTCTGCATGATCACCTCGGCAGCGGCCACGCGTTCCAAAGTGCCCGCGATCACCGTCTTGCGCTCGCGACCCACGCCGTAGGTCTTCTTGAGGCGCTCAAAGTGGGCGATGGTGTACTTCGTGAGCTGCTTGAGGTTTTTCTGCACGCCCTCGATATCGTCTTCGAGCTTCTTGATGGTTTCGTCCGCTTCGAAGCTGTTGAACTTCGAGATGCGCTTGATCTTGATCTCCGTGAGGCGAGCCACGTCCTCGTCATTCACCGGCCGTTTCAGCACGCTGAGGAAAGGTTTCAGACCTTTCCAGATGGCGGCCATCACGGCGTCCCAGGTCTCGCACTCCTCGATTTTGCGGTAGATGCGGTTCTCGATGAAAATCTTTTCCAGGGAGCTGAAGTGCCATTTTTCCTCCAACTCGCCCAATTGAATCTCCAGCTCCATGCCGAGCAGTTTCTTCGCATGCTCGGCGCTGGCCTTCAGCAGTTCCGTCACGCCCACAAAGCGCGGTTTATCTTCAAAGATGACCACCGCATTCGGCGAGAGGCTGATTTCGCAATCGGTAAAGGCATACAGCGCCTGGATCGTCTGGTCCGGATCAGCTCCGGCGGGCAATTGGATCACCAGCTCGACGTTTTCCGCCGTGTTGTCGTCCACGCGGGCGATCTTGATCTTCCCCTTGTCGTTCGCCGCCACGATGCTGTCTTGGAGGCCGCCCGTGGTCGTGCCAAAGGGGATCTGCGTGATCACCAGCGTGTTCTTCTTCTGCCCTTGCTCGATCTTCGCCCGCACGCGGACGCGACCGCCGCGCTGGCCGTCATTGTAATCCGTGGCATCCATGATGCCGCCCGTGGCAAAATCCGGCAGCAGCTTGAAAGGCTCCCCGCGCAGCGTCGCCACGCAGGCATCGCAGAGTTCGAGGAAATTGTGCGGCAGGATGCGGCAGGAAAGCCCCACCGCGATCCCCTCCACGCCCTGCGCCAGCAGCAGCGGGAATTTCACCGGCAGCGTCACCGGCTCCTTGTTGCGTCCGTCATAGCTGGAGGACCATTCCGTCACCTTCGGGCTGTAAACCACATCCAGAGCGAACTTCGACAGGCGAGCCTCGATGTATCGCGGTGCAGCCGCGTTGTCGCCCGTCAGCGTATTGCCCCAGTTCCCCTGCGTGTCGATCAGCAGCTCCTTCTGGCCGAGCTGCACCATCGCATCGCCGATGGAGGCATCGCCATGCGGGTGATACTTCATCGTATTCCCCACCACGTTCGCCACCTTGTTGTAGCGGCCATCCTCCAGCTCGTGGAGCGAGTGCAGGATGCGGCGCTGCACCGGCTTCAGGCCGTCATGGATGTGCGGCACCGCACGCTCCAGGATCACATAGCTGGCGTAATCCAGGAACCAATCCCCGTAGAGATCGTCCACAGGCTTGTGCTCCACCGGCGCGGCGGAGGGCAGGATCGGAGAATGAGCGTCAGTCGGCTTGGAGGAAGATTTTTTGGCCACGGGCGGGAAGGCGGAGAGCTGAGGGCTAAGAGCAAAAAGGTTGGGGAGGCGCTTATTAGGAACTGAGGGGCTGCGGTGCAAATCGAAATTCCACCCCGCCACCGACGCTGGGAGGGCGGGATTCCATTCCCACCGATGAATCATGGCTCAATCCTACCCCTACGCCGCTTGACCTCCGCCCGCTTCCTCACCTAAAAAGGCTGACGCATGACCTCCGCCGAAGCCAAAGAACTCCTCCCGCCCTTCCTCGACTTCGTGAAGACGTTGAAGGGCGATGAGAAGAGCGAGGCGCAGACCTTCCTCGACCGCCTGTTTCGCGCCCTCGGGCATGCAGGGGCCAAGGAAGCTGGTGCCACCTTCGAGTATCGCGTGGCCAAGAAGCCCGGCTCCTCCCAACTCTCCCTCTTTTCCGGCGATGACCTCGCTTCCGCGCCGAAGGCTAAAGGCGGCGTCAAGTTCGCCGATCTCCTCTGGCCCGGTCGCGTGCTCATCGAAATGAAGTCCCGTGGTGAGAAGCTCGAAAAGCACTACGACCAGCTCTTCTATTACTGGAGCCACATTGTCCCGAAGCGCCCGCCCTTCGCCATCCTGTGCAATTTCGACGAACTCTGGATCTACGACTTCAACGAGCAGCTCTTCGATCCCGTCGATCGCATCCGCATCGTCGATCTCCCGCAGCGCCACACTTCCCTCGGCTTCCTCTTCCGTCATCAGGTCAAGCCCCTCTTCGAGAACAACCGCGTCACCGTCACCCGGAACGCTGCGGACCACCTCGCCCACGTCTTCCGCTCCCTCATCTCCGACCGTCCCGAGGGCGAGCGCATCGAGCGTGCTCGTGCGCAGCGCTTCATCCTCCAGATGCTCGTCAGCTACGTCTCGGAGGACTTGAACCTCCTCCCCGGCCAGATCGTCACCCGCCTGCTGGATGAATGCCTGCGCAAGGAAGCCAACAGCTACGATGTCTTCGGCGGCCTGTTCCAGCAGATGAACCTCAGCACCAAGGCCGACGGCGGCCGGTTCAAAGGCGTGCCCTACTTCAATGGCGGCCTCTTTACCAAAGTCGATCCCATCGAGCTGAAGCAGGGCGAGTTGGAGCGCCTGCGCCGTGCGGCAGATCAAGACTGGTCACAAGTGCGGCCCGAAATCTTCGGCACCCTGCTCCAGCACAGCATGGATGCTGACGAGCGCCACGCCTACGGCGCGCACTTCACCTCCGAGGTGGACATCAACAAGGTCATCGAGCCCACCATCGCCCGTCCCTGGCGCGAGCGCATCGAGGCCTGCGGCAAGCACCGCAACAAACTGCGCGAATGTCTCAAGCAGCTCCGCCTCTACCGCGTGCTCGACCCCGCCTGCGGCTCCGGCAATTTCCTCTACCTCGCCTACCGCGTGTTGAAGCGTCTGGAGCGCGACATTCTCCTGCGCCTGCGGGATGCCGGGGAGCCTCATGACAACCTCGTCTCCGCCGTCACGCCCTTGCAGCTCTTCGGCATGGACATCCTGCCCACCGCCGTCGAGATCGCCCGCGTCACCCTCACCCTCGCCAAGGAACTGGAAGTACTGGAGGCCGAGAAACTCAGCGACGCCGACGGCCTCTACCTCCCCGAAAGCCCGCTACCGCTCGACAACCTCGACAAACAAATCCAGTGCGCCGACGCGCTGTTCACCGAGTGGCCCAAAGCCGACGCCATCGTTGGCAATCCGCCGTATCTTGGCTCACGCTTCATTCCTCAGGAACTCGGCCACGACTACACCAACAAGCTCTACGCCCGCTTCCCCGGCATCCCCAAGATGGCCGACTTCTGCACGCATTGGTTCCGCCTCGCACATGATGTCCTGCCGGAAGGTGGTCGCGCAGGTCTCGTCGGCACCAACACGGTCAGGCAGAACGAGACTCGCGAAGCCAGTCTCGACTATATCGTGGAGAATGGCGGCACAATCACCGAAGCCGTCGCTACGCAGGTTTGGAGCGGCGAAGCCGCCGTGCATGTCTCCATCGTGAATTGGGTTAAAGGAGATGACCTCGGAAAGAAGCATATCATTACACAACAAGGTGACAGCACTGATTCGCCTTGGATCACCGAAGAGGTTCCAACAATTCCTTCCACCTTGAGAACAGGAACAGATGTAACATCTGCACTTTCTCTCACTGCAAACCTCCAACACAAAAGAGTTTACCAGGGTCAGAAGCCCAACCATCAGGGTTTCTTTCTTTCGCCGTAGGAGGCGGGACAATGGATACGGAACGAACCGCACCTCCAGGAGGTTATCCACCCATACTTGACAGGTTCAGACCTTGTGGAGAACTCCAATCCAACCAGATGCGTCATCGACTTCGGTGAGAGGGACCAGTTTTCTGCGCGCAAGTACAAGATTGCTTTCGAGCATGCGCGTGAGTTGGTCATGCCGACGATAGTTGAGAAGGCTGAGAAAGAAAAGGAGACCACTGGCAAGGCGGGAGGCGTGTGGGCTCGTATGGCTGAGCGTTGGTGGCTTTTCGAGCGTTCACGACTCGAATGCATCGCTGAGATTAACAAGCTTCCGCGCTACGTTGCTATTTCGCGAGTCACCAAGCGCCCCATCTTTGATTTTGTCAGCCCGTCGATTCATCCTGACACCACGATCGTGGTTTTCGTTTTTTCCGACGATTACTCCTTTGGCGTGCTTCAGAGTGGAATGCACTTCGATTGGTTCAAAGCCCGCTGCTCCACGTTGAAAGGCGACTTCCGCTACACCAGCGACACCGTCTTCGACACCTTCCCATGGCCGCAAGAGCCGACGAAGAAGCAGATGCGGGCCGTGGCAGACGCAGCGGTGGCTCTGCGGCAGTTGCGGCGGGAGACGATGACCAAGCTCGGCTGGTCCCTTCGCGATCTCTACCGCAGCCTGGAGGAACCCGGTGCGAATCCGCTGCGCGACGCCCACGCCGTCCTCGATACCGCCGTGCGTGCCGCCTACGGCATGGGCAAGAACGAGGACATCCTCACCCACCTCCTGGCCCTCAACCACGCCTGCGCCGAGAAAGAGCAAGCAGGCCAAAAGATCACCCCGCCCGGCCTGCCGCTCCCGCCAGAAGAACACGCCGCCTTCATCACGACCGATTGCATCGAAGCTCCAGCCATCTGATAACCACCAAACACCTCATTCCAACCTCACATCATCATGGGAAAAGCCGAAAGCACCGTTGAAGAACTCGTCAGCATGATTGAGCGCGGAGAGTTGCGTCTGCCGGAGATGCAACGCCGTTACGTCTGGCGTTCCACCCGTGTTCGAGATCTTCTCGATTCCTTGTATCGCGGTTATCCATCGGGTGCGATCCTTCTTTGGGAAACGGATGAGGATGTGCCGCTTCAGGAATTTGCCGTGCAGCAAGAGGCGAACCCATACCAGACCAAGCGCCTTCTACTCGATGGCCAGCAACGATTGACATCTCTTTCCGCAGTAATCCGGGGACAGCCTGTCACTGTGCGTGGCCGCAAGCGACCAATGGAACTGCTGTTCAATCTAGAACATCCAGATCAGCTCGCAGTGGTGACAGAGGTGGACGAAGACGGTGAAGACGATGATGAGGACAACGAACAAGCAGATGACGCTCCCGACTCTTCGGAAGACGAACTCCAGAAGCGGTTTGATCAGATGGCCTTTGTGGTGGCAACCCGGAAGCTGGAGCAGATGCCCCAGTGGGTGAAGGTCAGCGAAGTATTTCGAACCGATGAAGATGCGCCCTTCCTGGAGCGCGCCGGAGTCGAAAAAGTCAGCGATCCACGCTATAAGAAGTATAGCCAGCGGCTCGCCAAGCTCCGTGGTATCCGCCGCTACAACTATCGAATGGATGTCCTGGAGCGCTCCCTGAGCTATGATGAAGTGACGGAAATCTTCGTGCGGGTGAATTCGTTGGGTGCCAAGCTCCGCAGCTCTGATCTCGCGCTGGCTCAGATCACCGCCCGATGGAAAGGCGCGCTCAAGACATTCCAAGACTTCCAGGATCAGTGCGCGGAGAGAGGTTTTGAACTCGACTTGGGATTGCACCTCAAGAATCTGATCGCCTTCACGACCGGGCAGTCCCGGTTCCTCACGGTTGGCCGCCAGCCGTTGGATTCATTGAAGGCGGGCTGGAACACTGCCGTTGAGGGAATGGAGTTCGCACTGAACTTTCTGAAGAGCAATGTCAGGATCGACAGCCCCGCCACGCTCGCATCCCCCTTCCTGCTCGTCACTTTGGGTTACTATGCACACAAGCGGGCATTTCATCTCAACCCGGCTGAGGCAGACAATCTCCAAACGTGGATACTCCTCGCCAACGCGAAGGGCCGGTACTCACGCGGCTCAAGCGAAACGCTGCTGGATCAGGACCTCTCGATCTTGAAGCAAGGAGGCGGTGTGACTGAACTCATCGACCGTTTGCGGCAGCAAGTGGGTCTCCTTGAAGTGGTGCCCGAAGAGCTGGAAGGCCGCAATCAGCGCAGTGCTCTGTTCAAGACCATGTTCCTCGCCTTTCGGGACGCTGGGGCCAAGGACTGGCGCTCCAACCTGCTAATCTCGCTGGATCATTCAGGCAGCCAGCATCGCCTTCAGTTCCACCACATCTTTCCAAAAGCCCATCTCAAGGCGAGCTACACCAGCCGCGAAGCGGATGACATCGCCAATCTTGCGTTCATCAGTGGCGGCAAGAACCGGTCCATTAGCGCTAGCCCGCCTTCGGTGTATCTGGCTGAACTGATGGAGAAAGCGGGAGTAGAAGTATTCAACAGCCAATGTATTCCAGTGGACCCTGCCCTTTGGGAACTTCCGCGATACAGGGATTTCCTCGCAGAGCGCCGCAAGTTGATCAGCAAGCGGCTCAATGAGTTCATTTCGTATGCGCCATGACAGGGGCCTGCGTGCCGCCTACGGCATGGGCAAGAACGCGGACATCCTCAACCACGCCTGCGCGGAGAAAGAGAAAGCCGGTGAAAAGATCACGCCGCCCGGCCTGCCTCTTCCACCCGAAGACCACGCCGCCTTCATCACGACCGACTGCATTGAGGCGCCGAAGCTGTGATGGGGAGTGGCGACGATTCGTCGCCCAAACGCATGTCGGCATGGCGACGACTCGTCGCCGCTCCCAAGGCCAGGGCCTCCCGCCGTCTCACTGAAATCATTGCGGAGAAGAGTCTCCGCGCTCCCTTCGATTCCTATGAAGCCCACCTCGAACCTCATTCGCGTGCAAGGCAGCGGCCTTGTCTCCTGCTCACCGGACACCGTCATCGTCGGCGTGGAACTCGTGAGCGAACATCGGAACTATGAAAAGGCGACCGCTGACGCCAGCCGCAAACTGGAGCTGCTGCGCAACGCTCTGCCCAAGGCGGAACTCAGCGCCGAACAGCTCAAGACTGAGGCCTTCAACGTGGGCATGGAGCATGACTACCACGCGGGAACCCACACCTTCCGCGGTTACAGCGTGAAGCACCGCCTGAGTCTGCGGCTGGCGTTTGAACCAGTGCTGTTGGGCCGCGTGCTGGCCGTCCTCGCCGCCTCGAAGACGCAGGCGAACCTCTCGCTCACGTTCACCGTGGCCGATCCCGAGGTTGTGAAGCGCCGCGTGCTGGAGGATGCCGTGAACAATGCCCGCAGCCGTGCCGAGATCATCGCCCGTGCCGCCGGGCAGCGTCTCGGCCCAGTGCACGCCATCGAATACGGGCACACGGAAATCTTCATCGGCTCCGAACCGCATGGCCTGAACATTTACAGCGATACCGAGGCCCGGCCTATGGACCTCAAACCGGCCGATCTCCAGGCCTCAGATACCGTGCTCATCACCTGGGAGATCGAGACTGCCTGAGAAAAGGCGCAGATGCGCTGACAGAAATGGAATGAGATTCTCTTGCGCCTCCCATCCAGCCATGGGATCAAAACCCCATGCTCGGATGGTCCATTCACGTTTTTCCTGCCAATGCTGCGGGTCGTCATGACTCGCCGGATCTCGTTTGTTCCTGGCAGACCGGTCTGAGCGGCACGGACTGGCTGAACCGCATGGTGGAAGAGCGCCGGGCCCTGATGGTGAGCTGGGGCGGCTATCCCTGCGCCTATGTCATGCGCTGGGATCATCTGCTGCCTGAGCTTCTCCAACAGCCCCGGCCCTACGAAGGCCCCACGGTGATCGGAGAGGACTACGTGATGGAACAAGGCTGGTGGCAGGGCAAGAAGGTCAACGAGGAGGCCCTCAAGCGCTGCCAGCCGGACACCATCATGCGCGTGAACGCCTGGGATCAGAGCTAGAGCATTTTAAATAATACTATAACCGCAAGAGGCAAAATAACCCATCGCATCCTTGGCTGTGATTTTTGAGAACGCTTTGCTGATGGCTGCATCGAGTTCTTCGGGTGTGCGTGCTTCATAGC
>JBILVU010000123.1:0-17326 GCA_044370285.1 Prosthecobacter sp.
AAAAGCCAGTTTTGATCGCGTTGCTCTCCCTGAAGGTGTTGGCCCATGCATCCTCGATGTCGCCAGTTATGACTTCATCAAGAGAGTTTTGACACAGTCTCGCCAGAACGAGAACGCCGCTCCGCATTCTGGCGAATGCGCCTACCGTGCATGCTGGGCACAAAAAAGGCGCTTGGGGTTTCCAAGCGCCTTTCTTTGGTCAAACGACGGTCAATCAACCGTGCGTGTCGCACTTCTCCGGCTCGGGGTCGGTCTCCTCGACGACGGCGTTTGCCTTGAGGAATTCGAGAGCTTCCTGAAGGAGGAGGTCTGAGCGGATGCTGTCGATGACGCCGTTTTTCTGCGCTTCGGCCATGAATTTCTTCGCGGGCTTGTTTTGACGCTCAGCGATCTGGGCAAGCGCCATGGCGACCTTCTGGCCGGGAACTTCGAGGGCTTCCTTCTTGGCCACTTGCTCAAGGATGAAGCTTACTTTGACGTTCTGGCGGGCTTGATTGGTGGCGCTGTTGAGGATTTCTTCCTGCTGCTTGATGAGCTCCTCCTCCGGCACGCCCTGCTGCATGGCGCGGGTGGCGATCTCGTTGGTGCGGCGCTGAGCCTCGCGGTTCACGACTTCCTGTGGGAGATCGAACTCCACCTTTTCAAAGATGTGCGCGATGACCTGATTGCCCTTGTCGGCATCGCGGGCCTGCTCCTTGCGGCGGCGGATGGCATCGCGGACCTCGTTGCGGAGGGTTTCGAGGGTCATTTCATCGCCACCGATCTTCTTGATGAACTCTTCGGTGAGTTCCGGCACGGCCTTGAACTTCACGCCATGGCATTTCGCGGCCAGGGTGAGGGTTTTGCCACGCAGGGCTTCAAAGCGGAAGTCTTCGGGGATGGTGACGCTCAGGCTGCGCTCGCCATCTTTTTCGATGCCGACGAGACCAGCGTAGAAGCCAGGGAGGAAATCATCTTCCTCGGCGAGGAGGAACCAGTTCTCCTTAATCTCCTTCAAATGAGCGGGGGCGTCCGGCATGGCCTCGTCGAGGGAGACGCCATCGAGGCTGCCCGTGGTGGAGAGCACCACGACATCGCCGATGGCGGCGGCGCGGGTCACATCTTCATAGGACGCCTGATTTTCGCGGATGTGGAGGAGGTCGTGATCGATGTCCGCATCGGTCACTTCGATGCGGGGAAGCTTCACGGGGATGCTCTTGTATTCGGGCAGGTCAAACTTCGGCTGGAGGCTCATCTCGACGCTGAAGGAGAAGCTGGAATCCGTGTCGTGATACATTTTGTCGTTCACGGCGAGGACGTTGATCACTTCGAGGCCTTCGCTCTTCACGGCCTGGCGAAGACCATCGTTGATGAGCTGCTTTTCGAGCTCTTCCTTCACCTCGTTTTCGTAGCGCTTGGCCACAATGCTCTTCGGCGTCTTGCCGGGGCGGTAACCGGGGAGATTCACCATGCGGGCAAAGTAGGCGACGATCTGGTCACGCTCCTTGGCGATTTGATCGGCAGGCACGCGGATGTGGGCGACGGCGCGGCAGTTGGGCTGGTGTTCGACGTTGATGTTCATGGCAGGGAATTTCGAGGGCAGTCAGAGGTCCGCTCGCGGGATAAGGCAGGGCTTGAAAACCTGGTGCCGGGCCGGAGGGGCGGGCATGCTAGGACAACTTGCGGGTTTGACAACCTCTGAAAAACCCGTTCTTGGCCCCCGCATGCGCCTCTTTTCCCGCCCTGAAGTTTGGTTCCTCGTGCTCGCCAGTGCCGTCGCAGCCTGGTGGGCGCTCCGCGAGCCAGCCCCCTACGCCGCCGAGCCTTCCGAAGCCGCCGCCACGATGGCGGAGGACGCTGTGCTGCGCATCCAGCGCTGCACGCTCACGCGGGACTTTGCTAATGCCCGGCTGGACATCGAATTCCGCTTCCGCAACACCGCCCCGCGCCCTCTTTTCATGCAGCCGCCGGATGTGCGGCTCCTCACCTCCGAGGGCAAGGAAGTGCCACCCTTCATCCTGCCCGCCGAGCGGCCGCCTCGAGTGACTGAAAACGCCTCCGGGGATCTCCGGCTGCGTTTTTGGCTCGAAAAGGAGCATCTGGCTTCCGGCCTGCGTCTGGAAGTGCGGGGCCAAAGTGTCGAGGTGAAGGCCAAAGAGCCCTTCGACCTCGAAAAGCTCGAAAACGACCAGCCGAAGGTCTGGACGACCTCGAAATGGCAGTGACAAAGTGGGGCGTCTCCAGCGTTTAATGCGGCCCATGCGCTTCCTCGCCTCCTTCTTGCTCCTTTCCTCCGCTCTTTTCGCCGCCCAGCCGAATGTGCTCGTCATCATCGCGGATGACCTCGGCTACGCGGACATCGGGGTACATGGCGGTGCCGAGGTGCCCACGCCTCACATCGACGCCCTGGCCGCCTCCGGCGTGCGCTGCACGAATGGCTACGTCTCCGCGCCATATTGCAGCCCCTCCCGCGCCGGCTTTTTGACCGGCAAGGCGGCCACCCGCTTTGGCCATGAATTCAATCCGCATGTCGGAGACGAGGCGAAGCTCGGCCTGCCGCTCGATCAGCTCACGATCGCCAATGCGCTGCACGATGCCGGCTATGCCACGGCGCTGATCGGTAAATGGCATCAGGGCTTTGATGCGGCGCATCATCCGCTCTCGCGTGGCTTTAATGAATACTTCGGCTTCCTCGTCGGCGGTCACAACTTCCTCCTCCACAAAGACGCCGAGCCAGAATTCGGCTCCGCTCACTCGCATGACATGATTTACCGAGGCCGCGACGTGCAGAAGCTCGATGGTTACACCACCGAACTCTTCACCGATGAAGCTTTGAGCTTCATGAACCGGCACAGCGCAAAGCCGTGGTTCCTTTACCTCGCCTACAACGCCGTCCACACGCCGCTGGAGATCGCCGAGAAGCTCAAAGAGCGTGTCCCAGCCTCCGTGACCGATCCTGACCGTCGCGGCTACCTTTCCCTGCTCAGCGGCCTCGATGACGCCATCGGCCGCTTGATGGCCGAGGTGAAAGCCAAGCATCCCGACACACTGGTGTTCTTCTTCAGCGACAACGGTGGCAGCGGCATCAAGCCCTTCTTTGCCTACAACACCGGCCGCAATACCCCGCTGCGTGGCGACAAAGGCCAGACCTACGAAGGCGGCATCCGCGTGCCGTTTTTCGTCTCCTGGCCCGGCAAGCTGCCCGCTGGCAAAACCTACGACCATCCCGTCACCGCGCTCGATGTGCTGCCCACGAGCTGCGCCGTGGCTGGTGCGAAAGCCCCGGAAGGCATCGAAGGCGTGAACCTCGTCCCACACCTCAGCGGCGAAAAGAGCGAACCACCCCATGACATGCTCGCATGGCGTTTCGGACCGCAGCAAGCCATCCGCAAAGGCTCTCACAAGCTCGTCATTGCCCGTGACATGAAAGCGAAGAAGAACTCCGCCTGGCAGCTCTTCGACCTCAGCACCGACATCGGCGAGCAAAACGACCTCGCCGCATCCAAGCCGGAACTCGTTTCCGAACTCAAAGCCGCCTGGGAAGCCTGGAACTCCAAAAACATCCTGCCGCAGTGGCACGGCAACGTGAACGAAGATCCCACCTCACCGCAAAAGCCTGCGAAGAAGGGCATGTGATCACGCCAGCATCTTCGTCACCAGCTCGCCATGAACATTGGTGAGGCGCATGTCGAGGCCTTGGAACTTCACGGCGAGCTTCGTGTGCTCAAAGCCTAGCAGATGCAGCAGCGTGGCGTGCAGGTCATGAACGTGGACAGGATCTTCGGCCACGTTGAAGCCGAATTCATCACTGGAGCCCAGCGTGAGGCCGGGCTTCATGCCACCGCCGGCGAACCACATGCTAAAGGCATTCGGATGATGATCGCGGCCATCGCTGCCGCCTTGAACCATCGGCGTGCGTCCAAACTCACCGCCCCAGATGACGATGGTGTCTTCCAGCAAGCCGCGTTGCTTCAAATCACGCACGAGAGCGGCGCAGGGCTTGTCAGTGAGACCGCACTGAGTCTTCAAACCGCCCGTCAGGCCGCCGTGATGGTCCCAGGCTTCGTGAAAGAGCTGCACAAAGCGCACGCCGCTTTCGATGAGGCGGCGGGCGAGCAGGCAGTTGTTCGCAAATGACGCCTCACCGGGCTTTGCGCCATACATGTCGAGGATGTGCTGGGGCTCTTTGGAGATGTCCATCAGCTCCGGCGCGGTCTGCTGCATGCGGTAAGCCAGCTCGAAGCTGTTGATGCGGCTGGCGATCTCGGGATCGCCCACGACGTTGAGCCGCTCTTCGTTGAGCTGCTTCAACACGTCGAGCGTGTCACGCTGCGTGGCATCATCGACGCCTTGCGGATTGTTGAGGAAGAGAACGGGCTCGCCGCTGCTGCGGAAGGGCACGCCTTGATAGACGGTGGGCAGGAAACCGCAGCCGAAGTTGCTCATGCCGCCGCTGGGACCTTTTTGGCCGCTTTGCATCACGACATAGCCGGGGATGTCCCGGTTCTCCGTGCCGAGACCGTAGAGCGTCCAGGCACCGAAGCTCGGGCGACCAAAAATCTGCGAGCCGGTGCTCATCAAAATCTGCCCCGGGGCATGATTGAAGGCATCCGTCTTCATCGAGCGCACGATGGTGAGATCATCGGCGATCTGCGCGGTGTGCAGCAGCAGCTCGCTCAGCTCCGCGCCACTTTGACCATGGCGGGCGAATTTGAACTTGGGGCCGAGCAGCTTGCTATTCGGATTGATGAAGGCGGCGCGGTAGCCTTTGAGCAAATCCGCCGGGGGGAGCTTGCCATCCCATTTGGACAGCTCGGGCTTGTTGTCGAAAAGCTCCAGATGACTCGGAGCGCCGCCCATGAAGAGGTAGATGACGCGTTTGGCCTTCGCGGGGTGATGCGACTTTTTGACCGCTAGCGGGTCGGCGGCCGTGGGCGCGGCTTTCGCGGCCAAATCCAGCGCCGCGATGCTGGCGAGGCCCACGCCGCATTCTTTAAAGAACCAGCGGCGGGTGCGGTAGCGGGCGTATTCGGCCTGGAGTTCGTGGCGGAGCTTCATGGCAGGCTTTTACACCCGAAATGACCTTCTTCCTGCCACGAACTCGCTCAAAACAAAAAGCGCCGCGGCATTCTCCATGCCGCGACGCCGTGATTTCGGGTCTCATTTGCCCTGCTGACCGCTCCACGCCGGCCACCACGCGTCGAACTCGGACGGGCGCACCTTGATTCGCACGAGGTTGTTCGCGTGCAGCGAGAGCAGCCGCTCCTCGATGAGCTCGAGGAAGTGCTCGCGGTCACTGGCGGTGATGTTTTTCGCCGTCCAGCGACGGAGGAAGTCCGCCGCCTGAGGCTTTGTCATGCCTTTCACGACCACCTCGCGGGCGAGGTCCTTCAGCTCCATGCGATAGCCGATGGCGATGCGGTCCGGGGAGCCCATCTCGCCGCGGATGACGCCGTAACGGATGCACGACTCCTCGTAGGCATGTACAAAGACCTCCCGCAGCACCTCCACGCGGTTCAGCTCATACACGGCGAGGATGCCCGTCGTGTAATCCCGTACCGGCACGCCGGTGAAGGACAGCGGGCACATGTTCCCGCGGATGAGCGGGATGTTCGCCGCGAGACGCGAGGTGCGCTTGTTCCCATCAAGGAAGGGTTGCAGATAAGGCATCTGCACCATGAGGAAAAAGCAGCACTCCAGCGGATCATGGATCGCCGCGGCCTTTTGCAGGATGAGGTCAAAGCACTCATCGATGAGCGCGGGGTTGTTCGTCGGATGAAAAACACTCCCGCCGATGCCCACCGGCTTCGTGCGCAGCGCCCCCTCCACCTTCCGGCTCTCCAGCAGGTATTCCGTGAGGATCGCGTGCAGGTTGAGGAAGGTGTAGCGGTTGTAGCCGAGCTGTTCCGGCTCCTCGACGAGGAACTCGATGGCCGCCTTGTGATTCAGAATCATGAGTGCCTCCTGCTGCCGCGCGGGGTCGTCGCTGCGGCCTTGCTGGAGAAGGAAATCCGTCTCCAGCAGCGAGAAGGTGCTGCCCTCGAGGCGGCTGGAATTCCAGACGAGGTCGATCACGAGCCGGTCCATCACCTGCCGGGCGTAGGTACCCGGCGGCATGCCCTCCATGTCCGGCGGCAGGCCGCGGACCCGCAGATGCGCTCGCAGACTCTCCGGCAGCCATGCCGTTTCATTCGGCAGATAGCTGTCGAGGAACTCCCGACGGTAGCCCACCGGCTTCCGCAGGCTGTGATGCTCGCGGAAGTAGTCCTTCAACTCACGGAGCGGATCGCCCGCGTCGGCAGGTTGGTCCTCGCGGAGGAGGTTCGACTCGGAAAGCGGGATCGAAAGCGGCGCAGGAGCAGGCTGCGTCGGCGGCTGGGCCACGCGATACTTTGTCGCCCGGGCCTTGCCGACCCGCTCAAGCTGCCCGGCACGCACCATTTCGTCCAAACGACGCTGGAGCGTGCGGCGGGAGGCTTCCTCGCCGAATCGTGCCACGATCTCGTCAATGCCGAGGCCGTTGGCGACCTCGGAAATGGCATGATTTAGAGATTCTGGCGTGATTTCTGGCATGATTACCGCGATTTTGGCGCGATAATGGTATGATTCAAATGAATTTTGGCACGATTTGAAGGTATCGCGCCAAATCGTGCCACTTTCTCAAGGGCGGCCGAGGAGCCTTTTGATGTCGTCTTCCGAGTAGGTCTTGCTGAGGTCGTCCAAAGGACGGTTTTCGATGACCTTCGGCGCCTTGCCGATCTGCTGGTTGGAAGGTAAGGCGGAATCAACGCCAAAGGCTTTGCCGCCATCTCGGAAGAAGCTGCCGCCATCTCGAGACATCTTGGTGGCATCGCGGCTCATGGAGGCGTCGAATGCCTGATTTCCGAAGCGGCTCGCCTTTCCGCCTTCATTGAAAGCAGCCTGACCATCCCGCGACATCGTCAGCCCCTTGGCGTCGGAGGTTTTGAAGTAATTTAACCCCTTAGCCTGATTCGCCCCGCTAAAGCTCGAAGCATGATGTCCCTGCGTTTGCCACTTCGAACCGATGTTCCGGCCTTTTGAGGGATCACTCATGTACTTCTGATACGGGCTCACGCGGTCCATATCCGGCTTGTTGAGCCGCTGGCCGAGCGTCTGGCTCATCGGGTCCTTCTTCTTTTTGCTCCTGGTGCTGCACGAACACAACAACACCGCTCCAAGGCAGAGGATGACTTTGAAGAGAGGCTTCATGGTGGTGGGGCGGCTTGGTCGAGCTGCTGCTTGGCGAGGAAGGCGGCCTCGCGGGCGGTGCCGGTGGGAAGGCGGTACTTCGGCAGCTCGGCGGCGAGGATGCTTAGTTTCCCCCACGCGGCGTGGAGTTCAAACACGAGTTTCGCGGTCTCGGCTGGCATCGCCCAGTTCATGCGCATGAGGAAGGCCTCGGCGGCCTCGAAGTCTTTTTGGCGAATGAGCAAGCGTGTCCACGCGGCGTGAATCTCTGGCTGCAAGCTCTCGCCGGCCTCGATCTGCCTCAGCGCGGCATCGAAAAGCTCGCGAGCGAGGTCCACGTGACCGGTTTCTTCCAAAGCGAGCGCCCAGTCCACCGTCTGCCCGCCGCCGGGGAAGGGCATGCGCAGCGTCTCGTTGAAAAGCTCGCGCACCTCCGCCTCGTCGCCGAGGGCCTGCGCCACGCGGACGGCGAGCGGCAGCTTGCGACCGTTCTCACGCAGCGTGGGGATGGAGGCGGCCACCTGGCAGGCCTGGCGTGCCCACGCGGCTTTTTGACCTTCGAGCAGGCGTTGTGCGGTCAGCTCGATGCAGAGGCGGTCTTTCTCGACGGCATCCGCCCAGGCCTGGCGGAGGATCGCTGGCGTGGTCTCATCTAAAGCGGTGGCGAAAGCACTCAGCGCCAACGCCGCGGCGGCTCGATCACTGCCTGCGGCGGCCTCGGCACGCAGCACGCGAACCCACGCGGCGGCGTGGCGGCCTTCCGCTTCCTTTTTGAGCCAGTCGAGCAGGCACACGAGCGTCTCGCGATCCCGAGTGGGCGTGCGGAAGAGCGCGGAAAGGCGGGCGCGATCCCGCTCCGGCGACCACGCGGCGTCCTGCGAGAGCCATTGAAGCTGCTCCAGCCGCAGCGAGAAGCGCTGATGATCATCCTTCAACGTGCGCTCGGCCTGTGTGAGGAAATTCAGCGCCTCCACACGGCGATCATGCGTGGCGAGCTCGCGGGCGATCACGAGCACGATAGCCAGTGATTTCAGCTCCACGGCCTGCACCTTCAGCTCACCCATCTCCTTCCAGTCACTCATGCCGGCCGCGAGGCGCACGCGTTGATCGAGCGTGTCGTTCATCACCTCGGTGAGCGGTTCCTTCACCGGCACGGCACGCAGCGCCTCGACAGCCTCCTTCGGCCTCGCGAGACGTTGAAGCAGCTTCGCGAGGTGCAAATTGCCCTCCGCCTCGAATTCGTGACCGCTTTGGTCATTCGCCGCAAACACCGCCTTCAAGTGCTGCCAGGCCTGCAACGCGGCTTGCAGGTTCCCCATGCGTTCCTGCAAAAGCGCATACGCCTTCAAATACGGAATCTCATGCGGCTCGCGACCAGCGAGCACCTGCGAAATCTTTTCGCGGAAGGCATGCTTGCGCAGTTCGTCGAGATTGAAGTCACGCGTGAGGAATAAGGCATGCTTCTCTCGCAACACTTCATCGCCAATGGCTGGCGGCTTATTCGGAGCCTCGGCGGTGAGCAGGTGATACGAGAAGGAGCAGCCGGGCTCCACATCGCCGGAGTTTTCACAGGCTCGAAGAAGCCACTGCGCGTAATCGGGATTCGACGGCGCACGATCCGGGAGCTGGCGATACACCGTCACCGCCTCGCGAGACATGCCGGCGCTTTCGAGACGGCTGCCGAGATTGCCAAGTGTGTCCACGCTATGCTCCGTTCGCATGTCCACACTCGCCAGATGCTCGCGGATAAGGCGCAGCCGCGTCGGGTAATCGACGCCGCGCAGCCTCGAAAGCAGCGCATGGATGCGCCACTCGCCGAATTCTGTGTCGGACCTCGGCGCGAGCATCGTCGTGCCCCAGCGATGCTCCAGCTCGGCGTTCGTGCCTTTGATGGCGCTACCGAGACCTTGCTGGCGCAGGATCATTTGCAGCTCGCGAGTCTCCTCCCAAAGGCTGCGCACATGCTGCGCCTCCTCGTAGCGGGAAGATCCCTGCGGCATCAAATTACCGCGGCCATCGCTCATCTGCCGCGTGGTGGTGAAATCGCCGGTGAAGAAACCACCGAGCTTTTTCGCCGCGGCCTCATCCGCGCCGGCCACGCCTTCCACCGCCGCCTGGCGGATGATGGTGAGATCACTCGGCGTCGAGCGCTGGAGGCGACGCCACGCGTTTTGCGTGATCGCATCGCGTTCCGGCTTCGAGCCAGCCACGCGTTGCAGAGAGGAAAAGCTCGACAGGAAGGTATCGAAGCGGCTGCGATACGCCTCCGGCAGCAGCGGCGCGTTCACCGCCTCTTGAAGATAATGCCGCGCCAATTTCCAATCCTCCGCGCTCTCCGCGATACGGGCGAGGAAGAGCGAGTAGATCGACGATTTGTCCATCGTCTGCCGTGGCAGCCCCTCGCCGAGCGCCAGCGCCTCGTGATAGCGTTGTTTGCCTTTCAGCTTGTCGGTCACATCCCAGATGGCTGCCGTGCGCATCACCTTTGAGCGACCGAGCTGCCTCAGCTCGTCTTCGCTGAATCGAAAACCCTCCGCATCGACCAGCATCGACACACAGGCATGCACCAGCCGCTCCCGCGCCGCGATCAACTCCGGCATCAAGGCTCCCGGAGCGGCCCATGCGATCGCATCGCTCATGCCGTGACTGCGCAACGTCATCCACAGCAGGCAAAACTGGCCTTCCAGCGTGCCTTGATCCGCTTGCAATATCGTTTGCAGCAGCTTGCGGAATTCCTCACCTTCACCGCTGTAATGTAACGCCCAGAGTTTTTCCCAGTCCGAGTGCAAACCGGTGCTCCACTGCCGGATCCACGCTCCGAGCGACTTGCCACCGCTTTTTCTCTTCAGCTTCGACAGCTCCTCAATCGCCCGCAAACGCACCAGCGCGGCATCTTCCGGCACCTCGGCAAACTCCGGCCTCGGCATCGAGAGAAAGGTGCGCAGCTTCTCGATCTCCAGCTTTTCAATGCCCGGCGCAAAATCCAGCAACGGAGCCAGATCGCTCACCGGACTCTTCGCGCCTGATTTTCGACCATCGCTCAGCGGCAGCGGACCGCGCATGCCCGTGCGGGTGATCGTGGCCTTCGTTTTGAGCGCCAAAATCTGTTCCAGATGCTTCTCCGCGCCTGCGGTGTCTGCAAAGCGCAGACACTTCAAAGCCAGCCGCAGCAGCGAGCGGGTATCCCACGACTGCACCTTCACCACCTGCTCATACACACGCTTCTCTGCCTCGTCCTGACCGGTCGTTTGATAGTGCTTCGCCAGCTCGTCGAGCGCCTTCACATCCTGCGAGAAGCGGCTCTCCAGCCGACGCCGCACACGATCCGCCTCATCAATCTGAAACGTCTGCTCCAGCAGCTCCACCAACCGCCGCGACTCCGCCGCCAGCTCCTGCGGTGGCGAAGCGGCGGCGATCTGCTTTTGGAAATAAATCGCCGATTTCAAATCACCCACCTTCAGCGCCGCCTCGCGAAGCTGGTCGAGCGAGAACGGCGTCTCCGGCGCGGTGTAATACGCCTGCTTCATGCTCGCGAAGGCTTTCGCGTGATCACCCTGCCGCTCCGCCACCATCGCCAGCGCCTCATGATAGAAGCCATCGAAGGGATGACGCTGCAAAAGACCGCGCAACGCATTCTCCACGAGCTGCATCCGATCCTTCACCACGCTCGGAGCCAGCTCGCCGCCGCTCGCATCGGAGAAGGTCAGGCGGTCCACGCAGCGACCGAGCATCTCGCGCCGCCGCTTGATGTCCGTCTCACGTTCCAAAATCAGCGCCTGCGTCTGCACGAAGTCTTCCAGACGGTTCAAACGCAGCAGCAGATCCGCGTGCCGTTCCATCAGCGCCGCTGCGGTGGTGCCCTCCGCCCGTTTCACCGCTGCTTTCCAAAGCGCCAGCACATCATCGGTGCGGCGTTGCAGCAGATACACCTGCGTCAGCGCCGAAAGGATCTGCTCGGACTCCGGCATGTCACGGTAGGCACGTTCCAGCAGGTTCGCCGCCATCAGGCCCGGCACCGGCGAGGTGCCCATCATGCGCCAGCCCGCACCGCCCACCTCCGCCGTGGCTCGACGCTCACTTTCGAGTATCAACTCGCTCAAACGCAGCGTGTGACGCACGCGACCCGCCGCATCACTCTCAATCAAACGCTTCAACTGCCGCTCCTGCAGCGCCAGATTTTCATCCGCCACCGCCAGATCGAGCTTCAACTGCTCCACCGCGGCCGAAAGCGGCCTTGGCTTGCCTTTCGCATCGAATTCGAGACCGCGAAGAATGGCGTAACCCTCATCCGTGTGATGCGTGCGCACCGCCCACCACAACGCCCGGAAGCATTCCGCCTCGCTTCCTTTGCTCGAAGCCTCCGCAAGCTCATGCGCCTTGTCCTCGACCGCTTCGGGGAATTTTTCGCGACTTGGGTTTTCAGGCTCATCCGATCCAAAACCAGCTCCAGTGAAGGCGTTGGGCAAAGTGAACTCCGAGGGCTTCTGGCCCTTTTTTGCCGGTTCATCCTTCCCGCCCATCAAAATCGAAAACAGACGCTCATCCGCGTCGATGCGTTCTTCATCCGTCGTGCTCGCCGACCATGCTTTTTCGATCCACTCAGCCGCTTCGTCATTGTCACCCTGCTCCGCGAGCAGATCCGCGAGCCTCAGCCAGGCATCACGACCCGCGTCCGGCTTCGACACGGATTCACGAGCCAGCATGATGGCGCTGTCGAGATTGTTGCTGGAGGCGAGAAAGGCCGCCGCATCACCGAGACGCTTCTGACGCTCCGCGTCATTGGCCGCGCCGCTGGTGAATTCACGCAGCAGCTTGTCCTCCGCCGCCACATCGCGACGCGCCCGGTAATAAGCCGCCAGCTCGAAGACCGCCTCCGTCTTCTGCGGATCACGATCCACGCGGCCGCGCAGGATCTTTTCGATCACCGCATCGAGGGATCGTGACTGTGCAAACACAAGCACCTGCTTCTCCACCTCCACATCGGCCTGCGTATCGAGCAGCTTCACCAGCCTCGGGATAGCCGCCGCAGGATCACCACCTCGCAAATCGGCCTCACAGCGCAGTAAAACAACGGCGGGAAGATCACTGCCATCGTTTTTGAGCCGTTCATCGAGCAGCTTCGCCGCCTCCGCCGCGCCTTCATGGTCGAGCAAGGCCCGCACCAGCTCCCAGCGATAGTCCTCCACCTGCGGCACAGCCTTCACCAGCTCTCGCAGCCATTTCACCTGCTCGTCCACCTCCACGGTGAGATCAAAAAACCGCGTCGCATCCCACAGCGCTTGCTCCGAGGGCGGCTGCGCCTTCGCGGCGGTCAGCAGCGACTTTTGCAAATCTTCCAGCATGCCAAAGCGCTCATGCAACCGCACCCGGCGACGGAAGAAATCAAAGTAGCGCCCATCGCGGAAGTGCAGCAGCGCCAGCCCATCACGCAGCGCCTTGTCCGCCTTCGCGAACTGATCCGCGTGCTCGTAGATGCGGGCGAGGTCGTAAAGCGCATCGAGCCGGCGTTGCGGGTCCTTTTGATCCGCCAGCTTCGAAAAGAAAGCCCCTGCCCGATCTGGAAAACCCGCCTGCAGTAGCAATTGAGCCACCTGCCGTGCCAACGTGAAATCCTCCGGCTGCATCTGCGCCGCCTTTTCCCATGCTTCCGCGGCTTCTGCGTTCTTGCCGAGACCGAGTGAGAGATTGCCGATCTCGATCCACACCGTCGTGCTCGCCGATTTTTCCGCCAGACGCTTCAACAAGGCCACAGCCTCCTCCGGCTGCTTCAGCTCCACCGCCACATCCGCCCGACTCCGCATCGCAAACGCATTCGCCGCATCCAGCTTGAGCACCTCGTCATACTTCGCCGCCGCCGCTTTCAGATCACCGGCACGCCGCAGCAGATGCCCGTGCACCAGCAGCACACTCGGATGCTTCGACGAAGCCGCCTGCGCCGCCACATTCTCCACCAGCAGCTTCGTGGACTCATGCTTCTCATACAGCGTCCACAGCAGCTCCACCACGCGACCATACTCCGGCTGCTGAACGAGCAGCGAGAGATACTCATTCGCCAATCTCGTATCCCGCTCCGCCCATGGCTTCGGCGCATTTTGGCCGTTCGCCGAAACAACCAATACCGCCGCCGCCATGAGGCAGCGAAGGTGAAAAGCCAGTCCCGGAGTGTTTCGCATCACGGGGCCGATCATAGGCCGCCACGAGGCTGCCGCCAAGCCTCAGCTTACCAATACTTTGGCCACCGCGCCTCACGCGTGGCGTTGTGAAAGATCAGCGCCACGAGCACAAGGATCACTGCTCCGGTAAGCGTCGGAAACAGCGCAAAATCCCATCCCGGCTGCAAAAGGAAGACGATCACCGGATTCGACCCCGCCGGCGGATGCACCGTGCGGGTGAGCATCATCCCCGCAATGGCTGTGCCGACCGCCAGGGCCACGCTCCACCACTGCGGCCCGCAGAAATACACGAACGCCAGCCCGATCAGCGTGCTGAGCACATGTCCGACGATCACATTCCTCGGCTGGCTGAACGGCACATCGGGATAACCAAACACGAGCACACAACTCGCCCCAAACGACCCCAGCACGAGAGCCACATGCAAACTTTGCGCCAGCAAAGCAATGACCGCGATGGCGAGAAAACCACCAACGAAGGCAAGCGCCACCGCTTTGCCCGGAGCACGCGGAGGAAGAGCCGCGGAATCGCCACGGAATTTGGTGAGGAGGTTCATGAGGTTTCGGGTGTTGAAGGATTGTTCATGCTCAAGAATCTTGCGAGGCTGGCGATGGCGTTTTTTGCCGCGACGCCACGCATAGGCTGCTGGGACAAAACATGGAGCTGCTGCGCCTCGCGATCCGCTTTCACATCCGCGTGACCGATGAACTGTCCGCGATGCAGCAGCGGCAGTGCATAGTAACCGCGCACACGCTTCTGCGGCGGCACATAGACCTCCCAGCGATAATGGAAGTCCCACAGCGCCTCCGTCACACGCCGGTCGTAGATGATTGGATCGAGCGGCGCGATGAGTTTGGGCATCTCCTGAGCTTCGGATGATTCATCGAGCAACGGAAGGTCGCTGCGCAGGAGATAAAGACGCGACTTCGCACCTTCCACCGTCACCGGAACCACCTCATCCGCAATCACCCGCAGTTCCGCGGCTTTGAGCATCGCGAGACGACGCTGGCGCAGCTTCAGCAGCGCCAGCCAGCCAGTGGTTTCCTCGCTCGTGGGCACCGGCGCATTCAAAACCGCCGCAGGCAGCACCTTCTCCGGCAGATCGTAATACCGACGAAGGCCATCGCGGCGTGCGATGAGCACGCGGCCATGGAAGAAGAGCTTTTGCAGCGTGCTTTTTGCCAGCGTCGTGCTGTCCCACGCATGGTTTTTCGCCTTGCAGGCACTTTCGATGTTCTGCGAGCAAAGCGGCCCTTCCTCCGCCATTCGTACCAGCACTAGTGCCGCCAGCTTTCGTTCCGCTGAGGTGAGTTTGCCGGACCAGGTGCTATCACTGCGCTCGCGAGCACGCATGGCACGTTGAAGATGCGGCCAAGCATCCAGCGGCAGCGCCGCGAGGTTGCTCGAATCCGGCAGATGATGCTCAAAAGCCTCGCGCAGCCCTTCGCGATGCACATGCCGCATCAAATCCTGCTCGCGATAGCCACGCACGCGATGTCGCAGGATGTGATCCTGCATGCGACCGCACACATTGATCGGGTCAATCTGCACAAACCCCAAATGCCGCAGCGCCGATGCCACATCGGCAAACGCACCCTCCAGACCCGTCGCTCGGATCATGAAGCGTCGCGCTTGGGCGGTGGTGAGCACTTTCATCGTCATGCGGAGGCTTCATGCATACGCCGAGCCTTTACCGCCACCAGCAATGCCAGCAGCCCGATCACCGCCGCGCTGAAAAACGGTGCGCCCGGCACCTGCACCGTGCGTTTGGCATCAATGAAGTGGCTGAAGAGCTGTGTGGCGATCAGCGGACCGATGATGCCGGAGATGCTCTCTAGACTCGTGATCGCGCCTTGCATCGTGCCTTGCTCGTCATCGCCGACGGAGTTCGAGATCAAACTCTGCACCGCCGGCCCCGCGAGCCCGCCGAGCGAGCCGATCACGATCATGACGTAGATCATCCAGCCGCTCGATGCCAGCCCGTAGCCGATGTAGGCGAAAACCGCCACGCCGAGGCCGATCAAGGCCGTGCGCCAGTCACCTACCTTCGCCGTCACCTTGCCCGTGAGCCATGCAGCCACCACCGCCGCGCATACACCCACGGCTGCAAGCGACACCCCATTCCACAGCGGCGTCCAGCCGTAGCGATGCTCCGTGTAAAGCACCCACACGCTCGGATACACCGTGTGAGCGATGAACGACAGCAGCGCACACACCGCCAGCCACAGCACGCGTGGACGGCTGCGCAGGCAATAGATCGCGCCGAATGGATTCGCCCGCGTCCAGTCGATGGCGCGACGATTTTCCTCCTTCAGCGACTCCGGCAAAATGAACCAGCCGTAAAGCCAGTTCGCCGCCGTGAGCGCCGCCGCTGCGTAAAACGGCACCCGCGTTCCGAACTGCCCCAGCGTGCCGCCAATCAGCGGCCCGATGATGAACCCGATGCCAAACGCCGCGCCCATCAGCCCGAAGTTCGCTGCCCGTTTCTCCGGCGGGCTCACATCCGCGATGTAAGCCGTCGCGGCGGAGAAATTCGCCCCTGTGATGCCCGCGATGATCCTTCCCGCCACAAACCACGCCATCGTCGGCGCAAACGCCAGCAACAGGTAATCCAGCGCCAGCCCAAATTGCGAAATCAAGATCACCGGACGCCTTCCCACTTTGTCCGAAAGGCACCCGAGCAACGGCGCAAACGCGAACTGCATCATCGCATACAACGCACTCAACCATCCCGCCGCTTGCGAAGCCGCCGCCGTGTCACCTCCACTGAACTCTTTGACCAGCTTCGGCAAAATCGGCACGATCAGCCCGATGCCGAGAATATCGAGCGTGAGCGTGATGAGGATGAAGCCCAGTGCAGGCGTGCGTTTGATGGACATGGGGCGCTTGCTCCGCCTCTCGCGGCTCGGAAAGACGAAATCAAGCCGATCAACGCAGCCTCAAGCCATGCTGCTGCCAAAATCCAGCCAGCGCCGCGTGCGAGCCGTGGAAGACATTCCGCTCCGTCGGGCGGTCGAGATTGCCAAAGTACGGCGAGAAGCGGTAGCGGCCGTGATTGTACACCTTGGGCCGCGAGCGACCACCCTGCCAATCGACGCCACCATACTGCCACATCGTCCAGTTTGACCACACATCATACTGATCGACCAGTCCGGCGGGATTGCCCGGCGCCGGATACACCGGACCCGCACCGCTGTCGTGCGCATACAAAGCCAGCCAGTAATGCATGCGACGCAGCTTCGCCTTCGACGCCGCATCGGCGCTGCTGAGCGTCTGTTTGAGTTGCGTGCTGTTCTCCAAATAAGCCACCGGCACCACGCCCGTGCGTGCCTCCACGCGTTCCATGAAGCGCAAAATGGCCGACAACGGCAGATCACCATCAAAATCACCGCACAGAAGCAGCGACGGTGCATTCCACGAACGTCCCCGCGCCAGCGACATCGCCCGGTTCACAAACTGATCCGCCTGCGCTACCGCATCCACATGCCTCTGCACGCGGTAGTAGATCCCCGGCAGCATCCCCTCGCGATCCGCCGACGCCAAAAAGTTCGCGCACTTCTCATCCAAATTACCGCCCTTCCCTGCTCTCGCGATCAGCCCGCTCGCTCCATTTGCCCGCAAAGCCGAGACATCATGCTCCGAGAAGCTCCGTCCTTCCCGCTGCCTCTCCTTCGGATCATACGCCGATACATTGATGATCTGCGGCATGCCAAAACCCGTCGGCGGCAGACTCCCCGGCGTGCTGCCTGGCTGGCTGCTGCAACTCGCGAGAAGGAGGAGAGGAAGAAGAAAAGGCTTCATGCGCCGCCAGCATGTAGGAGCGTTCGCCAGAACGCAACGATTGCCTCTCCGCGGACGCACTCCTCGTTCTGGCGAGACTGTGTCAAAACTTTCTTGATGATGTCATACCTGGCGGCATCAAGGATGCATGGGCCAACACCTTCAGGGAGAGCAACGCGATCAAAAC
>JBILVU010000124.1:0-17259 GCA_044370285.1 Prosthecobacter sp.
CCGCTCAGATTCGCAGCATGGAAAACGTGCGTTCCACCTACAATGCACTGGGAACCACTTCGGCCCGGTTTAACCTCCTGATCCCCAATGCCACCTCGCTGGACCCCTCCGCCCGCGCTGGCTTTATCGATCAAACGACGGCGGATCACTTCCTCGAATACACGACGAGCACGGACAAGCTCAAGACGGCCGCTCTCGATAACTCCAAGCAGTATCTCGCCCTCTCCACCTGGCAGTCCGGGGACTTCCCACGCGTGGATCTCGTCAGCGAATGATCGCAGGCACTTTTCCAACCTCACCTTTGATTTCATGAACTCTTCTGAACAACTCACCAGACCGGCGCGGAAGGCTCGTCGCCTTCTCGGTGGGTTCTCCCTCGTCGAGATGATGGCCTGCGTGTCGATCATCGGCATCATCGCCTTCCTCGCCATTCCCTCGGTCAGCCGCATGCGCTTGGACAGTGAGCGAAACCTGGCCATCGCTCGTGCTGAATCGCTCAATCTGGCGCAGGCCAGCTTTATTCAGGTGCGTGGACGCACGCAGGCTGCGGCAGACTGGACGGCGGCAGCCTCCTCGACGGCGAGATACAATCTGCTGCTGCCCTACCTGAGCTACGCGGAGTCCACCGTGACGGCCTTCATGCCAGCAGGCTACACCGTGACCTTTCCCACCTCGATCCTCGCGATGACGAAGGTGAGCCTGAGAGATCCCTCCAACAGCGTCATCCTTTACTGAAGCACCTTTCCAATCATGACGCGCACCACCTCCAGCCTCCTAAAGTCATCCAAACGCCGTTTCAGCGGCGCTGGCGGCTTTTCGATGACGGAACTGGTCATCGTCATCTCGATTCTGGGCGTGTTGGCGACGATTTCGATTACTTCGTTTAATCATCTGCTCACTGGCTCCAAGGATGCGGTGGCTGCGGAACGCCTCGAAATGATGAACCGTGGGCTGCACACCTTTGCGCAGCAGAATTACGAGATGATCTTCAACCGCATGGATACCAGCGGAGCGGACGAGATGGTCATCCTCCGCACACTCCAATATCGGAATACCGACATTGATCGTGCAAAGATCGGTTCACCCTACCTTGATCCGCGATACAACCCCGTGGTGAGCAGCAGCACGCAGGATCATCGCATCCGCTGGACGGGACGCTGCTACGAATTGCTCAAGCCCGGCACGACCGGCTCCGGCATCAAAATGAACTTCGACGGCTCGGATTTCACCACCGCGTTCGTCTTTCCCCCGAATTTCCAAATGGCTGGGCGCTGAGTTCACGCAGCCCCCTTATCCAAACCACTCGCCCGAATGGCCGCTCTCCTCAACATCCCGACCGCTCAAGCACCCAAATCCTTTGGTGCTGCTGGTAATCCGCCGAGTGCGACTATTGATACCCGTCAGGCGGCGATCCTCTCGATTGAAGGTCTGGCGCTGCAATACGGCTTGATGCCGCTCACTCTGCTGCGTGAGAGCTGCTCCCCTGAGGCCGAGCGCCTCGTGAGAAAGCTTGGCCGCGTGCCTTATGTGGCGGACCCTTGGCTGCCGGTGAGCACGCTTGGCCCGCTTCTGGTCATGGCGCATCATAATCCCCGCGCCGGGGATCTGTGGGGCGTGCCGCCCTTCCTCGTGATCCGTGTTCTCGTCACAGCGGAGCAGTATCAAAACACCCGCAAGGATCTGGTGAACCGCTTTGGCCAGATGCCCATCTCGCAAAGCAATGCGATGGAGCAGCTCCAGGCACCGCGATTCGATGATCTCGGCCTCGAAGGTACCTACCAGTGGCTCATCGAAAACTATCCGTATGACGATTCCGAAAAGGTAAAGCTGGCGGGATTCTTCGAGGCGCAGAAGAGCAAGAACGACAAGCTCGAAACGACGCACTTCAACGTCATGCAGCGCAATCTGGGTGCTGCGTTGCAGTACCTCGTCAGCGGTGGCAAGCAGCTCGCCCTGAGTGCGGCGGAGGCCCAGCGCCAGACCTTTTTCCCCATTCCGCTGCTGGAGCGGCACGCCGTCTATCCTCTCTACATCGGCCGGCATGTCTGTTACATGCTCAGTGACACGGGGGATTGCTACAAGTTCGAGGACGAATGGCTCTCGATGGGCAATGCCGCCATCAAGATCGTTCCCGTACTGGCGGATCTGGCCACCATCCGTGATGCCATCAACCGCGCCGGTGCCACCTTTGATCCCAGTGCCGTGGCCTCCATGGATGGGGCCAATCTCACAGCGGCAGATGATGCGAACGTCGTCGAAATCTCCCCGGAGGACATGGCACGCGTCAATCCGCAGAACCCCAATCATGGAGCTGAGGAGCTCGTGCAATGGGCGCTCTTCACCGCGATCCGCTGCCGCGCCTCCGACTTGCATCTCGAGAAGTTCTACAACTTCACCCGCTTCCGTGCCCGCATGGATGGCACCATGAAAACGATCATGACGGCTCCTGAGAGCCAGCACAATCGCTTCGTGGCCCTGATCAAAAACTGGGCTGGCATCAATCAAAGCCGCGCGGAGTGCCAGGACGGTCGTCTCGCCCTTTCCATCGGACGCCGCCGCGTCGATGTGCGTCTCGCCGCCGTGCCCACACGCCGTGAGTTCCAGAAGCTCATCATGCGTTTCCTCGATAAGCAGGATGGCGTGAAGCGGCTCAGCGATTTCAACCTCGCCCAGCGGTCCATCGACATCCTCACCCGCACCATGCAGCGGGATCAGGGCCTCGTCCTCGTCACCGGTCCCACCGGCTCCGGGAAAACGACCACGCTCTACGCTCTGCTCAACAGCGTGAATGACGAGGGTGTGAACATTCAGACCATCGAAGATCCCATCGAATACGAAATCGAAGGCATCAACCAGACGCAGACGAACAACCACCGCGGCCTCGATTTCGCCAACGGCCTCCGCGCCCTTCTGCGTGCTGACCCGGACATTATCCTCATCGGTGAGTCACGTGATGCCGAGACGGCTGGAGCCGCTGTCAATGCCTCACTCACCGGTCACTTGGTGCTCACCACGCTCCATGCGAACGATTCCCTCCGTGCCGTCACGCGATTGCTCGCCATGGGCGTCGAGAAGTATCTCCTTGCGGATTCGCTGGCTCTTTCGCAGGCTCAGCGCCTCTCCCGTCGTCTTTGCAGCTACTGCAAAACGCCCGTTGGCGTCAGCCAGGAGATGCAGGAAATCCTCGCCAAGCAGCAGGTCATCACCTCTCCCGTCACGACGCCTATTTTCGAAGCACGCGGCTGTGATGAGTGCCACGGCACCGGTTACGCAGGCCGCGTCGCCCTCATGGAACTCTGTGAGATGAATAGCGAACTGCGAGATCTCATTGAAGAAGCTGCTCCCATGAGCGCCATGCGTGCCGCCGCCTTCAAAAACGGGTTCCGCTCTCTTTATCAGGAAGGCCTCGCTCAGGTCCTCAACGGCGCCACCTCGCTCGAAGAGATCAAGTGCCTCAGCTACACCGCCATGTGATCTGAAACTCTCACCCATTGCCCACCATGGAAATCCCCACCGCCATCATTAACATGAAGCCCACCTTCAGCTCTCACTGCGTCCTCATCATTGATGATGAGTCGGGCGTTCTCGCCGTCAGCCGTGCCATTTTGTCCTCACAAGGCTTCGAGGTCGCTTGCGCCTCATCCGGCGAGCAAGCCGTCGAACTTCTCATGTTCGGCATCCAGCAACGCCAACGCTATGCCGCCTGTATTCTCGATCTGACGATGCCCGGCGGGCTTTCCGGCTTTGATGTGCTTGAGCAGCTTCATCAGATTGATCCCGACCTGCCCGTGATTGCTTGCAGCGGGTATTTCCAGGAAGACGCTCGCGAGCTTTGCCGTGGCATCGGCTTCTTCGATGTGCTGAGCAAGCCTCACACGCCTGATCTGCTCTGCACCACCGTGCGCCGCGCCATTGCCAAAGTCGCCGATGCGCCACTGGAGCATAACCATGGCGAGACTGCCGATTTGCCGATTTATGATGGCGCACACGCCTTCGAAACGGCCTGATTCATTCCTACCTCCGCGCCGCTTTTTGCATGAAGTTCACCTTTCAGATCGCCAACCGCTTCTCGATCCTCGGCATGTTTGCTGTGGTCATTGCAGCCATGGCGACGGCGGTGGCCTTTCTCTGGCAGGAGTATCTCACCATGCGCTACGCTCAGAGTAGCTATCTCGGCGCCGTCGCTATCGCTGGGCAGATGGAGCTCAATCGCCAGGTCATCAGTGATACGGAGCGCTCCGGCGGTGTCCGCCTCACCTGGGAAAACGAAACCCTGCTACGCATGCGTCTCCAGACGGTCGATGTAGCCCCAGCCGTGCAGCAGCTCGGGCTTGAAGTCGAGATCGTCGCACCTCGGGAGGCCAATGGAGTCCCGCCCATCGTCAAATCACCACCGATTGCCATCCTGCCTACCAGCGCAAAATGGGCGATGGGGGAGGCCAGCCCCGGCCAGCTCGATAATCTCATTTATCGCGTCATGGCTGGCACTAGCCTCGGCATGGTAGATACCAATATCAGCCGGGAGCCACATATCGGAACGAAGACCGCCTGGTTCATCGCGGGCACTCCGCTCTACAACAAGGATGGCCGTGTGTGCGGCGTCTTTCTTGCCCGCCAGCCGCTCGTGCAGTTCGGCCATCTCGTGAAGGCTAGCCGCCTCATCGTTCCCATTCTCGGTGCCTGCATCGGCCTGCTGCCGGCCATCATCGGGTTCTTCTTCGTTGGCCGCCGCATCACCCAGAAAACTGGGGACATGGTGAGGGCCTTTCAATCCATGCGCACGGGCAATCTCGGCATCCGGCTCCCCGCGAAGGGCTTGGATGACCTCGACGAAGTGCAGGGCGAGTTTAACAAGATGATCGAGCACCTCAACGAGGAGGATCACCGAAAGCAGTCCATGCTCGCCGAGTTCGAGGGCGCACGTCGTTCCGCCGAAACGGCCACGGCCGCAAAGAGTGATTTCCTCGCGAACATGTCCCACGAGATCCGCACGCCGATGAATGGCATCATCGGCACCACCTCGCTGCTCATTGAAATGGGCCTCGATGATGAGCAAGAGGAGCTTGTGCGCATGATCCGCTCCTCCGGCGAATCTTTGCTGCATGTCATCAATGACATCCTCGACTTTTCGAAGCTCGAATCCGCCAAGATGGAGATCGAAAACATCCCGGTCGATGTCGAAAAGCTCGTCTCCGAGACCATGGATGTCTTCTCGCACAAGGCCGCCGAGAAAAACCTCGAACTCAACGTCCACATCGATCCCGCCCTGCCGCGTAAATTCATGGGTGACTTCCAGCGCATCAAGCAGGTGCTCGTCAACCTCGTCGGTAACGCCATCAAATTCACCGAGAAGGGCGAGATCCTCCTCCTCGTCCGCCAGATCAGCCGCCCCGGTGAAGGTGGAGACCGCAACATGCTTCACTTCTCCGTGCGAGACACCGGCATCGGTATCCCCGCCGAAAAAGTCTGCATGCTTTTCCAGGCTTTCACCCAGGCCGATGCCTCCACCACACGCAAATACGGTGGCACCGGGCTAGGCCTCGCCATCTCGAAGAAAATCATTCGCCTGATGAAAGGCGAGATTTCCGTCGTCAGCGAGGCGGGCAAAGGCTCCGACTTCTTCTTCGAGCTTCCCCTTACCGTCGCCGCCGATGATGAAAACCGCGAAGAGGACATTGGCTGGATCGAAATCGTCAAAAACCGCCCCATCGTCTTTTGCAGCGCCCATCCCACCACCCAGCAGGTGCTCAATCAATGCGCCATGGGCTGGGGCATGAAGGTCTCGGTCCTCAAAGACTGCTCCATCGACGAACTCGACCATGTGCTCGAAGATACCGCTGTCTTCGTGCTCGATATCATGCGCTTGAAACCGGAGGAAGCAGCGCCGCTCATGCGTGTGGCCGCCGGAAAGGGAGCCGCCATCATCACCTACCTCCCCATCACCCGCGCCAAGCTCGATAAAGCCAAATTTGCCCCGCCCGCTGGCAGCCGCCACATCGGCCTCTCCAAGCCCATCAAGCGCCGTGAGCTACTCCGCAGCATGGCGGAGCTCTTCCGCATGCCACGCCGAGTCATCACCGCCCCTATCGGCGCTGTCTCACAGGGCCACCCTGCCATCGCCAGTGCCGGTGGGCATCCCGCCATGCCGGCGGCCTCCATGGCGCCGCATGCGCAGCCAGCGATGATGCAGCCTGCCATGCCGCAGATGATTCCCATGACGCCGAAGCAGCCCATGCAGCAGCCAGCAGCTCCGGCTCACATGCCCTTCGTCATGCCTTCGGCCCAGCCTGCTCCAGCCTTTGACCCGCAGATCATGGAAGAAGCCACCATGGACCATCCCAGCGCAAGAGCCGCCTCGGGCGGGCACGATGCGCAGGTCTCCAGCCAGACCAACCGCGCCATTCAAAAAGCCGCCAAGGCCGATGGTGGGGATAGCTTCGCCGTCCTTCACCCCGCCCGCATCCTCCTCGTCGAAGACCAGCCGCTGAATCAAAAAATCGCCTGCATGCTTCTTCAGCGTCTCGGCTACGCCAAGATCGAAGTTGTCAACAACGGCCAGGAAGCCGTCGAAATGGTCTCCCAGATGCCCTTCGACATCGTCTTCATGGATCTGCAAATGCCCGTCATGGGCGGCATCGATGCCACCCGTGCCATCCGTGGCAATTTCCAGCTCAAGAACCAGCCCGCCATCATCGCCATGACCGGCCATGCGCTCGTCGGCGTCAAAGAAGAGTGCCGTGAGGTCGGCATGAACGCCTTCCTCACCAAGCCGGTGAGCCTCGACGACTTCCGCCGCGTCGTCCCGCCCGCCCTCGTCAAAGAGGCCGCGCAGATCGCCCTTTCACTCTGACCGCCTCCAAGGCATGAATCTGGCATGATCGAATGCCCGCACTGTGAGTTCCCGCTCGACCCCGGCCGCACCAGCACCTGCCCCAAGTGCGGTGAATCCGTGCTCGGTGCCGTCTCACGCGGTCTGCTGGAGGTCGATGTCGCTCACGCAGGCGAGACGTGGGATGTGGCCCGCGAAAAAATCGTCAAAGCCATGAACGAAGCGCTGCTCAACGGTCACAGCGGCCTCAAAATCATCCATGGTTGGGGTTCCTCCACCGGCCTCTCGGTGCTTTCCGGCCTCGCCGTCACCCTTCTGCGTGGTTTTGCCACTCGATACGGCGGTCGCCTCTCCCCCGACCGGCAGAACCCCGGTGCCCACATCCTCTGGCTCAACCGCTGAAACGACCGCACCACATTTTTTTACATCGTTTCGTGCATCTTGCTTTCGCAGCGGCGTTAAGGTTGACGCCCCCGCTGCTCCCGTTGACCAGTACCACCTGTCTTCATGTCCGAATCCGCCACCCCACCCGCCATTCCCGCCGCCCCGGCTGCGCCGGTCATTCCCAATCTCCCTGACAGCGATGCCATCGCTCAAGCCGCCTCCTGGGTGGCTCCGCTGCGCAAAGAGATCGCCCGAGTCCTCATCGGCCAGGCGGATCTCGTGGATCGCCTTCTCGTCGCCCTGCTGACGAATGGCCACGTCCTGCTCGAAGGCGTTCCTGGTCTCGCCAAGACCCTCGCCGTGCGAACGCTCGCAGGCACCTTGAATGCCAAATTTCAGCGCATCCAGTTCACGCCGGATCTTCTCCCTGCCGATGTCATCGGCACCATGGTTTATCACCCGAAGGATGGCACCTTCACCCCGCGCCTCGGCCCCATCTTCTCAAACCTCGTCCTCGCGGATGAAATCAACCGCGCACCTGCCAAGGTGCAATCGGCGCTGCTCGAAGCCATGCAGGAACGTCAGGTCACCATCGGCGAGGTCACCCACAAGCTCGCCGATCCTTTCATGGTGCTGGCCACGCAGAACCCCATCGACCAAGAAGGCACCTACACGCTTCCAGAAGCTCAGCTCGACCGCTTTCTCTTCAAAGTCCGCGTCACCTATCCAACACCCGTCGAGGAGCGTCTCGTGCTCGATGCCATGGCCACCTCAGCGCCGAAGCTCGATGTGAATGCCATCACGAACATCACCGATGTCATCGCCAGCCGGAAAATCGTCAACGGCCTCTACATGGATGAAAAGATCCGCGATTACATCGTCGCCATCATCCAGGCCTCCCGTTTCCCGGAGAACGTGGCTCCGCATCTGAAGCTCCTCATCCGCTGCGGAGCCTCGCCGCGTGGCACCATCAATCTCGCCCTCGCCGCCAAGGCCCAGGCCTTCCTTCAGGGCCGCAACTACGTCACCCCGCAGGACATCAAAGACCTCGCCCCGGACATCCTTCGCCATCGTATCCTCCTCAGCTACGAAGCCGAAGCCGAAGGCGTCACCTCCGATGACGTCATCAAAACCCTCCTCGACAAGATTCCGGTGCCGTGATGGCGCAAGTCATGCCCGCCGCCGCCACCAGTGACAATGACGCTCGTCTCACACGCATCTTGAAGCGTGTGCGGCGCATCGAGCTGCTCACGCGTGGCATGGTGAAAGAGATCCTCGGTGGGCAGTATCACTCACGCTTCAAAGGGCAGGGGATCGAGTTCGATGACTTCCGCGAGTATCAGGCCGGTGATGACGTGCGCTTCCTCGATTGGAACGTCACCGCCCGCATGAACGAGCCTTTCGTGCGCAAATACGTCGAAGAGCGTGAACTCACCGTCATGCTCTGCGTCGATGTCAGCGGCTCCGGGGATTACGGCAGCCACGAGGATACCAAACGTGAACGTGCCGCCGAGATCGCTGCCGTTTTCGCCTTCAGCGCCGTGCAAAATCAGGACAAAGTCGGCGTCATGCTCTTCTCGGATCAGGTCGAGGAGTATCTCCCGGCCCGCAAAGGCGCCTCGCATGCCCTTCGCATCCTTCGTGATATTTTAAACTGCCAGCCCGCTCATCCCGGCACGGACATCAAACCGGCGCTGGAGCTTGCTTTGGGGCGCATCGCCCACCGGGCACTCGTGGTGCTGGTTTCGGATCTCATCACGCCTTCGGATGCTTGGGAGAAAACTCTCCGCGCCGCCGCCGCGAAGCACGATGTGGTCGTGGCGCATGTCACGGATCCTCGTGAACTCGAATTGCCCGATGTCGGCCGCGTCGTGCTTCAAGACCCTGAAACGGGTGAAGAAGTGCTCGTCAACACTTCCGATCCCAAAGTGCGTCAGCAGTATCAAGAGCGCATGAAAGCGCATCAGGACTATCTCACGCATTTGCTGCGCCGCAGCGGCGTCGAGCGCATCGAAATCCGCACGGACGAGGATTATGTGCCCGCTTTGAAAGCCTATTTTCGTTCCCGCAAAAGGAGGAAGCGCGGATGAGGCTCTCATGGTTCATCGCAGGCATTCTTTGCCAGGCATCCGCTGCCCTCGCGCAGCTCCCCGCCGCCCCTGGTCTGCCTCATCCGAAGCTTCCGGATGCTCGTGAAATCGCCTCGCCGCCTGCGTGGTGGGTGCCGTGGACCATCGGCCTGCTCATCCTCATTTTTCTCGGCCTGATCATCTGGCTGCTGCTGCGTCCAAAACCCGCCGCGCACATCCCGCCGCGCCAGCCGATCTCCTCCTGCCTGCGAGCTTTGAATGAACTGCGCAGCCGCGTCTCCTTCGTGCCGCCTGCGGAAACGAGCCACCGCGTCTCGCAGATCCTTCGCCGCTACCTTGGCGAGCGTTACGCTGTGCCCGCCATCTCCCGCACCACCCCGGAAATCTTCAGCGGCCTTCGTCAATTCGAGCCTGGTGTGCCCATTCCGCGTGCCGAAGGCGTGTGGAAAGAGCGCTTCGCTCCCGTGGCCAAATGGTGTGATGACCTTTCCTTCATGCCCGTGCCCGCCACGGCGGAGGCGGCGCTCGCCTTGATCGATCAAACCATCGCCAAAGTCGAGGAGGAACGCCTGTGATCGCCGCTCTATCCATTCCCGGCATTCCTGATTTTCAGTTTGCCCATCCCTGGTGGCTGCTGCTGCTCGTTTTGCTGCCCATTCTCCTCACCCTGCGTGGTGGACGTGCCTTGCGGCCATCGATCAGTTTTCCCACCGTGGCTCTGCTTCGCGGCGTGGCCTCACCTGCGCGGGCAGGCTTTGGCTGGATTTGGTTTAGCCTCGTGCTCGGCAGCATCCTCTTCGGTGCCTTCGCCCTTTCACGCCCGCAGAAGCTCCTCGCCACCGAGGAGGAGAAATCCGATGGCGTCTCCATCATGCTCACCTTCGATGTATCTCTCTCCATGCTCATCGAGGACATGTACATCGGCGGACAGCCCGTGAACCGTCTCACTGCCGCCAAGCGTGTCGTGGCTGATTTCATCAAAGGACGCAAATCGGACCGCATCGGCATCGTCGCCTTCGCAGGCGAGACTTACCTGCCGTGTCCGCTCACGCTCGATCGCGATTGGCTCATCAATAATCTCGACCGCGTGCAAACTCAGCGTGTGAGCGATGGCACCGCCATCGGTTCCGGTCTCGCCTCCGCTGCGAACCGCCTCAACAAAGAGAAGACCAAAAGCAAAGTCATCATCCTGCTCACCGATGGTGCCAACAACTCCGGCCGCCTCTCCCCGCAGGATGCCGCGCGGCTCGGAGCCACGCTCGACATCAAAATTTACTCCATCGCCTTCGGCACCCCCGGCGTGCATGTCATCCCCGATCCACGTCGCGGCACCTTCACCCCGGTCGGACAGCAGTTGTTTGATGAGAAGACCCTCGAAGAAGTCGCCGCCATCGGCAACGGCCAGTTCTTCATGGCGCAGGATTTAAACTCCCTCACCGAAGTCTTCAGCACCATCGACAAGCTCGAAAAAACCAAAATTGAGCGGCGCAAATTCACCGAGGTAGAAGAGCTCTTCCACTGGCCCCTCTACGCCGCCGGAGCCTGCCTCCTGCTCGCCCTCCTGCTCTCCGTCATCTTGCTCCAGACCGCCCCTGAGACGCTCCCAGCCTGATTCATCGCATGCCGCACATCCTGTTTGCTCACGAAAAGCTCCTCTGGCTCCTCCTCCTGGTGCCTCTGCTGCTGCTTTTCAAAGCGTGGCTCGATGCACGGTCCTCCAAAGCCGTGAGGGCCTTCACCGCGCCGCGTCTGCGCAGCCTCCTCGTCACCGGCATCTCCAAAGCCCTCTCCTGGACGATCTGGACGCTCTACCTACTCGCCCTCGCCTTCCTCATCATCGCTGCCGCGAGGCCACAATGGGGGGCTGAGACCATCGATAGGCCGGATAAAGGCCGAAACATCTTCATCGCCCTCGATACCTCTCGCTCCATGCTCGCCCGCGATGTCGCCCCGGATCGCCTCACGCGGGCAAAGCTCGCCGCCCATGATCTCATCATGGAACTCAAAGGGGAGCGCATCGGCCTTCTTGCCTTCGCCGGGCGTGCTTATCTTCAGGCCCCGCTCACCACGGATCACAACGCCATCCTCGAGTCTCTCCAAGTCTTTGATCAGAACGTCATCGAATGGGGCGGCAGCAATCTGGCGGACCTGCTCGATGTCACCCTGCGGGCCATCAAGCCGCTCCCCAAGAGCAATTTTGTTCTCATCGTCTTCTCTGACGGCGGCGATGCCGATGCCAGCCTTACCACTTGGATTCAAAAGCTCACCGCCGCGCAGGTTTCCGTCATCACCGTCGGCGTCGGCACGGAAGGCGGCACCCTCATCCCGGATCCCAATGTCCCGGGCGATTACATCCGCGATGAAAACAACAACGTCGTCCGCTCGAAGCTCGAAAAAGGCGTCCTCCAGCAGCTCGCCAGCGCCACGGGCGGCCGTTTCATCAAGCTCGGCACCCAGCCGCTCAGCCGCGATGCCATCGCCCCCATCATCGCCCGCCTCCGCGAGCAGGAAAACGCCACTCGCAGCCTCTCCAAACCCATTGAGCGTTTTGCGTGGCCGCTCAGCATCGCTATACTCCTCCTTATGACCGCTTGGATCCTCAGCTCTCTCCCGCGCCGCAAGCCACGGCCTTCGCTGGCCGCCGGTGTTCTCGCCGTGCTCGTGCTCGGCAGTGTGAACGCCGAGGCCAGTTCCTTCGCCGCCTTCTTCCGTCAAAGCGGTCTTTCACCGGAGCAAGCACACGAGGCTCTCGTGCAGAAGGATTATGAGAAGGCGCGGGATCTTTATACCAAGCTCCTCGAAAAGGCGGATTACAGCCCCGCCGCCCTCGCGGAGCTGCGCTATGGCCTCGCCTTCGCCGAGCATCAGCTTACCGATTACGACGGCTCCGTGAGGAATTTCAGTGATGCGCTGCATGCCGATGACAAAGGCTTGCGCATCCGGGCGCATCGCGGCCTCGGTCACACGCTTTACGATCAAGGTTCACGCGGCCTCGCCAAGCAGCCCAAGATCACCCTGCAACGCTGGATGGATGCTCTCTCCCATTTCGATGCCGCGTTGCAACTCGATCCCAACAACAAGGAGCTGCGTGAGAACCGCCAGCACGTCGCCAACATGCTGGAGGAGCTTCGCAAGGCTCTCGAAGCCATGCAAAAGCAACAGCAGCAGGGTCAAAAGGGGAAGAAAGGCCAGCAGGGCGAAAAAGGTCAAAAAGGACAGAAGGGTCAAAAAGGCGAAGAGGGTGAGGGCCAAGAAGGCGAGGAGGGTGAAGGCGAGGGCGAAAGCGGCGATGATAACGGCGCTGGCGATCCCAAACAAAAAGATCGAACCGGGGAGAAGAAAGGCGACGATGACGGCATCGGCGGCAAAGACGCACAAAACCTACCCGAAGGCCGCATCCAGGCTGCTGGCGGCAAGGACGGCGAGAAAAAAGATCCCAAGGGTGAAGGCGGCCTCGCCGAGGAAAAAGAAGGCGAAGGCAAAAAGGGCGATAAGAAGGGGGAAGTCGCATCCGGGGGCGATGGCGATCAAGAAAAGAAGAACCAAGACCCAAACGGAAAAGACAAAGGCCCCCAGTATTACCGCCGCAATCCCAAGACCGGCTACACGCGTGGCGAAGCGGAGAATTTCATCTCTCAATACATGGATGAAATCACCGGACCGATTAACAACACGCAACGCCCTCCTCAGATCAACAAAAAGGACTGGTGAGCCGGAAGAGGTCAAACCCGCCCTATCCGCTTTTATCCTTCATCTTTTCCCCCGAATGCCTCTCCGCCTCCTCATCGCTCTCCTGCTGAGCTTCTCGCTCCCCGCTGCTGCCGCCACCGTGCGTGCCTACGTGCAGCCCGGCACGGCGCAGACGAACCAAATCGTGAACTACGTCATCACGGTGCAGAACGGCCAGCTTCAGACGGTGCCTCAGCTCCGCCTCCCGGCCCAGATCGGCATGAACTCCGCTCTCCAGCAATCGCAGAGCATCAACATGCAGGGCGGCCGCACCACCATGTCGCTGAATCTCTCCTGGCAGATCGCTGGCACCGAGCCAGGTGAGTACACCATCCCGCCACAGGATCTCCTCATCGAAGGCCAGATCGTGAAGACCAATGAGGTCAAATTCATCGTCACCGAAGCCCCCGCCAACCCGGCGGCACCCCCCGGCGATGAACTCACCACGCCACTCTTTCAGATCGAGGTGGGCAAGACGGAGCTTTATAAGGGCGAGGTCGTCGCGTTGAATGCCAGCATCTACACTCCGCGCCGTGTGGCGCTGCGCCGCGTAGGCCTTATCAACGTCTCGAAGAACGATTTCGCCGTCACCCGCTTCCCGCAGAATGCCGATCAAAGTGAGACCGTCATCAACGGCGTCGGTTACATCGTGTACACCTACCGCACCACGCTTTCTCCGCTCCAAGCAGGCGAGCTGAAAGTCGGTCCCGCCACCGTCGAGCTGGTCTATGAGATCATCGATGACCGCCAGCGCATGCCCGCCATGCCGTTTGGGATGCCTCTTGTCATGGGTGAGCCGCGAAAGCTGGACGTGCGCAGTCAGGAGGTGAAAGTGAAGGTTTTGCCACTGCCTGAGGAAGGAAAGCCTGCCAGCTTCACCGGTGCCGTCGGGGATTTCAGCATCCAGGCCTCCGCCACACCCACTGAGCTAGCGGTGGGTGATCCGCTCGCCGTCGAACTCATCGTCGAAGGCATCGGCAATTTCGATGCGCTCAACGCCCCGGCCCTCACGCAGCCCGAGGCCTGGCGTCCGTATCCGCCGCGACGTTACAACGTCGATGGCCCGCAGGACCCCAATCAAATGGCCGCCTTCTTGCCGCCTGGCACACCGCGTCGTGTCGGCTTCTCGCAGATCTTTGTGCCGGAAAAACAGCACCCACAGCTCCCGCCTTTTGAGCTGACCTTCTTCAGCCCCACGCAGAAAAAGTATATCACCGTGAACACCGCACCCGTGGCGCTCAATGTGAAACCCGGCGCCGCCCCCGCCGCTGAAAACGGCACCGGAGCCACCACCACCTCCATCGAGCCACCGAAGCCTCCCACCGTGCTTCAGCCGCGTCCGAACCTCAACGACATCGTCATTCGCGTGCCCGAGCAGCCTCGCTGGATTTCCGCCACGCAGCCGAATGTCTCCATCCTTGCCAATAGCCGCTTCTGGGCCGCTCAGGGCATCCCCGTCCTCGTGCTCGCCTTCGCCACCATCGCCGCGTGGATGCGGAAGCGCCGACAAAATCTCGTCAGCGGCCTTCGCGGTGAACTCATGAAATTGTGGAGCGGTCTCGAAGAAAGTGGACTCGATGATCGCACCTTCCTCCAACGCTGTGCTTGGTTCATTCAGCGGGCCCATGAAGGCAAGGACAGCCTTGATGATGACTCCCGCGAGGTCATGGCACGCTATGAAGCGCAAAACTTCACCGCCGCCTCCGCCACCCCGCTGAGCACCACCGAGCGACGCAGCATCCTCACCAAGCTCCGCGGCCTCCTCCAAACCTCCGCCGCCCTCCTCGTGCTCGCCTTCACCACTGGCAGCCTGGATGCCGCCGAGGCCGATGAACCGGCCAAACTCTACCAGCAGGCCCGCGAGTCCCTCACGAAGGGCGAATTCACCAAGGCGCAATACTCAGCCGAGCGCATTTTGAAGCTCAAAAACGCCCCGCTCAGCGCCGATGTCTTTACCCTCATCGGTCACACTCGTTTCAAGCAGGATGATTTGGGCCGCGCCGCGCTCTGGTATCAACGCGCCGCCCTCCTCGATCCCACCAATGCGGAGCTACGGCAAAACATGCGCCTCCTCGATGATCGCCTCCGCTTCTTCACCCTCGCTCAGCCTTCACCCGTGGCGCAGTGGAGCCTCATGCTCAGCAAAAACATGTGGGTCATCCTCGCCGCCGCCGGTGGCTGGCTCATCGTCCTCGCTCTCGCCTGGCGGGTGCGGATCGGCCGCTCCTCGCCGCTGAATGGTACCCAGCGCCTCGGTGCCCTGCTGGCCGCCCTTTGGGGCATTTTGATCCTCCTTCCCGCTGTCACCTTCGCCGCCGTGCGGCCCGCCCCTGCCGAGCGTGTGCATGACATCGTCATCGTCACCCAGCCCGAGGTCAGCCTTTACGCCGCCGCCACCGTCACCTCCGCGGCGAACCTTGACCTCCCGCCCGGCAGCCAGCTCCGCCTCCTCGAAAAACGCGGTGGCTGGAGCTACGTCGAAGTCCCCGTCTCCGCCGACGAACCCACTCGCGGCTGGATCGATGCCTCCGTCGCGCAGCCGTTGTGGCCTTGGGATGAAGCGTTGTTGCCTTGAGCTAGGAAACGCGGAATCATCCTGCTCCCCCGATGCCCTTCAAAGCCGACCACGCCCTCCAGCTCCTCGCCCGTGCCCGCGACCACGGCCGCCTCGGCCATGCCTACCTCATCACCGGGCCCAAAGAAGCACGGCATGAAGACTTCGCCGCTCGCGTGCTCGATCTCATGGTCGGTGAAAAGCACCACACCCTCGAAGGCTGGGAAGGGCAGGGGGCCATCGTCCTCCGCCCGCAGAGCAAATCCCGCCGCATCACCATCGGCGAGGATGGCGATGATCCCGGCACCATCCGCTTCCTCGAAAAAATGATCCGCCGCACCGCCGCTCCGAACGGCTGGAAGCTCGGCATCATCGTCGATGCCGAGCGCATGAACGTGCAGGCCCAAAACGCCTTCCTCAAAACCCTCGAAGAGCCGCCGCCCAACACGCTGCTGCTCCTTTTGACCACCCAGCCCGAGCAGCTCCTGCCCACCATCCAGTCCCGCGTCATCGAGGTCGGCCTCATGCCTCCCGCCGGAGCACGCACCTTCACCGAGCACGAGAGCAAACTCCTCATGGTCCTCGAAAAAATGGCCGCCAAGAACGAAGGCGGCCTTTCCGGAGCTCTCGCCCTCAAAACCGACTTCGAATCCATTTTGGAGGAACTTCACGACGACCTCAAAAAACGTCACGAAGCCGAGTTCGAACGCGAAACCGAGCACTACGGCAAAACCACCGATGGAAGCTGGCTCAAACAACGCGAAGAGCAGGTCGAAGCCGCCATCGAGGCCGATTACATCCAGCAGCGCAGCGCCTTGATGGACCTCCTCCTCTCCTGGTTTGGCGATGTCGCCCGCCATCAAGCCGGTGCCGAGCATCTCGACCTCCTCCGCCATCAAAAAGCCACCTCCGGCCTTGCCGCCAAATGGTCTCCTGCGGAAGTCACCAAACGCATCCGCATCCTCCGCCAACTCGAAAACCACCTCCACACCAACGTCAACGAAGGCCTCGCCCTCGAAGTGTGCTTCATCCAGGCCTTTGCGTGAGAGGGGAAGGATGGACGATGGTCGAAAAGTTGATGGTTGAGGTGGTTCTCTCGGTGGTCTTCGCCTCATCCTTCAACGATCAAAAATCGAAGGCTCATCCATCGTCAATCCCATGACCTTCAGCCTTCGAATTCAGTCGTTGGAGTCTAGGCTATAGCCGATCTGCCCAGCTATGGGTCCCCCAGCTCTGAGCCGCGCCGTGAGAGTCCACAAGGCTCCTATACGTGCGGCTTTTTTATGCCTGCGGATTGGGCAACCTCACCGCCACTCGTGCTTCGGATATCTCCCTCGAAGCTGCGCTTTCACGCCGGGGTAGCCCTCTTTCCAAAAACGTCCAAGATCACCCGTCGTCTCGATCGGACGTTGGGCGGGTGAGAGCAGGTGAACGGTGACGCTGATGCGGCCGGCGGCGACTTTGGGATTTTTCGGTTACGTCGTACATGTGCTGAAGCACGGCGCTGACGCTGGGCGGCTGCTTTTCGTCATAGACGATGCGGGCGGTTTTGCCGTTCTTAAGGGTGTAGCGTTCGGGGGCGTATTTTTCGAGCATGTCTCGCTGTGCGTGGCTGAGCCCATTGGTGCAGCGCGGGGAAGACTTCGCGGTCTTTGAGGGCGCGGTAGGTGGGC
>JBILVU010000215.1:0-6882 GCA_044370285.1 Prosthecobacter sp.
GAGCAGCGCCAGACCGCCCGCGCCGAGATCGATGCCCTCGTCGCGCACCTCTACGACCTGACCGAGGACGAATTCTCCCACGTCCTCAGCACCTTCCCCCCTCGTGGACGAGTTCGTGAAGTCCGAAACCCGGAACACCTACCGGGAGTTGCTGCGTTCTGGAAAGCTGCCATCCTGAAGACCGCCCCGTCGATCTCCTAAACTGAACCCATGAGCCACGAAATCACGCCCTTTGAAACCATCCGCCGCTCCAATCCCGCAGGCAATGAATTCTGGTCCAGCCGTGACTTTGCCAAGGTGCTCAGCTACAATGATTACCGCAACTTTGAAGCCGTCGTGGAGAAGGCCCGCACTGCCTGTTTCAACAGCGGGCAGCGGGTGGAGGATCATTTCGTTGGAATCACCGAAATGATCGAAATCGGCAGAGGCGGGCAGAGGGCGGTGCAGACGGTGATGATGTCCCGCTACGCCTGCTACCTCGTCATCCAAAATGCCGACCCGGCCAAGGAAATCGTCGCCCAGGGCCAGACCTACTTCGCCATCCAGACCCGGCGGCAGGAGTTGAGCGACGAGGAACGGGAGGAACAGCGCCGCCTGACCATCCGGGGTGAGTTGCGCCAGCACAACAGCAAGCTGGCCGATGCCGCGAAGGATGCCGGAGTCATCGAACCGCGCGACTACGCCATCTTCCAAAACCACGGCTACATGGGCCTGTATGGCGGCTTGGGGGCGCAGGACATCCACCGCCGCAAAGGATTGAAGAAGAGCGAGCAAATTCTCGATCACATGGGCAGCACCGAACTGGCAGCCAACCTCTTCCGCGCCACGCAGGCGGAAGACAAACTCCGCCGCGAGAAGATCACTGGCAAAGAAAAGGCCAACAAAGCCCACCGCGAAGTCGGAGCCAAGGTGCGCCAAACCATCAAAGAACTCGGCGGTACCATGCCGGAGGAACTGCCTGCCGTGGAAAGCATCAAGAAACTGGAATCCAAGGCCCGGAAGGCGCTCAAGAAGCCGAAGCCATGAGCGGCCTGATCCCAGAACCCAGCCCGGCGGCGGTGCGCTTCCGCCAGTGAGCGGCGGACAAGCTGAAGGAATACATCAGCAAAGGCTTCCTGCTGGATGACGAGCGGCTGAAGAACCTGCAGGCGGGCAACTACGAACGAAGAACCCTGAACCTGAAACAGGATGCAATCCTGTTCCACTTTCCTCAGCCCTCACCGCCACTCATGCTTCGGATACCTTCCGCGAAGCTGCGCTTTCACGCCGGGATAACCTTCACGCCAAAAACGTCCGAGGTCACCCGTCGTCTGGATGGGACGTTGGGCGGGGGAGAGCAGGTGAACGGTGACGCTGATGCGGCCGGCGGCGACTTTGGGGTTTTCGGTTACGTCGTACATGTGCTGGAGCACGGCGCTGACGCTGGGCGGCTGCTTTTCGTCATAGACGATGCGGGCGGTTTTGCCGTTCTTGAGGGCGTAGCGCTCGGGGGCGTATTTTTCGAGCATGTCACGCTGGGCGTGGCTGAGCCATTGGTGCAGCGCGGGGAAGACTTCGCGGTCTTTGAGGGCTCGGTAGGTGGTGCAGCCGTGGCAGAGCTGCTCGATGATGAGATGGCGGTCTTCTTCGCTGATGGGCGGGATTTCGAGGTCGGGCATCCACTTGGAGAGGCAGTTCACGCGGGTGATCCATTGCTCGACTTTTTCGTTCCAAAGCGGCAGTTCGAGCCTTCCAGCGATGACTTCGGCGGCGAGCAATGAGGCGGCTTGGGTTTCGTCGGGCTCACCGCGTTCTTTGCTGGCGAGGACGAGGCTGCGAAAACGTGTCTCCTCCATGTTCATGACGCGGCGGTTCACGCTGTCGTAGCGGGCGCTGCGTCCAGCGGTGCAGTCGGCGGGGAACATATCGTGCAGCCATTCTTCCTCGATGCGGGTGACGTTGTTGAGCTTCACCGTGAGCGCTTTGCCCTGCACTTCGACGATCTCGGAGGCGACGAGCAAGCGCGGGGCTTTGATGTGCGCTTCTTTGTCGAGATGGCCGGTGTAACCGCCTGCGAGCCGGTAAATGCGGCTGCCGGGGCTGGTTTCGACGCCGAGATGGTCGCTGAAGGAGGCGAGCAATGTTTTGGCGAGGGCCTCGGGTTCGGCGATTTGGTCGTTGATGCTCAATCCGGCTCGTTTGGCGAGCTGGAGGAACTGATCGGCGCTGCGGGCAGATTCACGCGAGGCCATGGCATGCACGCCGTAACGGGCGCAGGCATCGGGATCGAAGTTCATGGCCTCCGCACGCGTGAAAGCCCGCAACAGGGCCTGGAACTCACTGAGGTCGTCCTTCTCCCAAAACTCCTCGTTTTTGTGCGATGCGTTCTTTTGGCCAACGAGGAGAATATCTCGCCCCTGAGCCACGGCGGCGCACAGAGCGGCCTCGCGCAAGCAGCCGAATTCGGCGGCGGCGAGCAGCATGCGAGCAAAACGCGGATGCAGCGGAAACTTGGCCATCTGGCGGCCGAGGGCGGTGATGCGGCCATGCTGATCGGTGGCACCGAGGTCGTGGAGGAGGTCTTCGGCGCGTTTGAGTGCGGCTGGCGCGGGGGCTTCGAACCATTCGAGGTCAGAATTAGGCAGGAGAATGGGGGCAGGAGAATGCAGCTCTTCATTCTTTTGCCCCCATTCTTCTGCCTTCTTCTGAGGATTGGAAAAGAGCACACGCAATGCGAGAAGTGCTTCGCTGAGGTCGAGGCGCTGCACTTCGGGGAGTTCGCATTCGGCACGCAGGAGGTGTTCGCGTTGGGTCCAGAGGCGCACTGCGATGCCGGGGCCGAGACGACCGGCGCGGCCGGCACGCTGCTCGGCGGAGGCGCGGCTGGTTTTCTGCACCGTGAGCGTGTTGATGCCGCGACGGGCGTCGTAGTTGGCGATGCGGGCCGTGCCGCCGTCGATGACGGCTTTGACGCCTTCGATGGTGAGGGAAGTCTCGGCGACGTTGGTGCTGACGATGATTTTGGGCTGCTCGCCGGGTGTGACGGCGGCGTCTTGATCCTGTGGTGTGAGTTCACCATGCAGCGGCACGACGCGGCGGCCTCGGGCAAAGGCGCGGCCCTGAATGGCAGCGATGGTTTTGCGAATCTCGTGCCCGCCGGGCATGAAGACGAGCATGTCGCCGCTGAAGCCGGGCGAGAGGGCGAGTTCTTCGCAGGCGCGGGCGGCTTGGTCCCACACGGGCTCGGGGTAGCCGTTTTTTTGCGGCACGGGGGCCTGGTAACGCACTTCGACGGGGAAGGTGCGACCTTGGGATTCGAGCAGCTTCGATGGCTGCATGAAATCGACCAACGGACCCGGCACGAGCGTGGCGGACATGACAATGATCTTTAAATCGTGGCGGCGTGTGCGCTGGAGTCGGCGTGCAAAGGCGAGGACGAGATCGCCATCGAGGTGGCGCTCATGAAATTCGTCGATGCAGATGCAGCCGACGCGGTCGAGCTGCGGGTCTTCGAGCAGCATGCGGAGCATGACGCCCTCGGTGACGTAGGTGAGTCGTGTTTCGCGGCTCGTCACATTCTCAAATCGCACTTGGTAGCCGACTTCGCCGCCGAGCTTGGCATTTCGCTCACGAGCTACCCGCTGGGCGAGCATGCGTGCGGCGATTCGGCGCGGCTGGAGCACGACGCAGCGTTTGCCTTCGGCGAGGACACCAGAATCGAGCACGAACTGCGGGATCTGCGTGGATTTGCCGGAGCCGGTGGGCGCTTTGATGAGCAGATTCGGCGTCGCCGGATCGAGCAGGGCGGCGGTGAAGGTCTGGCGGAGTTCGAAGATCGGAAGGGGATCGGCCATCGGCTATTTGAGAGCCTTGAGCCACTTCCCGAGTTCCTGCGTGGAGGCGAAGTCGAGGACGCGGTCCTCGAGTTTTTCGAGCTGGATGTAGTCCAGGTGCTCGATCTGCGAAACGGCGTCCTTGCTGATCTTGCCGAGACGCTTTTGGAGGATGTTCAAAAGGGTCTCGGCCTTTCCTTCGGTCTTGCCCTCGGCTTTTCCTTCTTCTCGACCCATGGCGATGAACTCTCTACCAGCCCGAGTCTTGGTTGCGTCGATGGTGTTGAACATGGCGATGATTTCTTGGGAAGTTTTGGTTTTGAAGCGGCTGAGAAGAAAACTAAAATAGATGCGCTGAAGGTTCTCGCGTTCGGCGGCACTGGCGCCGGAGCAGGCGACCGAGGGATTGATAGACTTTTCCCACCTCGGCTTCAAGCACAGCGTTGTCCTTCTCGAAAACGGGGGCGAGAAGTTTTGGAAGGGGATGATCCGGCTGGCGCTGAGCGAGGATGGTCATCTGCTCATCGAGATAGTAGGCGTTGACGACATGGGTCCAGGGTTCGGGACGTTCGTCGAGTTTTCGCTGGCCGAAGAAGACGATGGCCTCGACTTCACGCCCCCGGATAGAGGCGGTGAACGGCGATGCGTTCTTCCGTGGCGCGGAGGTAGATGTCCTTGGAGGGAAAGAATTGGAATTCGATGACGCGGAGCGGTTTGGCGCTGTTTTTGGGAATGAGCAGGCCATCCAGGCGGCGCTCGATCTTCTTGATAGTGACGGAACGGAAGATGGCTGGCTCGGGAAAGGGATCGTTCATCGAGTCGGCGATCCATTCCGGGTGGTCGCGGAAGAGTTCGTAGAGCTGGGCGTCAGTGTCCATGCGTGGCAAAGTTTACGAGAACAGCGGGTAGAAGGGCAAGATCAATCCTGGGCACCTTCTGAAGATGGCACTTGGCTTTGCCTGCATGCTTGGCGAGCATGCGCCCATGCCGCTTCAGCTCGAACTCTGCACCTTTGATCCCGGAATCGACGCCTCCTCGCCCGCCGCCTATGCTGCCGCGGTCGTCGAATGCGTAGAAACAGCCTGGGATGAGGGCGCGGACATTGTTTTGCTGCCGGAATTCACTTGGCTGGGCATCGAGCCGCTGGTGGAGCCCTGCACGCTGCGTCGTGTGGCGGAGGTGTTTTGGAGTGAAACGATGCCCACCCTGCAATCACTGCTCCAGCGACCCGAAAAAGCTGTGGTGCTGGGCACCGCGCCATTTTGGGATGCGGAGCATGGCGAGCTGCGAAACCGTGCCCCGATCCTCGTCGAGGGTGTGTTGAGCTTTCAGGACAAGCTGCATCTCACCCCTTGGGAGAATGCTTTTGCGCCGGGGCGGGAGTTGCGTGTGTGGGAGTTCGGTGGGCTGAAATTTGCCGTCATCATCTGCCTCGACATCGAGATCCCGGAAATCAGCGCCCGGCTGCGGGGCAGGGGAGTGGATGTGGTGCTCGTGCCGAGTGCCACCGAGACGATCCTCGGCGTGGAGCGGGTGGATCGCTGCGCCTCCGCTCGTGCAGTGGAGTTGGGTGCCATCGTGGGAGTCTCTCATCTCACCGGCGGCACCCGATCGAGCCTCATCGACGAGAATGTGGGCCGCACGGCGGTTTATTTTCCGTCCCAGGCCGCCTTCCGTGAGGCTCCGCGCTGGATTGAGGGCGAGGTCGTGGATCGCGGCATGCAAAAACAGCGTTTGGTGATCGACAAACACGCTCTCGATCTCATGCGCCGCATGCGCCAGGAGACGAATCCGGCGCTGCTGACCTCACTGCCGACTTTTGAGGTCGTCGAGTGAGGTCATGGTGGGTGATGAAGGTCCGCCGCCTTGACATTCGACTGGTTCTCATGCCCTAGTCACGCCCCTTTCTCCCGCCAACTGTTCGCACGCACATGCCCAAAACCCTCATCATCGCCGAGAAGCCCAGTGTCGCCGCCGATCTCGCCCGCGCCCTGGCCAAAGCCCCCGGCATGAAGTCCTTCACCAAGGAAAAAGACTGGTACGAGAGCGAGACGCACGTCATCTCCAGTGCTGTCGGTCATTTGCTGGAACTCGGCATGCCGATGGTGGATGGCAAAAAGATCGGCTGGGGCTTCACCAGCCTGCCCATTTTGCCGGAGGTCTTCGAACTGAACCCCATCGAGCAGAGCGAGGACCGTTACAAGGTCCTGGCCCGCCTGCTGAAGCGCAAGGACGTGGACGCCGTGATCAATGCCTGCGACGCCGGCCGCGAAGGGGAGCTCATCTTCCGCTACATCATGGATGCCACCGGCTGCAAAAAGCCGGTGCAGCGCCTGTGGATGCAATCCATGACCCAGGGGGCCATCTTGGATGCCTTTAAAAAACTGCGAAGCGATGCGGAGATGCAGCCGCTGGCTGATGCCGCCAAATGCCGCAGCGAGAGCGATTGGCTCATCGGCATCAACAGCACCCGTGCCCTCACCGCGCTGAATTCCCGCCACGGCGGCTTCCGCCTCACCCCGGTGGGCCGCGTGCAGACGCCGACGCTTTCCATCTTGGCGAAACGCGAGCGCGAGATCGCCGCCTTTGTGCCGCGCACCTACTGGGAAGCCATCGCGCTCTTTGAAGTGCCCGGCGGTCGTTACCAGGGCCGCTGGATCGACGAATCCTTCAAGAAAGACGAGAACGACGAGCACAAGAAGCAGGAGCGCCTGTGGGATGAAAAGACCGCGCAGGCCATTGCGGACCGCTGCACCGGCAAACCGGGTAAAATCGAGCAGCAGACCAAACCGGCCCGCCAGGCCGCGCCGTTGCTTTACGACCTCACCAGCCTACAGCGCGAGGCGAGCAATCGTTTCGGCTTCTCCGCCCGTCGCACGCTGCAAATCGCGCAGGCTCTTTATGAGAAGTTCAAGGTGCTGACCTATCCGCGAACGGATTCCCGCCACCTGCCAGAGGATTACATCGGCACGGTGATCGACACGATGAAGACCTTTGCCAGTCACGACAGCCGCAAGCAGGACGCGCTGCCGCATGAGCTGGGCACGCACGCCGCCACGGTGGTCAGCAA
>JBILVU010000044.1:0-39920 GCA_044370285.1 Prosthecobacter sp.
CGCTCAATAACTCATGGGTGCGGCCGAACAAGCGCATCTTCGACAACTCGAAGGTCAGCGATCACTTTGCCATCATCCCCACCGGCCTCATCCCGCCGAAGGAGTTGCCGGAAGCCGAGCAAAAGCTCTTCGACATGGTCGCGCGCCGCTTTGTGGCGGTGTTTTTCCCGGCAGCGGAGTTTGAAGTGACCACCCGCATCACCCGCGTAGGCAGCGATGCCTTCAAGAGCGATGGCAAGGTGCTGAAATCCCCCGGCTGGCTCGGTGTTTACGGCAAAAAAGCCGCCGAAGAGACCGCCGAAAGCGGCGAGGACGCGGCGAAGCTCCTCGTGGCCGCGAATGATGGCGACCTAGCGAAGACGCTCGAAGTCGAGGTGAGCGAATTGCAAACCAAGCCGCCGCCCCGCTACACGGAAGCGACACTGCTTTCCACCATGGAAGGCGCGGGCAAATTCGTGGAGGACGAAGAACTCGCCGAGGCGATGAGCGAGCGTGGTCTAGGTACGCCAGCCACGCGTGCGGCCATCATCGAAGGCCTCATCATGGACCGCTACATCGAGCGCGTACAGCGTGACATGCACGTGACGCAGAAGGGTCTCGCCCTCACCGAGCAGATCGGCGAAATCGGCATCGAGGTGCTTTCCTCGCCCGAAATGACCGGCCAGTGGGAATACAAGCTGCGCCAGATGGAGCAGCGCCAGCTCGATCGCGGTGCCTTCATGAAGGACATCCGCTCGCTGACGAATCAAATCGTCGAAAAGACCCGCGCGGCATCCAAAGCGGCGAAGGAGAAGGTTTATCCCGAGTTCAAAGCCACCTGCGGCGTTTGCGGCAGCACGGAAGGCTTCAAGCAGACCGAAGAATTTTACGGCTGCAAAAATCCGAAGTGCAAGGTGCGCGTCTATAAGACTGTGGCCTCCCGCCCGATGAGCGATGACGAGATTCGCACGCTGATGGAGAAACGCTTCCTGGGGCCGATGGAAGGCTTCCGCAGCAAGAAGGGCAAGGAATTCAGCGCCGGACTAGCAATCAAGGACGACATGAAGGTGGCCTTCGTTTTCGAGGGCAATGATCCTGATGCGATCAACTGGGACGAATGCCCCGTGATCACGAAATGCCCCGTCTGCGCCCTCAAAAAGCGCGAGAGCAGCATCTACGACACGCCCGACGGCTACATCTGCAAGATCGCCGCTCTCGAAAGTGGCAAATGCAATGCCCGCCTGCCCAAAGTGCTCTGCAAAAAGGACATTACGCCAGAAAACGCCCGCGAGTTCTTCGAGAACGGCAAGACCTCGCTCATCGTGAACATGATCAGCAAGCGCGGCCGCCCCTTCAGCTCCTTCCTCGTCTGCACCCCCGGCGAAAAACGCCTCCTCGGCTGGGAATTCCCGCCGCGTGAGCCGAAGCCCAAAGCCGCGAAGAAGCCCGCTGGCGTGCGAGGCAGGCAGTCAGCGAAGGCCGAGGCGGATTCTTGACCCGTTTTCGGCCAAACCTTGGCCTGACCTCCTCCAGTTTTTGTGAACTTGCAGAGGCAATCTTTGCCAATTTCACGAGAAAACGAACACTCAGAGTTCTTTAGTATCTACATGACAATGTAAATACATGATAAATGCCTTGCGATTTTGAATCGAAATTCATAATCTCGCCAAAAATAGCGAAAATTAACCTTCGTCCCACTCTATGAAACTGTCGCTTTTCTCACGCCTCAAGAAGGATCGCCGAGGCTTGGCCCTCATCATTGTTGTCACCTCGATCGCCCTGATTTCGGTGCTCGTCGTAGCCATCTTCTCCGTCACCCGGACCGAGTTCCGCGCCACCCAAAGTTACGTCGCCGCCAAATCAGCCAAGCAGCTCGGGGACATTTCTGTCTCCATTGTCCAAGCGCAAATCCAAAACGGACAGGCGACGACTACTCAAGGAACTTTTCATGCAACGCAGCCCGGCATGGTGCGGGTTTACAATTCCGACGGTTCCTTCAACTCGGGCTTAAAACTGTATTCGAGCCAGCAAATGAAAGTCACCGGAGAAGAGGATAATCTACTTTCTGCAGCCAATTTGGCTCCCAGCAATTGGGACACCTTGCCTGCGCGATTTGTCGATCTGAACGAGCCTGTGATCCGCCCCGGCAGCGTAACTACTGCGGAGGGGCAAAGTAACGGTTACTCGATCTACTTTCCTATCATTGACCCGCGAGCCGCATTTAACTCAGGCCGAGGTGACCAGAACGCAGGGCAGAATGGAGTTCCCGGAACAAGCCAGGTCGAGGGCTTTTCATACGAAGAGAGTAGTGCTTTGCTGGGAACGGCGGGTACGAGCTATGCTCAGCAAGTTGTGACCCCTACGGAGTCTCCTAACGATGCCAAAAGGCTACGACTTCCGATGCCGGTGGAGTGGATGTATATACTTGAGGATGGGTCTGTAGGCTCGCTGAATGCGGCTAACACTTTCATCAGTTCTACGGGCGGCGTTGTACCCAGCGCCACAAACCCAATCGTGGGGCGGATTGCGTTTTGGACGGATGATGAATCGTGTAAAATTAACATCAATACGGCGTCGGAACCCACGTTCATGGCCACCCCTTTTTACTATCATCAACGTGATGCGAAGTGGGCTCATTTCCCAGCGACTACGGGTGAGTATCAGCGGTATCCAGGCCATCCTGCGACAACTGCGCTAAGCGCGGTGTTAGCTCCTAATTACCTGCTCGATCCTTACCTACCAGGGCGCGATGGAGGTGGCTTGTCGCGCACGCAATTGGTAGAATTGAAACAGCAAATCTATGATCTGATCCCGAAAATTGGGCGCGGTGGGTCGGAAGGGGGCACTCGTCCGTTTGTTGAGGATGACTTTTCTTCGCAGAATGGAGAAGGCGCTGCCGCGATCAGCGTCAATTTGACTGAGTCTTCCAGAGAACGGCTATTCGCGAGCGTGGATGAAATGCTGTTCCTGCAATCAGGCTATACACCAACCAATGGCCGTGCACCCGCACGGTTTGCGATGCCCGGCGCGGCTAATCAATTTCTCTTCGACCATGACACCCTAGAGCGGTCTAGGTTTTTCCTGACTGCACACAGCCGTTCGCCTGAATTTACCCTCCATGGCCTCCCTCGCGTCTGCATGTGGCCCATTTCGGATGAATCTCTCGGGACTCAGCGCCGAACCACATTCGACAACATGATCGCGCTTTGTGGCACCATCAAGCGCTTGGCTTCGGATGATGTGAACAGTGGAAGCCCGGATCGAACTTATTACTTCCGCCGGGCCGTTTCTTATACTGACCCAAATGACTCTCGATCAGGTGGGCAATCAGGTTCGACTTTCGACCTCACTGGAAATGCCACCCTAAGCCGTAACACAGACCTTCTGCAGTATCTATCCAGGCAAATGTCCGAGTTGGAATGGCCAGCAACGGGCGCTTCGGGAGCTGGATCAGCAGGGGGCTTCGATGATAAGTATGGTCAGAACAATGTGTTCCAGCTTGCGGTACAGTTTTTTGATTATATCCGCTGCACCAATCTGTATGATGGCATCCTCGCTCGCGACAATGACGCAGGTGGTAAGCCGGGTGGCTACATCAGTCGTGACAACCAGAGATCGGACAGTTTTACTTATACTTCCCAACGTATCTCTCGGTCTCCCAATACGGTGGACAACGTCACGGCTGAGCTCGGCGCTAACAAAGCACGTGCGAACACATCCGGGGTGCTACCTGGGCATGGCCAAGTCTCCCCGGCAATGTGGGAGCAAGGAGGGACAACCTATAAAGGCTTTGGCCGGATGCTCACCATCTCGGAAATTGGGTTTCAGTTCATCTGCACGGCAGATGGAAAACCTGATGACCGCAGTCTGACCACCTTTCCGGCTCCGACACCTGCCGGGCAGGGCGGTGGCACGGCCATCCGTTACGAACCCGAGACTGATGCCGTTTTGAGTCCTAATAACGTCAATATCCCCAACCTACAGGCCTACACGGGATTTGCTGTCAATGATTTCCCTTATGCGGTTTGGTATTCAAACTTCCCTCCCATCGTTGGTTCGGAAACTGCGATGATTGATTTTTATGGGTGCAATGCTGATGAAGTTGGCTCACCGACGCATCCGGCAAAGCACCCAGGTTTTTCGCCTGCTAACTGGAACTACTCCCTCGCCGCAAATACGCCTCTCAATGTAAACGAGAAGAGGGTGCAAATGACCTTTTTGCTAGAGACCTTCTGCCCAAGTGTGGGGTGGACCAAATTTTATCCAGAATTCACCATCACAATCGATGGTGACAGTGCTGCCCAAATGAAGTTAAACGGCGAAGACCTGTTTAACACCACAGGACCCATTCCGATCAAATCCAACGGGAATATTTTTGATGATAATAGCGGACGAGCCTCTCCGATGGGCGGTCATGTGGGGCCTACACTGTTGCTCGCAGGACGCAGAACTCGCACCATATCAGGCGGCGGTGGCAACGGAGGTCCCGCAGCAGCCTACGGGGCGGCGGGGGGGACTGTGCTGCTACCATCTGACACAGGTTATGGCGATGATAATACGTCAGGCCATCAGGCATTGAGCAATTACACTTTGGTAAGTGATTATGTGACGGTGAACCGCGACAGCAAGATGGAATTTACCTTCCCACAGGAACCGCTGGTGATCAAAATCTACGACACGCATAGCTGGGAGAGTGCGACACCCGTCCAGGAGATTCGGATTGATTTTAGACAGTTGAATCTCCCTACCACTCTGCCCGTTCCACATCTCGTCGGCTCCACAAATCAAATTGATGGCTATCCAACAGATGCAAAGTACCAAGGTGGGCCACGCGTTAACACTGATAATGGGGTCATGAACGGACAGTATTTTAGCAGGATTGATGGTAACGGGCGCAATCAGCATTTCCGCTCCCTCCAAGGGCCTCACTACTGGGGTTATCTATTTGATGGTGTGATCGGCCGCGGTCGAGGTCAATTCAATGGTGGATATTCCAAATCGAATGGAGAGGGTTTTTGGAGCACTCAGCCTGAGGTGATCGCAAGTGGTGGAGATTCCGTGGCTCAACTCAAACGCGGGCGTCTCGATACCACCGCGGGTATCGTGGATCGATCATTGCCCCCCGGAGACTACTACGCTGGAGTGGGTATTATCCCAGACGCCACGAGTGATGTGATTCGCACCATTGTTCCTGCAGTGGGAGATTATCGAATCCTCGCGGCACGCCGTTTTGTGCCCACGGAAATGTGGATGCCTCATCCACTCTGGCAGAATGGACCGGAATTTGATCAAATACGCCAAGCCCATAGTTTCAGCGGCTACCAGGCGAACAATGAGCCTGGAGCATCCTTTTCGATCCGGACCAACGACCCTTCTGCGGTGATTGATAACTATGTGGACAACTACTCAGATCTTTATCGCCGAGATTTGCAGTTGGTGGGTGGCGCTGGGTATCAGATGATTAACGACACCAATTTTAGAGAAGACCTCAATAATATGAGGGGCCGTCATCCTGACCTCCCACCCCATGAGGACTGGGCGAAAGCTGCCAACGCTTTCGGTGATTTTGATACCGGCCTCTCTGGTGGTCGTGAAGGCCCCTACATTAACAAACCTGATGAAGGTAACTTCTTCGCGAACACCGAGATTCGCAATGGTGTGTCCCACTTTGAGCGTCAGGCCTATTTCCGGGAGTCCTGGGAAGATGCGGAGGATTGGCGCAGCGGCATTTATATGACGCCAAATCGCCTCATTGCCTCGCCAGTGATGTTTGGCTCCCTGCCGACTGGCGTGTGGCAGCCCCCTGGTGGTTTGCCTTCCGCGCGGGATATGACAAATCTAGGCTCGCTGGATTACGCTCCATGGCAAACTCTACTCTTCCGCCCTCACTCGCAGGTCACCAGCCAGCAGCCAAACTCTCACTCGAGCCACCCAGGTGCTTATGATCCGGCGGATCATTACCTGCTGGACCTTTTCTTCATGCCTGTGGTGGAGCCGTATGCGATCAGCGAGCCTCTCTCCATGGCCGGGCGTGTGAATATGAACTATCAGATGATGCCTTTCCCTCATATTCGCCGTGCCACCGGGCTACATGCCGTCATGAAGGGAGAATACGTCACCGCCATTCCCGCTAATGAAATTAACCGTGCCAAGGGGTATCGTGCTCGAAATGGAGGAACAGCTTGGGACGATACCTTCTGGAATGACACTGATGATGCCAAATACTGGCACCGCCCGATCGATGTGCGTGCCACTCTGCGCCAATTTGACAACCGGTTCAGGCACACTGCCGGTATTGCTGCCAATGCGATGGGGCTTTTCCGCTCTGCCACGCAGATTTGTGAAACCCATTTGGTGCCGGTAGATGTGCAAGGATCCGACACAACGGATGCAAACGCTCAGGCTCTGCGCAACGCCAATTCTCAAGCCGAGTTTGACACAGCCATGAATGACTTCTGGTCTTTTAACCGAGTAACAGGGGATAATGTGAGGGAGCGTGTTTATTCAAATATTTATGCTCGCCTCACGACCCGGACGAATACCTTCCGCATCCACATGCGCACTCAAACTTTAAAGAAGGCACGTTCTACAAGCCCTGCGACGTTTGATCCGGTGAAAGATGCTGTTACCAGCGAGTATCGTGGGTCAGCCTTACTTGAGCGCTACATCGACCCGAATGACGGTAGTGGCGGGACAGGAGGTGGTGCGGTCATTCCTGACTATGCGGACTCTACCGGGCCATTTGCAGGCGGACGCCCACCACTAGACGCCTTTTACCGTTTTCGTATGATCGAATCGAAACGGTTCGCTCCATAATCTCAAACTCTAGCCTTTACTAAAATGGTTCACCTCATCCGCCTTACACATCGTTCAAGGGCCGCCGGTTTTTCACTTGTGGAGGTTGCTCTCGCAGTAGCAATTGCATCCCTGGGTATCATTACTTGCCTTGGGCTGCTGCCCGAGGGCATCGAAATGTCTCGCAAAACAGGGCTTCTGGCCATCAATAGCAATGTGCTCGACCAGATCATCCGTGATGTCGAGAATGCGCGGGATTGGAAAGCCATAAAAGCTAATTATGTGGCCCACCCGGGATTCCCTTCCGGCGGAACTGTCGCAGGTCCAGAGGACCGGACAAAGTATTATGACTATCAGGGCACAGCGGTCACCGCAAGTTCGCCGAATATTGCCTTCGTGGCACAAATTCAATACAACCTACCCTGTCTGCTTCCAGGAGAGACTGCTGACCAGAGGTACTTAGCTAGGCTGAGGATCAATATCGCTAATACTTCGAATCCAGCCTTTAATTTTCCAGTGCCGGCCAATGGTCTTTACACGACGTTTTATCATCTTGTTAGCAAATCCAGCTAGGTTTTTGCCATGAATTCGCACCTTCACAAAACCACAATCTCAGATCGTCGTCACTTTGGGCGAGGGGCCTTTACCCTCGTCGAACTAATGGTGTCAGTTTCCATTTTGGTGATTCTTATGCTGGTAGTCTCCAGTTTTGTGAATCTTGTCCAACGCACCTGGGTGAGGACCAATTCGAACATTTCCCAGTTTCGTGAAGCTCGCCTAGCGTTTGACGCCATGACTCGCACGATCAACCAGAGCACCCTCAACACATACTGGCAGTCTGGACAATCTGAGCTGAGGCAGCAGGGGACAATGGGAACCATTTTCCGAGGAACCTCGTATCGTAGGCAGTCAGAGCTACAGTTTAGCTGCGGTCCTACAGTTGGAGGTGCTACGGCGTTATTTTCGACTGGCACAGCTGCCAATTATCCAGGCCATGGGGTGTTTTTCCAAGCACCTCTAGGCGTGACTGGCCTCATCAGCCCCGCAGCCGGTGGCTCTGCTGTTATTGCTGACACACAAAACATGGTCAACCTACTCTGTGGAAGAGGGTATTTTGTTGCTTGGGGGGATGATGCCAGTTTTCGCCCCCAGTTTCTCAACACTCGGAATGTGCCCAAACGCACTCGTTTTCGCCTAATGGAGTTCAGCCCCACCGCTGAAAAGAATCCAATTTACAGTGATGCTTATCGTCTGACCTATTCGGAGGATGGCCGCACTGTCCAAAATTCAAAGAAGTGGTTTCGAGATGCTACTGACAGCTCAGGTGGCACTTCGGCCGCCATTCAGCAGAACACGACATCCCAAAACGAAGATGCCTCGAATCGCGAGTTTACTCGTCCAATTGCTGAGAATATTTTGGCGTTGGTCATTTCCCCTCGGCTAGCAAAAGTGGGGCGGAACGAGACTCAAACCTATAAAATCGCACCTGATTATAGCTTTGATTCATCGTCTATAGGAGCTGTAGGAGCCGGTGATGATGACTTTGGCCCCCAAGGCACCCAACACCTGCTGCCACCGCTTTTGCAGGTCACAATGGTCGCTTTGGATTCGCGGGGAGGGGAGCGCATTTCATTCGATGCGCAGCTTCAATCTCAGGTGGTACAAATGGTGACGAGCCGATTCAGCAGTGCTGCCCGCTACGCGGCAGATCTTCAGGCTCTAGAAAGCGACCTTATTCAGAAACGTCTCGCATACAGGGTTTTCACCAGTTCGATTTCTCTTCGCCAGTCCCGCTGGAGTAAGTGATGCCCACCTCTTCAACGAATACGCTCAACCCTTTGTGCCATGAAACTCTTCCGCGCATGCCAACAATCCTCCAGGGCTGCATTTACCCTTATCGAAACCTTGGTCGTCGTCTCGATCATCGTGCTTATTCTCGCCATGACAGGTCCATCCTTGCTGGGGACCATGCAGGCCAGTCGTTTATCTTCGGCTGGAGATACTGTTGTCGGACTTTTAGCGGAGGCTCAGCAAACTGCCATGGCACAAAATGTGCCTGTTGAAGTGCGCTTCTTTAAATATCAGACGCCCACAACCACCTACGAGAGCTATCACTCGTTGCAGGCCTTTAAAGTAACAAATGATCCGACGGTTGCCGTCGGGGAGGTTAGGGAGCTTCTAGTTCCAATTGGCACACTTACACGCCTGCCTGATTCTGTTATCATCCCCTACGAGAAGATGCTGGCTCCTCTGCTAGACGCCAAAGGTTTTGCAGACACTAAGCCAGACGGCACAAGCACTTACTCAGGTGTTCAAGCAGCTACTTACAATGCCATTCGATTTATGACTGACGGCACCTGCCGCAAGCTCTCAGATAATCCCACCACAGGTGTGGCCGCCATGACGTATCCCACTCTGCGCACTTCCTGCATCACGCTGAGTCCTGAGATTGGCCAGCAGGTAAATGAAACCAATCTGCCAAAGAACTTTTATTGTATCCAGGTTGACCCATACACAGGCAAGATTCGTACATACCGGCCTGGAGAGTATTGAAGAGGCAAATTTCCGCATGACAGTGGCTTGAACGCCGCTTACCTGCGACATGGGTGAACCTCCTTCTATTGCTTTAAGTTTCGACGACGTCCTCCTCCTTCCGGCGCATAGCGCTGTTCTACCTGGAGAAGTCAATGTGGGTACAAAACTGGCTTCTATTGGCCTCAATGTGCCGGTGCTTTCCTCGGCCATGGATACCGTCACGGAGTCCGAGCTAGCTATTGCGCTGGCTCGCGAGGGAGGGCTGGGAGTCGTTCATCGCAACATGCCGATTGACCTTCAAGTGGAGCAGGTGGCGCGGGTAAAGCGAAGTGAGAATACGGTGATTCAAAGCCCTCTCACGGTTAGCCCGGATGCTCGTTTGGGTGAGCTGCACAGGCTGATGGCAGAGAAGGGGGTTAGCGGGTTCCCAGTGGTTGACAAAGATGGGAAACTCGTCGGTATGGTGACGAGCCGGGACATGTGGTACATAGATGACGAAAGCACTCCCGTTTCTGCGGTGATGACTCCCGGCACACGTCTCGCCACAGGAACTCCACAAACTAGTTTTGAGGATGCGCTGAAGATCATCTACACGCATCGTATTGAAAAACTGCCTTTGGTTGACTCTTCCGGTAGGCTGGCTGGTCTGATCACGAAGCAGGACATTATCAAGCGTCAGACTTTCAAAAATGCCGCCAAGGATGGCAATGGGCAGCTTCGGGTCGGGGCGGCTGTGGGCGTGGGGGATGATTGTGTGGATCGCGGCCGTGCGGTGCTCGCTGCGGGCGCAGATGCCGTGTTCATTGATGCTGCCACGGGGCATACGAGTCGTGTCATGCAGGTCATCGCTCGTCTTCGAGAGGCTCTGGGTGATATTCCCATTGTTGCTGGGAATGTGGTGACGGCTGATGGTGCCCGTGATCTGATTAAAGCTGGTGTTTCTGCTGTCAAAGTGGGCGTAGGACCAGGGTCGATCTGCACGACTCGCATCATTTCAGGCGTTGGTATGGCTCAGTTTAGCGCCGTTCAGGAAGTGGCTGAGGTTTGTCGTCCGGCAGGTGTCTGCGTCATTGCTGATGGTGGGATTCGTTACTCAGGAGACATCGTCAAGGCTCTCGCAGGTGGCGCGGATGCGGTCATGCTGGGCTCGTTACTTGCCGGCACCAGCGAAAGTCCTGGCAATATGGTGAAATCACAGGGGCGCACCTTCAAAGAGTATCGTGGTATGGGTAGCCTGAAAGCGATGCGAAAAGGGTCTGGGGATCGCTACGGCCAAAATAGCTCAGGCAAGCTGGTTCCGGAAGGTGTCGAAGCTCGCGTGCCATATAAAGGGCCGCTGGCTGATGTGGTCTTCCAATTGATCGGTGGGCTTCGCAGCGGCATGGGCTATGTGGGGGCAAATAACCTCGATGAGCTTCGTGCAAAGGCACGCTTTGTTCGGATCACGGCCGGAGGCTTGAAAGAAAGTCATCCACATGATGTCGTTATCACCGAGGAGCCGGTGAATTATGAGCCGCATTGAGTGATTTCAGAGACCTCGAAAGCATTCAATTGAGGTCTTGGTCCCGAGCAATCGGCCAGGAGTGCGAGAAATTAGTCATGCCTGGGGTGGGATTGGTGCTTCGCCCCCTCTTGGATTGGACAGGAGATAAGCGCACCGAACTGATCCAAGACCACGCCGCCAATGAGGCCGCACCGCCGCCGGGAGTCAGACATTCTTTTTGAGAACCGGTCTAACGACTTGGCTGAGTAATCGGTCATGCGGATACAAAGATAGGGTTTTGCGGAAACGAATGGAGGCCCGTTCGCTTCTCGCGCCCTTCCAGGGCGCGAGCCGGGAAGGCGGTGGGTGGCGCGGGAGTCCGGTGGTTGCACCACCGGCTATTTTCTATCGAGCCTCCGGCTCGGAGGTGGCGCAGCGGCGTAGCGGAAGACGTGAGTCTTCCACCGCTGGGCGTCAGATTGTGCAGAGCCGCGCCGCCGCCTCTACCACCTCGCCCCCGCCATCCCCGTGACGAAGACGGATCGCGGCTGGGAGATGGACTTCGGGTGTTGTTTGGTGAGAATAGCCGCTTAATAGTGCGCTGATGGCCTCAACCATGGCCGAGTGTATTTTCATCAATGAGCACTGAGTCACAAGAAAGCTGGTTCGATGAGCTACAACTCGACTGTGGCGAAGGTGGTTTCGTGCCAGCCGACATCAGCGACTCCAGTTCATCTCCTGCAACTCTCCAACAGAACGTTGAAAGCATCGTTGATCGCTGGACGGTCATTTGGCCGAATTTCCGCGAAGGCATCTCCATCTTGATGGAGTCTTACCGCCAATGCCCACCAGATTGGACACAGATTCGCATGCTCTATTTGGAGGTTCCTGATGCTTTAATCTCAGATGCGGTCGAATGGAGTGTCAGCGTGGAGTTTTCAGCCTCTGTGACACTCTGGGTTCTTCCTTTTCGCGGGTGGTCGGACCTTCGAAATCAGGCCCATGCGATTTGGTAGACTTGAATCTACCAGTTCTTTTCCTCGATTGCTGTAGCACTGTCAGAGATTGATAGCCTTTGGAACGGAGCGCCAAAGGCGCGTTCCATCCCAGCCTGGGCCAACGGCCCAGGAATGCATGGCAAAAATCACGAACAACCCCAGTCGAGGGCTGAAAGCCCGAGCCATGTTCGCCGCGTTGCGCGCATAGCACGGGCTTTCAGCCCTTCCCCTGATCTCGGCGGCTTTGTCGGCTCCCTGGGCCGATGGCCCAGGCTGGTATGGGCCGCGCCGTTGGCGCTGAAAGCCCGAATCATGTGCGTCGTGGTTCAAGCCCCTCGGTTTGTTGGGCGCTGAAAGTCCGCCGCAGGCTCACGGCGCCTCAATCCCACACATACGCCTCGTCATAGGTCACGCCGTATTTGTTCAGGAACGCCCGATACTCCTCCTGAAAGGTGCGGACGCGGTGATGCTCCTCCTGCTTGTCGATGTAGGTGGTGAGGGCCATCAGGTCCGCCGGAGCCACGGAGAAGCAGCCGCAGCCGCGTTGCCAGGAGAAGTCGCTCAAGGCGGCGGATTGGGTTTTGAGCCATTTGGAGGACGAGGTTTTCAAGGTCTCGACCAGATCGGCGACGGTCAACGTGCGAGAGAGACGGATGGCGAGATGCACATGATCGGCCACGCCGCCGACGCGGTAGGCTTCACGCCCTGCGTTCCGTGCGACCTCGGCCAAATAGGCGTGGAGGTGTGGTCGCAGCGGGGCGTCGAAGCGAGGCAGACGATCCTTGGTGCTGAACACCAGGTGGACGATGACGAGGCTGAGGGACTGCGGCATGGCGGCAGGAGCATGGGGCGGGCTTTCAGCCCTTCACCTTGTTTTTTGCGGCGTTTCCCCCTGGGCCGTTGGCCCAGGCTGGGATGGGGCGCGCCTTTGGCGCTGGAGTGGACTTCGCGTGTTGTTTTGCCAACTGAGGCAGTTAGTATTTGCTCACACCGCTCACCTGTGTCTGCCCATGAACCGTTTCATCTGTCACTGTTGCCTATTCGGATGCCTCCTTCTCCTTGGATGCCAGCGACAACCGGAGGAGATTCCGTCCGTTGTGTCTGAAAAGGCTCGATGGCTGTCCGAGGGGTGGGAGTTTGTTGCTTTCGTCGGTGAGCCTCACGGCAGTGTGGAAACTCGTGAGGTTCGGTATTCAGATCCGAAAACTGGGAGTTTGACTGTGATTGCTCCATCAAGCGGTGAAGTTGGAAATCCGCAACGCATCGAGCAGAAACAAACATTCAAAGAGGACGGTTGGCGATTTCTTGAAGTCAAGATCATGACTAGCCCGGCGGACGGATATGCGATTGTTTTTCGCAAAAAGGCCTAAATGACGGCTTTCTTTTCGCCACGTGGTGCCCTGGAGGAGATTGAGAAAGCGGGTGATGAGGTTTTGCGGTGGCGAATGGCTAATCGTTCGCTTCTCGCGCCCTTCCAGGGCGCGGTGCGGGAAGGCGGTGGGGTAGGCTCGTTAGTCCGGTGGTTGCACCACCGGCTAATGTCTTTCGAGCCTCCGGCTCGGAGGTGGCGTGGGCGGTAGCGGAAGACGTGAGTCTTCCACCGTTCCCGGAACGCTGACGCATTCCGCTACGAGGGAGCCTTGATCAGGAAACCAGCGGCAACAACTTCCCGAGCAGCTCACTAATCTTCACACGCTCCTGCTCGCCGCTGTCGCGGTGGCGGAGGGTGACGGTGTCTTGGAGCTCGGGGCCTTTTTCGCCGCAGGTTTCGAAGTCGATGGTGACGCCGAAGGGCGTGCCGACTTCGTCCTGGCGGGCGTAGCGGCGGCCGATGGACGCGGTCTCGTCGTAGAAGCAGTTCAGGTGCTTCTTGAGCAGCGCATAGACTTCGCGGGCCTTGGCGACGAGTTCGGGCTTGTTCTTGAGCAGCGGGAAGACGCCGACTTTGATCGGGGCGACACGCGGATGCAGGCGCAGGACGGTGATGACTTCCTTCTTGCCCTTTTCATCGACCTTTTCGGTCTCGCTGAAGGCCTTGGCGATGACGGCGAGCGCCATGCGGTCGAGACCGGCGGAGGGTTCGATGACGTGGGGGACGTAGCTGCCTTTGAAGACACGCTCGAACCACGCACGCACGGCGGCTTCGGGCATCGGCTCGCCCTTGGTCTTCGCGGCTTCTGCGGCGAGGCGCTTCTGGATGAGGGCTTCCTTCTGCTCGTCGGTGAGCTTGGCGGCGGCGGTTTTGAGTTCTTCGTCGAAGATTTCCTGCGACTTGGTGCTGGCGGTCTGGTGCGCGGACAAATCGAAGTCGCCACGCGCGGCGATGCCTTCCAGCTCCTCGGTGCCGAAGGGGAACTCGCACAGAATGTCCACGCAGGCGCGGGCGTAGTGGGCGAGGTCGGCAGGCGTCTGCCAGTAGTATTCGAGCACGTCGCCTAGGCCGATGCCTTGGTAGAACTTCGTGCGCTGATCGACCCAGTAACGGTGCCACAGCTCCCAGCCCCAATTCGGCTGCGGCTCGCTCAAATCAGCGCCTTCATGCCACTTCGCGACCTCGCCGCTGATGATTTCGACGGCTTCGTCGGGCTTGATGAAGAACTCGAGTTCCATCTGCTCGAACTCGCGGCTGCGGAAGGTGAAATTCTTCGGTGTGACCTCGTTGCGGAAGGCCTTGCCGATCTGGCCGATGCCGAAGGGCACTTTCACGCGGCTGGAGTCGAAGACGTTCTTGAACTGCGCAAAGATGGCCTGCGCGGTTTCCGGGCGCAGGTAGGTCACGTCGTCCTCGGTCGCGGTGGGGCCGAGGTAGGTCTTGAGCATGAGATTGAAGGGGCGTGCCTCGCCGAGCATGCCGCCGGTTTCGGGATGGAAATCGACGCTGCCATTCACGGCGTCGATTTTCTCCTCGCCGAGCAATTCGATCTCCTCGGGCTTGCCGGCGGCTTCACCGGCGTTTTGAGCGATGAGGGCACGGATGCGTTTGCGGAAGCTCTCGATGTGCTCGCCATTTTTCAGCAAGGCGGAGATGGCGCGGTCCCAGCGCCAGCCGTTCGGGGCCTTGGCACCGCTGTATTTCATGACGACGCCGTCCTGCGGATCGACGTGATCGGCGCGAACGCGTTTGTTCGTCAGCGAGCACTCGCGCATGAGATCGGCGAAGGTATCGACGTGGCCGCTGGCCTTCCAGATGGCGGGATTCATGAGGATGCTGGCGTCGAGGCCGAGCACGTCCTCGCGTTCGCGGGTCATGGTGTTCCACCAGGCGGTGCGCAGGTTGCGCTTCAGCTCCGCGCCGAGCGGGCCGTAGTCCCACACGCCGCCGCAGCCGCCGTAGATTTCGCTGCTTTGATAGATGAAGCCGCGGCGCTTGCAGAGGGAGACGATCTTCTCCATTTGAGCGATGGGGTTTTTGGCGTCGGTGGACATGATGGATGAATAACAGAGGGTGGGTTTGTGCCAAAGGGCTGGAATGCCCCCGGCGAGAGGGGCGCGAAGGGAGCACCTCGGGGGCAGGGGAGCAAGCGGGGAATGCGGTGGCGTCGAGTGGGCGGAGCCCTTGGACTGCGGCAGCCTGCTGCCGTCAAGGTCTCACGGTTCACGAGATACTGACTGGCTGGATCCTGCGAGAAGGCTGATCGGGGAGGCGGAGGCCTATCAACGCTCGACGGCCAGCAGGCTGGCCTCTCGAAAGCGGCAGCAGGCTGCCGCAGTCCATGTCAGACCTCCTTGCCCTACGCGTTCCCTCACGCACACTTGGGGCAGAGGCCGTAGAATTCGAGCTCGTGGTAGAGCTTGGTGAAGCCGCTGGATTTTTCGATGTCGCGTTCGAGGGCCTCGACGGGGCAGGAGATGTCGAGGCGCTGGATGCGGCCGCATTTGGTGCAGACGAGGTAGTCGTCGTGGTGGCCCTCCTCGATGATGGTGTAGTAAGTACTGCGGTCGTGCAGGCCGAGGCGGCGGATGATGCTGCGCTCTTCGAGCTTCACGAGCAGGCGGAAGACGGTGGCGCGGTCGGCCCCGGTTTTGAGTTCCTTGGATTCGGCGATGTCGGCGAGGCTGAGCGGCTCGTGGGCATGGATGAGGATCTCCAGCACGTTTTCGAGGGCGCGGGTGCGCCGCAGGCCGCCTTCGCGGGTTTTGGCCAGCGCCGCCTCCAGCATCTTCTGGGCGGATTTTTTGTCGTGGTGACGACAGGTGGCGGAATGGTGGTGGTGGAGCATGGGGCTGGGACGACCACCTATGACGAAAAGCGGCGTCCCGGCAAGGTGTCACACGAGGTGCATATTCTGATTGCCCAATGGCTGGCTGCGGCGATCAAAGATGCCCACTCTAGCCCGCCATGAACCTCCGAGCCTTTTTCCGCCTTTCTTTTCTCGCCTTATGGATCGCTCCGGCCCATGCCGCCCATGATGTCGTCATCTACGGCGGCACCTGCGCGGCGGTGACGGCGGCGGTGCAGGTCAAAAAGATGGGCAAGAGCGTCATCATCGTGAGTCCTGACAAACACCTTGGCGGCCTGAGCAGCGGTGGGCTGGGCTTTACCGACACGGGCAACAAAGCGGTCATCGGCGGCCTGGCGCGGGATTTTTACCATCGCATCTACCTCCACTATCAGAAGCCGGAGTCGTGGAAGCAGCAGAAGCAGTCCGAGTATGGCAACAAGGGCCAGGGCACGCCCGCCATGGACGGCGAGAACCGCACGATGTGGATCTTTGAGCCCAGCGCGGCTGAGAAGGTCTTCGAGGATTACATCAAGCAATTCGGCATCGAGGTGGTGCGGGATGAATGGCTGGACCGCGACAAGGGCGTCAAAAAGGACGGCGACCGCATCGTGAGCATCACCACGCTCAGCGGCAAGACCTACGAGGGCAGCATGTTCCTCGACACGACCTATGAAGGCGATCTCATGGCCGCCGCGGGCTGCGATTACCATGTGGGCCGCGAGGCAAACAGCGTCTATGGCGAGGAGCACAACGGCATCCAGGTCGGCGTGCTGCATCACCGCCATCACTTCGGCGCGGTGAAGGACAAAATCAGCCCCTACAAGGTGCCGGGCGATCCGAAGAGCGGCGTGCTGCCTTGCGTGAGCACGGACGACGTGGGCAAATTCGGCGAGGGCGACAAGCGGGTGCAGGCCTACTGCTTCCGCTCCTGCTACACGAACGTGCCGGAGAACCGCCTCCCCTTTCCGAAGCCGGATGGTTACGACGCCGGGCAATACGAAATCCTCCTCCGCGTGCTCAACACGGGCTGGGGCGAGTTCTTTGAGAAGTTCGACCCGATTCCGAACTTCAAAACGGATACGAACAACCATGGCCCGTTCAGCTTCGACAACATCGGCATGAACTACGACTACCCCGAGGCGAGCTATGAGAAGCGCCGCGAGATCATTGCCGAGCATCGCCGCTACCAGCAGGGCCTGCTGTGGTTCGTTGCCAATGACCCGCGAGTGCCTGCGAAGGTGCAAAACGAACTCCGCGAGTGGGGCCTGCCGAAGGATGAGTTCACCGACAACGGCAACTGGAGCCACCAGCTCTACATCCGCGAGGCCCGTCGCCTGATCGGCGACTACGTCATGACGGAAAACGAGCTGCGCAAAAAGAAGCCCACACCTTCCTCCGTCGGCATGGGCAGCTACACGATCGACAGCCACAACGTGCAGCGCTACATCACGCCCGAAGGCTATGTCCAAAACGAAGGCGACATCGGCGTGAGCACGAACGGCCCGTATGAGATCGCCTACGGCTCGCTGGTGCCGAAGAAAGGGCAGGGGAGCAATCTCCTCGTCCCTGTGGCGATGTCCGCCAGTCACATCGCGTATGGCAGCATCCGCATGGAGCCTGTGTTCATGATCCTTGGCCAGACCGCGGCTACCGCGGCCGTTTTCGCCATTGAGGACAAGCTGCCCGTCCAGCAAGTGGCCTATCCGAAGCTCCGCGACCGCCTTCTCCAGGACGGCCAGGTGCTGCACTACGACGGCCCGAAGACCTCTCGTGGCCTCGATCCAAAGAAAATGAATGGTGTGGTTGTCGATGACGCCCAGGCCGCCAAAACAGGCGATTGGAGTGAGGGCCACGCCGCCACCAAATTCATCGGCGATGGCTACGCCCACGACGGCAATGCCGACAAAGGTCAGAAGAGCCTCCTCTTCACCGCCAAACTGCCCGCCGCAGGCAAATACGAGGTCTTCTTTGCCTACACGCCGAACAGCAACCGTGCCTCGAACGTGCCCGTAACCGTTATCCATGCCGCCGGTCGCCACAACGCCGTCGTGAACGAGAAAAAGCCCGCTCCTCCTGGAGCCAGCGGTGTGTCTTTGGGCACCTTTGAATTTGGCACCGATGCCACCGTCCTCGTCAGCAATGAAGCCACCGATGGCTTCGTCGTGGCTGATGGCGTGCATTGGGTGCCGGTGAAGTGATTCCTCTGGATGATGAACTCTCTACAGCGCCGCTACCGCCTCGTTTTGGGCCTTTTCATCGTCTGCTTGCTGCTGAGCGGGCTCACGGCGTTTCCGCTGCTGCATGAGCTGAGGCTGCTTGGCTCGTGGCTGGGAATTCAGGACCACGCGGACCTTGCCGGGCACAGCGGCCTCGCCTGGTGGATTGGCCATGTGTGGCATGGACTGGAGGTCACGGATCAAGCCTTCCCCTTCATCGCCTACGGGACGGACTGGCTGGCCTTTGGGCACATCATGATCGCGTTCTTTTTTGTCGGTGCCTGGCGTGAGCCAATCGCGAATGCCTGGGTGCTGCGGACGGGCCTGGTTTGCTGTGCGGCGGTGTTTCCGCTGGCCCTGATCTGTGGCGAGATTCGCGGTATCCCGCTCGCCTGGCGGCTGATTGACTGCTCCTTCGGTTTCTTTGGCGCGATCCCGCTGCTTTACTGCCTGAAACTGGTGCGGCAGATGCAGAAACCCGAATCGTGATTTCGCCTGCTTTTCCGGCCCACCGGAACGAGGGCAAAAAAGGCTCGTTTCCGGGTAAAAAAGCCTTTGCCGCAGGGGGCATCTTGCTAGTCTGAAACCACCTCAACCGAGCACATTTTCCGAAGGGACATCTTGGACGGATTTCGGTGGGGGTTTCTCAGACTTTTTTATGCCAGACGACATCATTGATTCCATTGGATCAAACTCCACCGCCGTAGCTGCTGACCAGGCCTACGGTGCCGAACAAATCCAGCACCTGGAAGGCCTTCGTGCCGTGCGCATGCGGCCCGGCATGTACATCGGTGAAACGGATGAACGCGGTCTGCATCACTGCGTGTTCGAAGTGGTGGATAACTCCATCGACGAGCATCTCGCGGGCAATTGCAAAAACGTCTGGATCACCATTCACACGGACGGCTCCATCAGCATCGAGGACGATGGACGCGGTATTCCAGTCGAGATGCACTCCAAGGGCATGCCTACCGTCGAGCTGGTGCTCACGAACCTTCACGCGGGCGGCAAGTTCGGCGACGGTGCGTATGAATTCTCTGGTGGTCTGCACGGCGTGGGTGCGAAGTGCGTTAACGCCCTTTCCGATTGGTTCAAGTGCGAGGTCTATCGCGATGGCAAGATCTACGCCATCGGCTTTGAGCGCGGCATCACCACTGAGCCGCTGAAAGTGCTGGGCGATCTCGATGACGCGAAGCGCACGGGGACGAAGATCACTTTCTTCCCGGATGTGACGATCTTCACGATCACGACGACGTTTGTCTTTGACCGGCTGCGCACCCGCCTCCGCGAGCTGGCCTTCCTGAATCCTGGAATCACCATCCAGATCACCGATGAACGCGGTGAGGCTCCTCGCAGCGAGACGCTGATCTATGCGGAAGGCGTGAAGCAGTTCGTGAATGAGCTCGGCGAGGGCAAAGACAAGGTGCATCCTGAGCCGATCGTGATCGCGGGCCGCCGCGAGGTGGTGCTGGAGGACAAGAAGAAGTTCATCCTCGTCGATTGCGTCATCCAGTACAACAAAGGCCTCAGCGAGCAGACGCTCTGCTTTGCCAATGCCATCCCGAATCCTGACTTTGGCACGCATTACTCGGGCCTCAAAACCGCGCTCACGAAGGCGGTGAAGCAATACGTCGCCTCCAACCCGAAGTCCTTCAAAGAGAAGATGCCGGAGATTGAGGGTGACGACTGCCGTGAGGGCATGATTTGCGTGCTGAGCGTGAAACACCCGCATCCGCGCTTCAATTCGCAGACGAAGGTGAAGCTCGTGAACGGCGAAGTCGAAGGCGTGGTGAACTCCATCGTGTATGAGGGCATGCTGCGTTTCTTTGACGAGAACCCGGACACAGCGCTGGAGGTCATCAAGAACATCATCATCGCCGCGAAGTCTCGCGAGGCTGCCCGTCGTGCCCGTGAGGCCATCCGCAAGGACGCCATGAGCAGCGGCGGTCTTCCCGGCAAGCTCGCCGACTGCTCCGAGCGTGATGCGTCGAAGACCGAGCTGTTTATTGTCGAGGGTGACTCCGCCGGTGGCTCCGCCAAAATGGGCCGCAACCGTCACAACCAAGCCATCCTGCCGCTGCGTGGTAAGCTCATCAATACCGAGAAGGCTCGGCTGGAGAAGGTTCTCGCGAACAAGGAAATTCAAACCATGATCACCGCCATCGGCACCGGCATCGGCGGCGACAGCGAGGTGGAGGGCAGCTTCAACCTCGAAAAGCTCCGCTACCACAAAATCATCATCATGACCGATGCTGACGTGGACGGCAGCCACATCCGCACGCTGCTGCTGACGTTCTTCTTCCGTCAGATGCCCGAGCTGGTGAAGCGCGGCCACATTTATGTCGCCCAGCCGCCACTCTACCAAGTCACCCGCAAAAAACGCGAGGAGTATGTGCAGAGCGATGCCGAAATGGACGCTATCCTGCTCGAACTCGGCTCCGGTGAGATCAATCTGCGCAACTTGGCTGACAACTCGAAGGTCGAATCCGACAAGCTGAAGCAAATCCTTGGCTTGCTCGTGCCTGTGGCCAAATTTGCCGACATCATCCGCCGCCACGGCGCGGACTTCGAAACCTACCTCCAGCATCGCAATACGGAGACCGCCGAGCTGCCGCATTACCTCGTCATCATCCGCGAAGGCAACGAAGTTCACGTCCATTACCTTCTCGACCGCGATGCGTTGGCCAATTTCGCCCGCGAAAACCACGATCTGCACCTCTTTGGCAAACCGGAGGTCGATCCCGCCAACGGTGCCGCGCCGAAGCAAACCCGTCGTGCTCGCCTCATCGAAGTTCACGAGGCCCACGGCATGAAAGCCCGCTTCAAGCAGCTCGACGACCTCGGTCTGCATGTCGATCACTTCAGCAGCCAGGACAAGCCGCTCTTCGAAGTCATCGAAGGCGATGGCGATAACGCCAAAGTCCACCCCGTTTTCAGCATCCCCGGCATCCTCGACAAGGTCATGGAGATCGGCAAACGCGGCATGGAGATCAAGCGCTTCAAAGGTCTCGGTGAAATGAACGCCAAGCAGCTCTTCGAGACCACCATGGACCCGAACAAGCGCACCCTCCTCCGTATCCAGCTCGACGAAACCAACGCCCACGAAGCCGAACGCATCTTCACCATCCTCATGGGTGATGTCGTCGAGCCTCGAAAGCACTTCATCGAAGAGAATGCGCTGAATGTGCGGAATTTGGATGTGTGATGAATGCGAACCCTCACATCTCTCCCACCTCAATTTTAGACGCAATGCGTCTAAAATTCATGAGTTCAGCCTCTTCACTAATTTTCGACACACTGTGTCGAAAATCCAAGACTTCTGCCCAATCACCAATTTCGAACTCATTGCGTTCGAAATTCGCCTCGCCTTCAATTTGTGACGCACTGCGTCACAAATTCCCTAAACTCCATGATGCGTTTTTTCAGGGATGGAGCGCAGGCGTCCCGCGTGCACCATTCGTCGTCTCGCCGGGTGCCGGTCTAACGCATTCTTTGATCGGACCGCCCCCTGCGAATTGTGGACGCACTGCGTCCACAATTCTCCCAATTTGGAACGCACCGCGTTCGGAATTGACCTTGAAAGCAAACGCGTAACCCACCATGAAAGCCGAAACTCAATCATCCAGCGAGTTACTCAGCCAAATAGCTGAATTGAAGGCTAAATGGGATGCTGCTCAACCATTGAGTCCAGAGAACGAGCGCCGCCTATGGCAAAAGTTGCGCCTCGAATGGAACTACCATTCCAATCACATCGAAGGAAACACTCTTACTTACGGCGAAACAGAGCTTTTACTCATCCAGGGAAAAACCACCGGCCAACATGAACTTCGTGAATACGAAGAGATGAAGGCTCATGACCTTGGTATTGAATACGTTCGGTCACTGGCTGCTGATAAGCGCCCGATAACTGAGTCTGATGTTCGCGATCTCAATCGCATCATTCTCAAAGAGCCGTTTTGGAAGGAATGCCAGACATCCGACGGTCAACCAACGCGCAAGCAGATCGTCCCAGGGCAATACAAGACCTTGCCAAACAACGTTCGGACGGCGACAGGCGAGATGTTTTGCTTCTCCTCGCCAGAAGCTACCCCTGGGGAAATGGCTGAACTGATGGACTGGTTTAGGGCAGGAGTTGAAGATTTCAGCACAGAGTTGGTTTCTTTCCTATCCGTCTTCCACCACCGTTTCAGCGTGATTCATCCTTTCGATGACGGAAATGGCCGCACGATGCGATTGATGGTGAACTATGCATTGTTGCGTCGCGGCTATGTTCCTATTGTTGTGCGAACGGAGTCCAAAAAGGAGTATTTGGGTGTCTTGAGCGCCGCAGATGCAGGCGATGTTAAGCCTTTTGCCGAATTCATCGGTTGGCGCGTTGTTGACGCACTAGAGTTGGGTGTCCGAGCCGCCAATGGTGAGTCTATTGAGGAACCCGAAGATTGGCAGAAAGAGATGAAACTCTTTGCGCAGAGTTTTAAAGCCGAATCATCTCCAGCTCCGGCTCGAAATGAGGAACTGCTTCAAAAATGGTTGGCTAGCACTATTCTGGATTTAACAGAACATACTTTGGAGAAGCTTGCGCCACTTAACCAACTTTTTTCCAAAGTTGGTTGGAAGCTGGATGGTTTTGATAGTCGTAGCGGTTTCAATCTCGCGCTGGATTGGAACAAGCAATCTGCGGACATGCTTCTTCAAACCAAGCCAGAAAAGCTCCCTGAGAATATGTTCGGCTATCGTTTAGTATACGGCGATTCGCTGCTTTTCACTTTGGTGCTTACAGGTTTTTCCAATCCTAGAGTCACACCTTTTGACATTGTCTTTCCATTAGTGGTCAACTTGGGCAAGTATCGCTACTCAATTGAGTCTGCAAACGTGATCCAGCCTGCAAGAAACCTTCGCTACGACAGAGCTATGAGTCCCGCTCAGCTCAATCAGACAGCGAGCGAACTAGCAAAATCTGTCTTCGATGCGGTAAAAATCAATGCCGCAAACAATGCCATCCCTGTTTAAGAATAAATAGTTTTCCTCAATGCAAGACTCCAACACACGCCCCATCTCGGTCGCCGAAGAAGTGAAGAACAGCTTCCTCGACTACTCGATGTCCGTCATCATCTCCCGCGCTCTGCCGGATGTGCGCGACGGATTAAAACCCTCCCAGCGTCGCATCCTTTACGCGATGCATGAGCTGTCGCTCTACCCGCCGAAGAAGCATGTGAAGTGCGCGAAGATCGCGGGTGACACTTCGGGTAATTACCATCCACACGGTGAGGCGGTTATTTACCCGACGCTCGTCCACATGGGGCAGGAATGGGCTATGCGGGAGACCTTGATCGACCCGCAGGGGAACTTCGGCAGCGTGGAAGGCGATCCTCCGGCGGCCATGCGATATACGGAAGCCCGCATGACGCACCTCGGCGGCGCTTTGATGCAGGACATGGACAAGGACACGGTCGATTTCGTCCCGAACTACGACGAACGACTCACTGAGCCGACGGTCTTCCCGGCGGCATTCCCGAACCTTCTCGTCAATGGCGGCACGGGCATCGCCGTCGGTATGGCGACGAACATGCCTCCGCACAACCTCGGCGAGGTCGTGGATGCCGTTTGTGCGCAGATCGATAATCCCGCGATCACCACGCCGGAGCTGATGGCGCATGTCAAAGGCCCCGATTTCCCCACAGGCTGCACCATCATGGGCACCATGGGCATCCGCGATTACATGGAAACCGGCCACGGCAGCGTGCGCATCCGTGGTCAGGCGGAAATCGTCGAAAACGGCAACCGCGAGCAGATCATCATCACGGAGATCCCCTACAACGTGAACCGCGCCGAGCTGGAAAAGAAGATCGCCGAGCTCGCGAACGAAAAAATCATCCCCGAGATCAGTGGCGTGCGAAATGAGTCCGATGAGAACTCCCGTCTCGTCGTCGATTTGAAGAAGGATGCACGGGCACAGGTGGTGCTAAACAATTTGTACAAGCACACCGAGCTGGAGGCCTCCTTCAGCGTTCACATGCTCGCCATCGATGGCAACAGGCCGCGTGTATTTGGCATCAAAGACGCCATCGCCTGCTACATCGAGCATCGCCGTGAGGTCATCATCCGCCGCACGAAGTATCTGCTCGCCAAAGCGGAGGTGCAGGCTGAGAAGCTCGAAGCCTTCCTCCTCGCTCTCAGCCGCCTCGATGATTTCATCAAGATCATTCGCGACAGCCGCAACCGCGACGAAGCCCGTGCCGGATTGAAGGCCTACACCTTCCCCGTCGCCACCGCTGAGCAGCTCGGTCTCCTCATTCGCGGCCAGCCGAGCATCCAGGATGGACGCTACGTCTTCACCGACAAGCAGGTCGATGACATCCTCGAGCTCCGCCTCTATCAGCTCACCGGCATGGAGCGTGACAAGGTGAAAGCCGAATACGACGCCATCCTCGCCACCATCAAGGACCTGCTCGACATCCTCGCCAGCGAGCAACGCGTGCTCACCATCATCAAAGACGAGCTGAACGTCATCAAAGCTAAGCACGCCACGCCGCGCCTCACTCGCATCGAGGCCGTCTCTGGAGACATCGACAGCGTGGACCTCATTCCGAACGAAGCCGCGATCGTCACCATGACGCACATGGGCAGCATCAAGCGCACGCCCACCGCTGAGTACCGACTGCAAGGACGTGGCGGTAAAGGCCTCAAAGGCATGGAAACCCGCGAAGCGCAGAGTGAGGAGGATACCGACGACTTCGTCGAGCATCTCTTCAGCGCTCAGCTTCACGACTTCCTGCTCTTCTTCACGAACACGGGCCGCATGTATGTCGAGCGCGTGTATCAGATCCCGCAGGCCACTCGCATCGGCAAAGGCCGCAGCATCAAAAACGTGCTGAACCTTCGCACGGAGGAGAAAATTGCCAGCGTGCTCATCTTGAAGGCCCAAGGCGCTGAAGACGACGCCATGTGGGCAGCGGATCGTTATGTGCTCTTCGCGACAAAGGACGGCACGGTGAAGAAAACCGCCCTCGAAGAGTTCAAAAACTACCGCAAGGACGGAATCATCGCCATCAAGCTCGATGAAGGCAACGACCTCGTCGATGTGGTGCTCACCGACGGCACGAAGGAAGTCTGCCTCGTCACGCATGAGGGCATGTTTGCTCGATTCCATGAGACGGGCGAAGACCTCGAATCACCGAACCTGCGCCCCATCGGCCGCAACACTGCGGGTGTGCGCGGTATCACCCTGGATGCCGACGACTTCTTGGTGAGCTGCCTCACGAACGAAGAAGGTGCCATGGTGCTCGTTGTTAGCGAAAACGGCCTCGGCAAACGTACCCCCTTCGTCGAATACCGTCTTCTCACCAATCGCGGTGGCAAAGGGGTCACGACGATGAATGTGACCGAGAAGACCGGCAAAGTCGTCGCAGCTCTCGCCGTGAAGGAAACCGACGAGCTCATGCTCATGACCAGCAAAGGTCAAAGCGTGCGCATCAAGGTCAGCCAGATCCGCGAAACCGGCCGCAATGCCCAGGGCGTGAAGCTCATGTCGCTGAACGAAGGCGAAACCATCCAGGACGTGGCCACGGTGATCTCCGAGGAGGAGGAAGCCCCAGCTGTTGAAGGTGAAAGCACGGCCGAAGCTGCTCCCGAAGCCCCGGCTGAGGTGGTATCGGATGAGCCAGCGGCTCCCGAAGCTTGATTTCGCTCCTTCAAAGGATTCGCTGAGTTGATAAGTCCTCGCCAGTGGCGGAGACTTTCAGCTTATGCGCCCGTTCGTCCTTCTCACCATGACTGTCTCCGCCCTTGCCGCCGACTCGTTGACCTATCCGACCACCCGCAAGGAGGAGGTCGTGGAGACGCTGCATGGCGTGAAGATCGCTGATCCGTATCGTTGGCTGGAGGATGACAATTCGGAGGAGACCAAAAAGTGGGTGAAGGCTCAAAACGAGGTCACGTTCGGCTATCTGGAGAAGCTGCCGCGTCGTGCCGAGATCCAATCGAGGCTCAAGGAGCTGTGGAACTACGAACGGGTGGGCATGCCCTTCGAGCGAGGCGGACGGTGGTTTTATTCGCATAACAGCGGTTTGCAAAACCAGCCTGTTTTGATGACGGCGGAGTCTTTGGAGGAAAAAGCGGCGCTGCTGCTCGATCCGAATGCGATGTCGAAGGATGGCACCACCTCACTCAGTGACTACGAAGCCAGCGAGGATGGCAAACTTATCGCCTACGGCGTTTCGGAGGCGGGGAGCGATTGGAACACGATTCGCCTGCGTGACATCGCCAGTGGCAAGGATCTCGAGGATGTGATCCGCTGGGTGAAGTTCAGCGGCATTTCATGGCTCAAAGATGGCAGCGGCTTCTTTTATGCCCGTTACGATGAACCGAAGGCTGGAGCGGCTCTCACGGCCAAAAACGAGTTTCATAAGCTCTACTTCCACAAGCTCGGCACGAGCCAGAAAGAGGATGTCTTGGTCTATGAACGCCAGGACGAGCCGAAATGGGGCTTTGGCGGTCATGTGACTGAGGATGGCGAATATCTCATCATCCCCGTGTGGCTCGGCACGGAGCCGAAGAACCGGCTCTTCTACAAAAAGATCGCTCCTGACGCCCCGGTGGTAGAACTGCTGAATGACTACGATGCCCGCTACGAGTTCATCGACAACGTCGGCCCGATTTTTTACTTCCACACCGATCTGAATGCCACCTGCTACCAGGTCATTGCCATCGACATCCGCAAGCCGCAGCGTGGCAACTGGCGGGTGATCGTGCCGGAGGTGCCGAAGGTGCTGCTGGAAAACGTGAGCACCGTCGGCGGCAAGATGTTCTGCCAGTATCTCCGCGATGCGAAGACGGAGGTGAAGTGCTTCGACATGGATGGAAAGCTCATCCGCGAGGTGAAGCTGCCCGGCATCGGCTCGGCGGGAGGCTTTGGCGGTCATCGCACGGATAAAAGCACGTTCTACACATTCACGAGCTTCACCGAGCCGGGAGCGATCTACCGCATGGACCTCGAAAGTGGTGAGAGCACCCTTTGGCGGAAGCCGGAGGTGAAATTCGATGGCGCAGCCTTTGAGACGAAGCAGGTCTTTGTGACCAGCAAGGATGGCACGAAGGTGCCGATGTTCATCGTTCACAAGAAGGGACTGAAGCTCGACGGCTCAAATCCGACGCTGCTTTATGGCTACGGTGGATTCAGCATCAGCCTCACGCCGTCGTTTTCCGTCTCACGAGCCGTGTGGCTGGAGATGGGCGGTGTCTTTGCCATGCCAAATCTGCGCGGCGGCGGCGAATACGGCCGCGACTGGCATCTCGCCGGGGTGAAGCTGGGCAAGCAAAACGTCTTCGATGACTTCATCGCCTCCGCCGAGTGGCTCATCGCGAACAAATACACGAGCAGCGCCAAGCTCGCGATCCAGGGCGGTAGCAATGGCGGCCTGCTCGTGGGTGCCTGCATGACACAGCGGCCTGAGCTCTATGCCGCTGCGTTGCCTGCGGTTGGCGTGCTCGACATGCTGCGCTTTGAGAAATTCACCATCGGCTGGGGCTGGCGCAGTGATTACGGCAGTGTGGAGAACGGTGCGGAGTTCAAAGCCCTGCTCAGCTACTCGCCCTATCACAATCTGAAGCCCGGCACTCGCTACCCTGCCACCCTCGTGCTCACCGGCGATCACGACGACCGCGTGGTGCCTGCGCACAGCTTCAAATTCGGCTCTCGTCTTCAGGAAAGCCAGGCCAAGGACGGCCCGCCGGTTCTCATTCGCATCGAAACCAGCGCCGGTCATGGTGCTGGCACCGCCTTAAACAAGATGATCGAGAAGACCGCCGATGAGTGGGCCTTCCTTGTGAAGCATCTGGGCGTTGAAGCTACGCGATGATGTCCCTCAGCACATTCCCATGCACATCGGTGAGCCGTAGGTCGCGGCCACTGAAGCGGTAGGTGAGCTGTTCGTGGTCGATGCCCATGAGGTGCAGCACGGTGGCCCACATGTCGTAGACGGTGCAGGCGTTTTCGATGGCGTGGTAGCCGAAGTCGTCGGTGGCACCGTAGATGTGGCCGGGCTTGATGCCGCCGCCCGCCATCCAGATGGTGAAACCGTAGGGATTGTGATCGCGACCATCGGTGCCTTGGGCAAAGGGCGTGCGGCCGAACTCTCCTGCCCACACGACAAGGGTGCTGTCGAGCAGGCCGCGTGATTTGAGGTCTTTGACAAGCGCGGCGATGGGCTGATCGACCTGATGGGCCATGTTGCCGTGGCCTTTTTTGATCTCACCGTGCTGATCCCAGGGATTGGGGCCTTGTCCGGCTCCTATCTTCTGCGGCAGGCAACTCAGCTCGATGAAACGCACGCCTCGCTCGACCAAACGACGCGCAAGCAGACATTGCTGGCCGTAGGCGGCGGTAGTGGTGCCGGTTTGGTCGATGCCGTAGAGCTTTTGGGTCGCGACGGATTCGCCGGAAAGGTCGCAAAGCTCGGGGACGGCGGATTGCATGCGCCAGGCGAGTTCGTAGTTCGCGATGGCGGCCTCCACATGCGTGTCGTGCTGCGTGGTGGCGGCAAAGCGGCGATCCATCGAGTTGATGAATTCGAGGCGTTTGCGCTGCGTAGCGAATGGCTCCTGCGGGCGGATGTTTTTCACGGCTTCGGCCTCATCGACCTTGATGATGGAGGCCTGATGCTGGGCGGGAAGGTATCCGCTGCTGAACAAGCCGACGCCGCCATGTGGCACGCTGGCACCGCCACTTTGCAGCACGACGTAGCCCGGAAGATCTCGCGATTCGGTGCCGAGGCCGTAGCTGGCCCACGCTCCGGCGCTGGGATAGCCGACGAAGGGAAAGCCGCTGTGCATGAAGAAATTTCCCTGCGCATGCTCGCTGAACTTCGCCGTCATGCTGCGGATCACGCATAGCTCATCGGCCACCGTGGCCATGTGCGGAAAGAGGTCACTCACTGGCATGCCGCACTGACCGTGGCGCTTGTAGGCCCAGTGTGCGGGCTGGACGGTGCCGTTGTTGTTGAACTGCGTCTTCTTCACCTCGCCGGGCATCGGCTTGCCCTCGTATTTCTCGAGGAGTGGCTTCGGATCAAACGAGTCGATGTGCGACACGCCGCCGCTCATGTAGCAAAAGATCACGCTGCGTGCCTTCGGCGCAAAACGCTTTGCCCGATGCACCATCGGCGTCTCTGCCTGCATCAAACCTGCCAACGCTGCCATCCCAAAGCCCGTGGAGGCGCTGGTGAGCATCTGGCGGCGAGTGAACGAGGAATTCATCATGCGATGATGTCCCGCAGCACATTCCCATGCACATCGGTGAGCCGCAGGTCGCGACCGCTGAAGCGATAGGTCAGTTGTTCGTGGTCGATGCCCATCTGATGGAGAACGGTGGCCCAGAGGTCATAGACGGTGCAGACGTTTTCGGTGGCGTTGTAGCCAAATTCATCGGTGGAGCCGTAAACGTGGCCGCCTTTGATGCCGCCGCCGGCCATCCAGACGGTGAAGCCGTAGGGGTTGTGATCGCGGCCGTTGTTGCCTTGAGCGAAGGGCGTGCGGCCGAATTCGCCGGCCCAGACGAGCAGCGTGCTGTCGAGCAGACCGCGTGAGCGGAGGTCTTTGATGAGCGCGGCGATGGGTTGGTCGATCTGGTTGGCCATCTTGCCGTGGCCTTCTTTGATCGCACCGTGGTGATCCCAAGGATTGGCTCCGTTACCGCCGCCGACGTTGTAGGCGAGCGTGCTGAGTTCGATGAAACGCACGCCGCGTTCGACGAGTCGGCGGGCAAGCAGACACTGGCGGGCGTAGGCGGCTTTTTTTGGCTCGGGATCGTCGAGGCCGTAGAGTTTTTGGGTCGCCTCGGTTTCGCCGGAGATGTCGCAGAGGTCGGGCACGGCGGCTTGCATGCGCCAGGCCATCTCGTAGTTCGAAATGGCGGCCTCGACGTGCATGTCGTGCTGCGTGGTGCTGGCGAAGCGTTTGTCCATCGCGCCGATGAAGTCGAGCTGGCGGCGCTGCATATCGTGAGGCTGACGTGGACGGATATTCGTGACGGCTTCGGCTTCATCGGCCTTCACGACGCTGGCCTGATGCTGCGCGGGTAGGAAGCCGTTGCTGAAAAGGCCCACACCGCCATGCGGAGTCGCTGCGCCGCCGCTTTGCAGAACGACGTAACCAGGGAGATCGCGTGACTCGGTGCCGAGGCCGTAGCTGGTCCATGCTCCAGCGCTAGGATTACCCAAAAAGGGAAAGCCAGTGTGCATGAAGAAGTTTCCCTGCGCATGCTCGCTGAACTTCGCGGTCATGCTACGGATCATGCAGAGGTCATCCGCCACGCCGCCGATCTGCGGAAAGAGATCGCTCACTTCGAGTCCCGACTGCCCGTAGCGTTTGAAGTCCCAATGCGACGGCTGAACGGTGCCGTTGTTGTTGAACTGCGTCTTCTTCACCGCACCCGGCATCGGCTTGCCTTCGAACTTCTTGAGCATCGGCTTGTGATCGAACGAATCGACGTGTGACACGCCGCCGCTCATGTAGAGAAAGATCACGCTGCGTGCCTTCGGCGCGAAGCGCTTGGCTCGATTCACGAGGGCGGCGTGAGTTTCTTCCTGCATGAGACCTGCCAAAGCGGCCATGCCGAAGCCGGTGGAGGCGCGGGAGAGGAGGTGGCGGCGGGAAAGGGTGTTCATGAGAGGGAGAATTGAATGTTGCGGGAAGCCGGTCCGGGAGGCATCATTCCGTCATGCGCACCTGGAAAGAAATTTGCGAAGACCCGACCTTGCAGGACCTGCCCTACAAGATCGAAACGAATCGTTTTAACCAAATCGTCATGAGTCCTGCATCCAACTGGCACGGTGGTTTTCAGTCTGAAATTGCCCGAAAGCTGGCAGAGATGCTGCCCGCAGGTCGTGTGATCACCGAGTGCGCGGTGGAGACCAACGACGGTGTGAAGGTTCCTGATGTGTCCTGGGTTTCCACGGATCGTCTGCGGCCCTATCGCCGGGCTTACACCATGCCCATCGCGCCGGAGATTTGCGTCGAAGTTCGTTCCTATTCCAACAGCGTGGTCGAGATGATGGGCAAGATGCAGCTCTACTTTGCTCGTGGAGCCGAGGAAGTCTGGTTCTGTGACGAAGACGGGAACATGACTTTCTATAGACATGATGTGCCGGAGGCGACGACCTCGAAGCTCTGCCCGGATTTTCCGGTGAAGTTTGAGTGGTGAAGCATGCGCGAAAGTGCGTGAGCGTTTTGGACTGCTCCAGCCCTCTGGAGCTTTGCGGAGGCCTAGGGACGTTCGAAAGCGCCGGAGGTCCGGCGCACTCCAGGACGCTGTCGCGAGTTCTGAATGCGTGATCATTGGAGATAGATGAACTCCTTCAGGTTGACGAGGCTCTGCGCGAGGCTCGTCCATGCTTGAATTTTTGGATCATCGCCGCTCATCGAAGTTCGCGCGGCTTCGAGTACTTGGTTCATTGCATCACGCTGCGCTTTAAGGCGCGTGAGTTGAGTGCGCTGCTCATTGGTGAGCGTGGCGAGGATGTCAGCTTCGGTGATCGTTGAGGCTTCGATGCGGGCGGTCTTGGCGATGTCTTCGGGCGTCAAAGCGCGGTCGTAGAGGCGGGCGCGGAAGATGCGACCAGCGAGGCCTTTGTTGCCGGAAGGAGAGCCGTGGCGGCAGCCGAGGAGGACCTGGCTGGAGTCGGTGTCAAAGACGGCGGCGGGGGCTTTGCGGTAGGTGATGCCGTAGGGTTTGCCATCGCGATAGCCGCTGATGGTGCCGTCGGGTTGATAGACGACGGCGATGTGCACTGGGCGTGCGGCGGCCTCAGATTCGGCGGGGCCTTCAAAGAGTTCGCTGCGCTCGAAGAAGTTGCTGCCCGCGACCCAATGCGCGGGTGTTTTTTCGGCAAAGACGATGGAGTCGAAGAGCACGCCGTCTTTGCCCTGCACGGTGAGCACGCCGCCGCCGCGCTGGGAGAGGTTGTCGAGCATGACCCAGGCTTCGAGGGTCTTGGCGGTGAGTTTTTTCGGCAAGGAGCCGGATTTGGCCATGGATTTGCCATCGAGGATGAGTGCGCCGTTTTCGATGCGGGCAGCGCCGACGAGTTCGAGGTTCATGCGACCCTTGGTATCGCTCAAATCCTTGTCGAAGGTCCATTCGGCGAGGGCTTCTGGCAGATCGGTGGGTGCGATGGGGAGTTTGCGCTCGTTTTGGAGCTTGGTGCGTGCGGGATCGAGAATGGCCGTGATCTGGCGGTTCAATGCGGTGATCTTTTCTTCCTGCGCGGCGAGTTCGCGGGCTTGCTCGCTGCTTTCCTGCTGAAGGGTGGCTAGGTAGGCGAGGCTTTGCTTCACTTCGTCATCGCTGGCATCGCGGGAGTAGGCTTGGCGGAACATATGACGAACGCTCACGTCGTCCGTGCGATCTTTGAGAGCATAGACGACATTGGATGCCCAACTGCGTGACCAGTCGATGACTTTGCTGTCGTTGAGAAGCGTGAGGGATTGCGCGGGGACGTTGGTGGTATCGCGTTTGCCACGGGCACTGAAAGGAACGGGAAGGTCAAAGGTGGTGAGAAACGGGTCGAGGGCGTTGCGGATGACTTTGACGTAGATGCTGCGTCGTGGCTCCCCGCTGCCGACGGATTCGCCGTAGAGCGTGGTGTCGAGCTTGCCCGACAAGGTGACGATGGAATCGCGAATGGCCTCGGCTTCGAGGCGACGCATGCTCCAATGACTCAGTAACTTGTTCTCTGGGTCCAACTGAGAACTGAGAACTGAGAACTGTGAGCTCCGCTGAAACGTCTTCGAAGACACCATGAGCTTCACCATCTCTTTGATGCTGCCACCGCTGTCGATGAAGCGCTGGGCGAGGAAGTCGAGCAACTCAGGGTGTGTGGGGAGATCGCCGAGTTTGCCGAAATTGTCGGTCGTGGCGACGATGCCGCGGCCGAAGACGTGATGCCAAAGACGATTCACGATGACGCGGGCGGTGAGCGGGTTGGTTTTCATGTCGGCCATGCGCTCGGCGAGTTCGAGGCGACCGCTTTGCTTGGTGGCGAAGGGCGTGGGATCGAGGGCGTCGAGGAAACGGCGCGGGATGATCTCGGCGGGCTGTTTGTGATCGCCTCGGACGAAGAGCGCGGCGTCTTTGGCGTCGGCTTCGATGACGCCGGGCACGCGAGTGGGAAGAGGGAGCTTGGCTTCGAGGTCGCGGTAGCGGCAGAGGAGTGGCGTGATGGAGTCGAGGGAGAGTTTTTTGGATTGGATGAGGGCGTCGAGGGCTTCGGCGTCGGCATCGGTGAGGGTGTTGGATTGCCAGGCGGCGATGAGTTGAGACGGGGATGCGGACGAGGGCGTCCGCGCTCCTGGTGGGGTCTTGTCTTTGGTGATGACAGCGTCGGTGAGGATGAACCACGATGGGGCGTCGGCTTTGTATTCCGCAGGCATGTCGGCGGCGGTGGTGAACTGGAGGAAGATTTCGTCGTCCTTCCAGAAGTCGAGGTCGAGGCTGCGCCAGGCGAGCTTTTCGTCTTTGGCGTCTTTGAGTTCGATGGCCTTGTGGATGGTGCCGGTGCGTGGGTAATTTTGGACGACGTATTTGGCCTTCACGCCACCGTTTCCAGCGATGCGGAACCAGAGTGTGCCACCGGGATTTTTGAAGCGGTCGGTGAAGAGGACGGCGCGGTCTTTTGGGGAGAGAGGGCTGGAGAGGTAGCCACTGGGATGGATGCGGAGGGTGTTTTCGGTGAGGGTGAATTCGCCGGGTGGGGTGTGGGGGAGGCCGTGGAAGGTGAAGGTTGGAGTTCTTTGTTCTTGGTTCTTCGTTCTTGGTTCTTTGTTCTTTGTTCTTGGTTGTTCAGAGGCCGACGGGAGTTTGGAGAGCCAGTTGGTGATGAGAGTGGTCTTGATCTCGGTTTTAAGTTTTTGGAGTTCGGCGCGGATGGCGTCGCCGGTGCCGGGGGCGTTGGCGTCGATGATGGCGGGGTGGGTGCTGGTGAAGATGCCGTAGAGAGCGTAGAAATCGGCCTGGGAGATGGCGTCGAACTTGTGGTTGTGGCAGCGGGCGCAGCTTACGGTCAGAGCCTGAAAGGTCTTGGTGACGGTGTCGAGTAGGTTGTCGGTGAAGGTGACCATCTCATCGAGCGAATCGACGGGCGAGAAGCCGTGTAGCACCATGCGAAGCTGCGCGATGCCGATGGCGCTTTCGTTGAGGCCGTTCTTCAGGCGTGGCTTTGGCAAGAGATCACCGGCGATGGCTTCTTTGACGAGCTGAGGATACGGAACGTCGTCGTTGAAGGCGCGGATGAGGTAGTCGCGGTAGCGGTAGGCGTAAGGGATGGCGGGATCGCCTTCGGAACCGTAGGATTCGGCGTAGCGGACCCAGTCGAGGAAATGGCGGGCCCATTTTTCGCCGAAGGCGGGGGAGTTTAAGAGGGCGTTGATTTGGTCTGACGGGTCCGACTTGTCGGACCATTCCGACGGAGGCAAACCGGTGAGGATGTAGCTGATGCGTCGGCGGAGGGTTTGGGCATCGGCGGGTGGAGCGGCGGGGAGGTTTTGTTTATTCAGCTCGGCGTCGATGAAGTCGTCGATGGTTTTGAGCTTTGAGTTTTCAGTTTTGATCTTTTGGAAGGCCCACCACTCCTTCCGGCGTTCGAGGGTGGCAGACCAGGCGGTCTCTTTTTCGACCTGCTCTTTGGTCGGCGCGGTATCGCGGGGATCGGGGGCACCTTCGAGGATCCACTGCTCGAAATCGGCGATGACCTTGGCGTCGAGCTTCGCGCCGTTTTTGGGCATCTTGAGGTCTTCGTGCTCGTGTTGGAGGGTTTGGAGGAGGAGGGAGTTTTTCGGATCGCCGGGCTTGATGGCATCGCCGGAGTCGCCGCCGGTTTGCCAGCCGGGTCGGGAGTCGAGCACGAGGCCGCCTTTCTGCTTCGTGGCGGTGCTGTGGCACTCGTAGCATTCCTGCGCGAGGATGGGGCGGATGCGGGACTCGAAGAAGTCGAGTTGTTGAGGTGTCGGGGCCGCGAGGGAATGGCCGCAAAGGATCGCAGAGAACGCAAAGAGGAGTTTTTTCATGCGAGGAGCCTCCGGGTGATGGTTTCGGCGGCTTGGATGCAGAGGTGGCCGAGTTTTTCGAATTGATCGCGTTTCAGGCGGAAGGAAGGGGACATGACGGTGACGGCGGCGACGGGGTAATGGTATTCATCCAGCACCGCAGCGGCGGCACAGTGGATGCCTTCGAGACCTTCGGCGAGATCGGTGGCGTAGCCGAGCTTGCGCGTTTTGGTAAGATCGGCTTCCAGGGCGCTGCGGGTGGCGAGCGTGGTGGGCGTGTATTGCTTGAGCTTCACACTGGCGAAGAAGGCATCGAGTTCAGCGGGCGGGAGATGCGCGAGCACGGCCTTGCCGGGGGCGCAGGAATACATGGGCACCTGGAGGCCGACAGTGCTGCTGACCTTGATGGGCTGCGACGAGATGCACTGCTCCAGCACGGTCATCTTGTGATTCACGCTGGTGAGGAGCTGCGTGGTCTCGCCGGATTCATCGCGGAGCCACTTCAGCGACTCCAAAGCGCAGACGACGAGGCTTTTTTCTCGAACCTGCGGGCGGGACAGGTCGAAGAGCTTGTTCGTGAGCACGAAACGCTTGTCGTCCTCACGGCGCTGAAGGTAGCCGCGATTGTGCAGCGTGCCAGTGATGCGGAAGACCGAGTTTACGGGTAGATCGAGCTCGCGAGCGATCTCGGTGAGGCTCAGTCCGGCGCGATGGCGACCGAGGAGTTCCAGGATGGCCAATGTGCGCTCGGTGCCGGGCGCGGAAGAGGTGTCGTCGAGGGAGATGGAGGCTTCTTTGAGCATTTCTAAATCCAGAAACGATTCTGGATTTGGAAATCTATCATGACGGGCAAAAGCCCCAATCAACTCACGCGAATGAAAACGAATGAGACGCGAATGTCCGCGAATGAATGGGCTTTATACCATTCGTGGTCATTGGTTTTCATTCGGCTTGGATTCGCGTTTGGATCGAATCAAAGGGTGTTTGAATGCGCAGCGGCCCAATCTTTGGCGAAGTAGGTGAGGATCATGTCGGCTCCGGCGCGGCGGATGCCGATGAGGGATTCGTGGACGATTTTGGCCTCATCGAGCCAACCGGCGGCGACGGCGGATTTGATCATGAGATACTCGCCGCTGACCTGGTAAGCGGCGATGGGCAGGGGAGTGGCGCTGCGGATGCGGGTGATGATGTCGAGGTAGGGGCCAGCGGGCTTGACCATGAGGATGTCGGCACCTTCGGCCTCATCGAGAGCGGCTTCGCGGAGGGCCTCGCGATAGTTCGCGGGGTCCATCTGGTAGGTTTTCTTGTCGCCTGCACGCGGGGCGGAATCGAGAGCGCCGCGGAAGGGGCCGTAGTAGGCACTGGCATACTTCGCGGTGTAGCTCATGATGGAAACGGCTTCGTAACCAGCCCCATCGAGAGCGCTGCGAAGGGCGGCGACGCGACCGTCCATCATGTCGCTCGGCGCGACGATGTCGGCCCCGGCACGAGCGTGGCAAAGGGCCTGCTGCTGGAGCACGGCGACGGTTTCATCGTTCAAGATGCGACCGTCAACGGAGACGAGGCCGTCATGGCCGTCGCTGTTGTAAGGATCGAGGGCGACTTCGGTGATGACGGTGAGGCTTGGGTGGGCTTTTTTCAAAGCGCGGATGGCACGAGGCACGAGGCCGTCATCAGCGGCGCAGGCAGCGGCATCGCGGGTTTTGAGTTCATCGGGGATGCTTGGGAAAAGGACCACGGCAGGCACGCCGAGGGCGTGGGCTTCACCGGCTTCCTTCACGAGGCCGTCGAGGCTCCAACGCGTGCAGCCGGGCATGGAGGCGATGGGCGTGTTGTCGGTGCCTTCCTGGAAAAAGAGCGGGTAGATGAGGTGGCCGGGATTCAAATCGGTCTCTCGCACGAGATCACGGATGGCGGGGGACTGGCGGTTGCGGCGCGGGCGGATGGGGAGGTTCATCTTCGGTTCTTGGTTCTTCGTTCCTGGTTGCTTGGTTCTAGCACGCTTCGAGAGACATGAAAGTTGCGTGTGGCATGGAGAGAAGGGGCGTGGTAGGAGGCGGGGATGACTTTTCGATGCTTTTTGATCCTCGGTGCGGCTGTGTGCCTGAATGCTTGTTCGCTGGTGACGACGCCTTTGAGCGTGGCCGGAGGTCTCGCCGGGGCCACGGTGAAGGCGACGGGTGGTGTGGCCGCCGCAGGGGTGAGGGCGATGGGGCGCGATGGCAAGCCTGCGCCGCAACAGCCACCTCCTCAGCAGCAAGCGCCTGCGTATCCGCCGCAGCAGCAGGGATACTACTACCAGCAGCCGTATCCTCAGCAGGCCGCGTATCCGCCACCGGGCTATGCGCAGCCTTATCCTCAGCAGCAGCCGTATCCATATCCGGCGCAACAGCAGCAGCCGCAGGGACAATGGTATCAGGGGCGCTGGTATCCGTATGCACCGCAGAGGTGAGGCGGGGATAAGAAGACCGTATTGACCGTATTGACGATGGTGACGGCGGACAGCTTTAGCTTCGCGAACTGAGCTTGTTTAGCCAGGCTTCGACATCACGAACGACTTCCTCACGCTGCACATCGTGAAGCAGAAGGTGGTAGGAGCGGGTGAACCAGAGGAGTTTTTTTTGCTCGCTGCGCATCTGGCCGAACCAGTTTTGAATCTGATCGGTGGAGGAGAGGATGTCGTGCGGCGAGGCGAGGAAGAGCACGGGCATTTTCAATCGTTTGGCGACGTCGGGATTGGCGTCCATCATTTGGCCGATCTCGGTGAGGAGTCGCAGGCTGAAGGCGCTGATGTGGTGCGGCGTTTTCGCCATCTGGCTGCCGTGGGTGGTGGTGGAAGTGACCTGAATGTCTTTTTCATTCACACCGGCGAGATCGCCGAGAGAATAACGCGTGCGCGGTGAGATGGCGGCGGCGGCTTCGAGCAGCCAGCGCTGAAAGCCGCTCATCGCCATGCGCAGTCCGGCGACGGGCGAGGCGAGGATGAGGCCATCGGGATCGCCCCAGCGGGGACGATTGGCGGCGGTGTGGGCGGCGATGAGGCTGCCAAGGCTCTCGCCATACCAGATGACGGGTACACGGGGGTGGCGGCGCTTGATGAGCTTGTGAAAGGTGGTGAGGTCTTTTTGCCAAAGGCGGGCGCTTTCGATGTCGCCACGAGCTGCGACATCGGGATCGTTGCCTTGGCCGCGAAGTTCATAGGCATAGACGGCGATGCCGTGCTTCGAGAGATGCTCGCCAAGCGGCCAGAAGTCCGAGGTGGCGCCGCTGAGGCCGTGGATGGCGATGACGATCGCCTTGGGTTTTTGATCGGCGGGAGTGCCCCAGGATTTCCACGGCATCGTTTTGCCATCAAAGCTCACCCAATCGGTGGCGCAGAGCACCTCGGTGTCTTTTTGCGAGGAACTGGCGCAGGCGCCAAGCAGGGCGCAGACGATGAGAAGGCACCACCTCATGCGTTGATGACCTCCAAAGCAGCGCTGATGAAGCGCATCTGCGTGGCCACTCGGTCATCGAGCGAGAATTCCGACGGTGTTTCAAAGGTGAAGGTGAGCGGGCAGCCTCGGAGATTTAGTTCAATGGCCTCCGGCATGCCGGGGAGGTTCGTGGGAATTTTTTTCGGGCGGATGAGGCCATGAAGCGCTCGCTGGCCATCGATGCGGGTGCGTGGATCGATGGCGATGGGTTTGGCGCATCGGGTCAGGATCTCGCGGCCCAGTGGCTGGCGGCGGTGGTTGAGTTCATAGAGGTAGCAGCCCTGCGCATCGTAATCTTCATGCAGGCAGAGTCCGGCGATCATGGCGCGGCCTTTGATCCAGGTTTGCCACGCGGTGCTGAACGGATCATCGGCGAGGTGAAAGCGGCGGTTCAGATCGTGGCCGTGATGATCGACACGCGTGTTCAGCGAGGTGCCGATGGGATTGACCAGGGGCAGCAGGAGAAAGGAGCCGCGCTGGAGCATGGTGAGGTGCTTTTCCGCCCATAGGAGCAGGCCCCAGATGGAGCCGGGTTCATCGCCATGCACGCCGGTGGAAAGGTAAACGGCTGGCTCGCCTGCCTTCGCCGCTTTGGATTCGTAGGCGATGACCGCGTGGCCTTCCACGGTGGTGAGTGTGGTGGCGTGCAGGCCGGCGGCTTTTTGCAGCGCCTTCCAGCGGCGCATGATCTCGCGAACGTTGTGAGCGTGATGCAGCGGCAGGAGTTTCATCACGCTCCGAATTGAATGGCGGCGATTTTTTCCGCCATGTCATGGCTGGCGCAAAAGACGAGCTCCGCAGCGGCGGCACGCGAAAGGCGTGCCCGCATGCTGACGACCTCGCCGATGCTTTGACCATCCACAAAGGCCTCCACCGGGCGGTGCAGGGGATCGAGGCTGCGAATCTCCACCGTGGTATCCGGTGAAAGCAGAGCGCTGCGCCAGTGCGCAGGCTCCAGCACGTTCGAGCCGACGAGCAGCCACGCGGGCGTATCGGCGAGCAAGGGCGCGGCACCCATGCTGCGAGCGTAGGCCGTGCTTCCAGCGGCGGTGGCGACGAGGGTGCCATCGCTGACGAGCTTCGGGATGCGTGAGACGCCGTTCACGATGACTTCGAGCCAGGCGGACTGGCTGGTGGAACGCTCGATCCAAGCATCGTTGAAGCCGTGCGCGGTGTGC